>CAZHNG010000012.1:0-40022 GCA_964533785.1 uncultured Saprospiraceae bacterium | reverse complement strand
TTAGTTAGAATTTTTAGTCTAACTTCTAGAGTCTAGCGTCAAAAGTCTAGTAATTTGGCTACAGCAAATATATCCCTCCTGTCAGTATAAAAAAAGAAAAGGAGTTAATGATTTATAATTAGTATATGACCAATTTTAACCGCATCTTAATCGCCCTTGATCTGACTGCCAAAGATGATCAAATTTTAGCCTATACCAAGTACCTGACGCAATTATTTCGGGTAAAGAAAATTTATTTCGTTCATATCGTACCCGATTTGGAAATGCCTGAAAGCAGTAAGGCAGAATTTTACAAGTTATTTCTTCCCGAAACTCCGGTTGATGAAAAATTAAGTGAAGATATTAACGACAAGGTAAACGCATTTTTCACTGAAGATCAGAGCCTTGAAATTGAAGTTGAGGTAATTGAAGGTAAACCCTACCAAAAATTAATTCACTGGCTCGACATAAAACATATTGACTTATTAATCGTTGGAAAAAAGAAGGATAGCCAAGGTAGTGGGATCACCGCCCGCAGGGTTGCCCGAAAATCTGACACCGGTATTTGCTTTGTGGGGGATAAGATCCGTTTACCGCTGAAAAAAGTCCTCGTCCCCGTTGATTTTTCACATTTTTCTTTAAGAGCTTTACAAACAGCTCTTTCTTTTAAGAAAAAAAATGCCGAAATTGAAATTGTTGCTATCAATGTAATCATTCCGGCAGCAATAGCCCCGGAGGTAGGAATTAATTATGCCAGTTTAGTTGCTCTACTCAAAGAAAGATCTGCACAAGACTACAAACATTTCCTGGAAGAAAATCAATTAGGCGAATCTCTGTTCACATTTGAAACAGTAGTAAGTGAACATTTTAACGTCGCACGAAATATTTCCGACTATGCAGAAGAAAATGAGATCAATCTCGTACTAATTGGTGCTACCGGGCATTCAGCGATAGAGGGATTCCTCTTCGGCAGCGTGACCGAAAAGCTTGTAACCTACGAATCACAAGTGCCGGTCATGGTTATCAGGTAATCTTATTCACTATAAACAACATTAAATGCTATTTCATGGAAAAGGTAATCAACACTTTAAAATCGCTTTTGGAGAAAGGTGCCATTTTACTGGATGTTCGCACCTGTCATGAATATTCTGGTTATCATCCCGACGGAGCTCTAAATGTTCCCTACGAAGAAATTGATAACCGTATCCATCAAATAAAATCCTGGAAAAAAGTGATCATCACTTTTAGCAAGTACGGCCGACGCAGCGCCATGGCCGTTGCTAAATTGAAACGCAAGGGTATCGCTGCTATTGATGGAGGCGCCCAGGAAAATATCGATGCAGCACTTGGTAAATTAGATCAGGGAGACCAACCTCTGGATCAAGGGAGTTGAGTATTACACCAAATATTAGATTTAGATAAAGAAGTAAAACTAATTAACGGGCTGTAAATCACCTAGGCGTTCAAATACATCACACTCTTCAAAAATTAATTGTGTTTTAAGCAATGTTTTAAAAGCTGTTCTGGTGGGCGAAAGTTCAAAACGCTCCTTCTGCTCAGTTGAAATATCTTTTACCGGCGTGATGGCTTCCAGCTTTTCCATATCATCCGGTAAAACCGTCCATAGGAAGGAAAGGCTTCCTGTTTGATCTTGACGGAGGATGCTCACTTCCCATTTTCCATCGGAAAGTTTTCTATTCAAAATTTGGTGCCCTTTGTAATATTTCAAAACCTGGTCGGTTCCTATGCGGAAAATCGTATCCCTAAGCTTTAGATTGCCCACAACCACCGAATCGCTCATATATTCAATTGTGGCGTACCGGTTCAATTCCCTGATAAAAATCCGGTTATTTTCTATCTCAACACCTTGCATGGTGTCCAGCTCGACCTTAGGTAAGGTAAAGGAATAGCCTTTTTCTTTAAAAAAAGCCTCCGGAGAAACAATAATCAAAGCGCTATCCTCCTCACAAAAGTATACCCCCTGATAAATGTTTTCAAAAGCCTCCTGCTCGCTAACTCCCCTAGGCTGTGGTTCTCCAAAGACAATGGGGGATTCACAAGATAAAGCCAAACCCATCAACCAAACAACGGTAAAGTATTTTTGCATACTCATAATTTATTTCTATTTCAGAGAATTTCCGGCAAACAGCACATTTTTTCCTTGATTTTTATCAATTCAACCGGGTGACTTTCATCATCAACATGAGTCATCCTAAATTTTCAGCAATTGCTGATGTGAAACGTACGTGGGTTGTCACCAAAACACAATTACTCAAAATCCTCACAAAAAAGATTAGTGCAATTTTGTGTTCCTGCCTGCCTGCTGTAGCTACACCTTGACAAATCTTACCCGGTCACTTTGCAAAAATCACACCCCTTTAAAGGAAAAAACAATAATTTTTATCCTAAATAAAATTTGTCTAAACCGATTGTTATGAAAACACCAGTATTTACTTTATTCACCTTTATTTTGAGTCTTCCCTTACTTTGGGGTACTACCATGAAAGGCGGTAAAACCGTTACTATAAATGAGCCCGTCAGTGGAGACCTTTACATAGCAGGGGAAAATATTACCATTAACCGCATGGTAAGCGGGGATTTGATCAGTGCCGGCGGAGAGATCTCCATCAAAGATACCGTTACGGAAGACGTGATCCTGGCAGGGGGAGACCTTTCGCTGGAAGGAGTAGTAATGGATGATGCCCGTTTAGCGGGTGGGAAAATTTTTATTCGAAATAATATTGCCGGTGACCTGATCATTGCCGGTGGAGAGATCACGGTAGCTTCAGGAGTGGTCATTGGCGGAAATGTATACATCGCCGGCGGAAAAGTCACCCTCGACGGGAATATTAACGGCATTTTAGATATTAGAGGAGGTGAAATAGAAGTTAACGGCACCGTGGTTGGAGAAACCATCATCAAAGGAGGAGAAGTATACCTTAACGGTACCTTGCAGAATACTTCTGAATTGGCCGCACAAGAGATCATCATCGGCAGCAATGCAAGGTTCTTAAACAATGTAAGATACTATCATACCAAGGGAGAAATTGATTTTGGCAAACGCCTGGTCGGCAATGCAGAAGCCACTTTCGATGAAAGCCTCAAAAGCAGTATGGAGGAAATCGATTGGAAGAAAACATTTGCTAAGGCCTATTTTTCACTGATCATTTTCCGGATCTTGGCAGGCCTGCTGATCATTGCCTTACTGGTTTGGTTACTCCACGGTTTTTTCCATAAGGTTGGCCATACGATCAATGAAAATACACCTTCTTCAATTGGTTACGGATTTTTGTATTTCCTGATAGTTCCTTTGATCGCTGTACTAGGTTTTTTGATCGTCGTGGGAATACCTCTCAGTATCTTTGTACTTTCAGTATTTGGTTTTACTATTGCTACCAGCCATGCTATTACTTCAGTAGCAGCGAGTTACTGGATTCAGAAACGGTATAAGCAGGATTGGACCAAATTCAGGATCATTGCCATTTCACTTGGTCTTTTTGTACTACTAAAATTGATCATGTGGATTCCGTTTTTAGGTTGGGCAATATCTATTTTTGCCGTTGCCGTTGCTTTTGGAGGGATTATATTGACTATTATGGAAATGAGATCTGAAAAGGATCTGGAGATGGTTGAGTAAAAGCCTAGGAAGTTTTACTTTCGCATGCTATAAAACAAAAAAAATGGAAGAAACTTCTTTGCTGGTAATGGTCGTTGGTTTGCCCGGAACGGGCAAATCCACTTTTGCCAGAATACTTGCTCAACAAATTGACGCCCATCATTTAAACAGCGATATGATAAGGCATGACCTGGGCCTGCAGGGACATTACGACCCGGATGCTAAGGCCAAAGTATACCAACAATTAAGAAATGAAACGGAACGCTTGCTGAAAAACGAAAATAAAGTAATTGTAGACGCTACTCTATATCTCCGGCAGTTACGTGAACCATATTTGAAGCTAGGTGAACGCCTGCAAAAAAAGGTATACTGGATAGAAATGCAGGCAGATGAACAAACCATTAAGTCAAGGGTGGAAAAAAAACGTCGGTATAGTGAAGCTGATTTTGCCGTTTACCAGAAAATTAAAAAAGCGTACGAACCACTCAACGAAAAACACCTGGTTTTAGTTACGGATGAAATGGATGCCGCGGAAATGTTGTCCAAAGCACTTCACTTCCTTCAGTTATAGCCAAAGGGGATAAATTCCCGAAAATTAAAAAATAATTTATCCCGTTGCGCGCATACACTTTACACTGCAAATTCCGAATGAAAAATCGGTAATTTATGCCGAGTAAAGTATAGATTGAATATTTTATGAACAAACAACAGATCGACCAGCTACTACAGAACAACAATTACGAAAGTCCTTCAGTAGTAGAGACGCACATTTCATGGGTTTTCTTCACCCGACAGTATGCCTACAAAATGAAAAAAGATATCAAATTTTCATTTGTAGATTTTTCCACCCTCGAAAAGCGCAAGTATTATTGTGAACGGGAGCTGGAATTGAACCGGCGATTGGCGCCCAATCTGTACTTGGCAGTAGTCCCCGTCTGCCAAACTAAAGAACACGTAACGCTTGAAGATTGTGAGGACAATATTATCGGCTATGCCGTAAAAATGAGGAGGGTAGATAGTTCCCATGAAATGGACAGCATGCTGATGCGTAACGAGGTGACCAAAACACACATGGAACAATTAGCCAGTCAATTGGCAACCTTTCACGCCTTTACCGATTCCATCGAAGGCCCCATTGACCTGGAAGCCATTCTGGAAGACTTCGCCGATATCGGGCAACACCGTAAAGCGATCGAATCCTTCTTAGGGCTGGAAGCAGGTGCAACGGTTGAAGAAGCCATTCATTTTGCCCGTGATTTCCTGGATAAACACCACAAGCGTTTTGAAGAAAGAAGAGCAAATGGTTTTACCGTCGACGGTCACGGTGACCTTCATACCGGTAATATCTTCCTGGAAGATGAACCTATTATTTTCGATTGTATAGATTTCAGTGATCATCTGCGCGAAGTGGATGTTCTTGATGAAATTGCCTTCTTTTGTTTAGACCTGGAATCTTACCAGCGGGAAGATCTCGCCAGCCATTTTTTGCATCACTATTTGTTGCAGTACCCCTGTATGCCGGAACCGGAAGACCGCGCCATCTTCGAATACTATAAATTTTACCGGGCAAATGTAAAACTAAAAGTAACCATTTTGAAATTGCTGCAACCCCAAAACGAACAAAACAAAACAAAACTACTCAACCAGCTTAATACTTATTATAGTCTTTTCCAAAAATGTATGTCAGAATTAAATCGCGAATCTTTATGAGGCTATTAAAAAATGGTTTGGGGCTTGTTTTTATCGTATTAAGTTGTCAACAAACTCCTACCGTTACTCCTCCTGAAACCGTAACAAAGAATTGGCCTTCCCATATTACGAGCTATGCTATAAGAGTAGCCAATTACTTTGAATTCATGGATTCCCTTGTAGCGAAATACGACTCCCTTCTCCCCTATTCCATCGATGAATACGCTATCGTTCACCATAACCAATGGATCATCGATTCGCTGGAGCATACGGACTATTATTATCAAATGGAGCGGGGCAATTTCGTCGAAGACCAAAAAAAGATGGTAGTCATTCCTAAAAATACCCCCATTGAACTGCCAACGGAAAAGGATGTCCAACGCATTCACCATAATTTGGAAAATACGGTAATTGACTTGAATATTCCTACATTTACCATGCGCATCATAGAAAATGACTCCGTCATTCATTCCTTTCCCGTAAGGGTTGGGCGTAATGAGATCAAATACCTGGCCATGGCCGGCCGTAATGTAGACCTGCGCACGCACGCCGGTGAAGGCACCATCATAAGAATTGATAAAAATCCGGTTTATATCAATCCGGTAAACAACCTGCCTTATAAAGAAACCAAAAGGGATGATCTAAAAACAACAAAACTACCGCGTATTCCCTGGCTGGAACCAGAGGTCAACGGCATCAAATATGGTCAGCTTATCCACCCTACTACCAATCCCGAAACTTTGGGAAAAGCCTACTCCAATGGCTGCATTGGTACTACGGAAAGGGATATGTGGCGACTCTACTACCACGCTCCGGTAGGCACTAAAGTCGTTATTAGATACGACCTGAAAGTAGTGAATGAAGAAGGAGACACCCTAGTCTTTCCTGATATTTACCCTCCGGAAAAACTCAAAAGACCCGTTCCAAAGGATACTACCTCTGTCGCCGGTATCCAAAATCAATGTCAATGTGTTTGTGGTTATTTGTAGGGAATAGTACCGGGAGTCAGGCATTAAAAAATCAGCGACGTTGCTACGTAGCAGCGTCGCTGATTTTTTAAAAACGGCCCGACAAAAGTGAACATTTCGAAAAACAAAGGCACTGCCCTGAAACAGGGTTTTGTTTTTCCAACACCGAGGTTAGATCACTTTCTTAAAGTACGCTTTAACCTTACCCCCTACTTTGGTCCCGCAGCAATAATTTCCGGATTAACTCCTGCTTCAAATTGACGGAAGTTTTCCTTAAATAGCCCCACTAGTTTTTGCATCGTTTCGTCGTAGGCAGTAGCATCCTCCCAAGTATTTCTAGGGATCAACAGCGAGCTTGGAACATCAGGACAAGTGGTTGGGATTTGAAGTCCAAAATTGGGTTCTAGCTCAAAGGATGCATTATCAAAGGCATTGTTGTGGATCACATCGATCATTGCCCGGGTGTACCTGAGTTTTATCCTCGATCCAACGCCATAAGGCCCACCCGTCCATCCGGTATTGACTAACCAGGCATTCACCTTATGCTCTTTCATTTTTTCAGCAAGCATTTCTGCATAACGGTTAGGATGCCACATCATGAAGGCAGCTCCAAAACAAGCGGAAAAGGTGGCCTCCGGGTCTTTTATGCCCACTTCCGTACCGGCGACCTTAGCCGTATAACCGGAAATAAAGTGGTAACTAGCTTGCTCCGGCGTCAATTTACTAACGGGAGGCAACACCCCGAAAGCATCACAAGTGAGGAAAATAATATTGCTCGGAATATCCCCAAAACAAGGGATTTGCGCATTATCAATAAACTTGATCGGATAAGAAGCCCTTGTATTTTGGGTAATGGATACATTATCGTAATCTACCTCTCTGGTTTCTTTATCGTAGACTACGTTCTCCAGCACCGTACCAAAACGTATGGCCCGGTAAATTTCCGGTTCTTTTTCTTCACTTAAATTAATGGCCTTAGCATAGCACCCACCCTCAATATTGAATATTCCCTCTTCAGTCCAGCAGTGCTCATCATCACCGATCAACCTCCTGTTAGGATCAGCACTAAGCGTAGTTTTTCCTGTACCGGATAAGCCAAAAAATATAGAAACGTCCCCTTTCTCACCGATATTAGCAGAACAGTGCATCGGTAGGACATTCTTCAAAGGCATCAAGTAATTCATTACGGAGAACACCCCTTTTTTCATTTCACCGGCGTATTCTGTTCCAAGAATCACCATTTCATGTCTTTCCAGGCTTACATCAACACTAGTTCTGGAAGTCATTTGTGAAGTATACCGGTTTGCGGGGAAAGTACCGCCATTGAAGACAACAAAATCCGGTTCGCCAAAATGTGCTAATTCTTCCTTAGTCGGCATAATCAGCATATTTTGCATGAAAAGCGCATGGTATGCCCGGGTACAAATAATTCTGATTTTCAGCCGATAACGTTCGTCCCATCCGGCAAATGCATCGACAACAAAAACTCTATCCCTCGTATTTAAATAATCGAGTGCTCTTTCCCGATTGATCATAAATACATTTTCATCGATAGGCATATTGATCTCTCCCCAGTCGATATTATTTTCCGACCCCGGATTTTTGACGATACGCTTATCTTTGGGACTACGACCAGTTTTCACTCCTGAATATACCAGTAAGGCACCAACATCAGATATGGCAGAGCCCTTTTCATATTTCAAAGCGGCTTCGTATAATTGGGGTACGCTGGAGTTACGCCATATTTCTTCCGTGTGAATGTCGTATTGTTTTAAATTAAAAGAACTCATTTAAGCTGATTTATGGTTAAAAAATTCGAGTTTAACGGGTTGTGTAGGACGGATTGCGTGTGTCAGAGAGTTGGTTTATTGGTGATAAGCACCGTAATAGGCCGCTCCTAATAGAGCAGTTCGGTCATTGAGGATCACTTTAATTGGAACATTTTCCAACAGCGTTCTCAAGCGTCCTACCTGCAAAAAATGATCAATGAATTTTTCTTTATCAAATTGATCCAACAGCTTTGGTAGTATGCCTCCTCCAATAAATATACCGCCGGTAGCCTTGTATTTGAGAGCCAGGCTTGCAGATTCAACTGCCAGATATTTAGTAAAAAGATCGATGGTTTCGCGACATATTTCACAGCCATTAGCGGATTCTTCGCTGATGATGCCCGGAGCATCTCCCTGCTCAATTCTTTCATCCACTGCTGCGGGAACTCCCCTTTTTTTAACCTCTTTTAAGAACTGATATATGTTAAATAAGCCCGGACCTGAAAGAATCCTTTCCCAACTTACGTGCCCATATTTCCCTTGAAGGTACTTTAAAAAATCAATATCCAATTCAGAACGAGGGCTAAAATCTACATGACCACCTTCTGTCGCAAAAGGATGTAAATACTCCCCATCCCAATAAAGGCCTGCTTCTCCCAATCCTGTACCGGGAGCCAGGATCGCAGCATTGCCGGTTTCTTCAGAACCTCCGGGAAAAACAGGATGAAATTCGTCTTCCTTTAAAGCAGCTAATCCATAAGCGGTGGCTTCCAGGTCATTGAGCATCAAAACGGTTGCAGTTCCCAACTTTTGTTCTAAGTCCACACAATTGATTGTCCACCCCAGGTTGGTCAAATGTACGGTTTGATCGATGACAGGACCGGCAATACCCATTGAAATGGTGTCTGGCAGAGGATCTTCATCCTGAAATTCGGTAAGCATTTCCTCCACCCCTTGATATTCCCTGGAACCATAATGTGCGATTTTCACTAGATCATATTCACCGTTCTTAAATTCGTATCTTGCCAAATAAGTTTTTGTTCCCCCTATATCTGCCGCTACTACACTATTATTATTAGAAATGTGGTTGCTTAACCCCGGTAAAGCTATCGGAATCATAATAATTTTTTAAAATTGGTGCTGTTTTGCTAAGGTTTCTATTTTTTTGTTCGTGAATTTAGACAAATATCACTTACTTCCAATGATAATTGTCATAGGTAACATAAAAATATTATCTTAAGGAAGCACACAAAACATTCTATGAAAGAATCTTCAGCAATTGCCAGATTTTTTTTCATTTTCGCCAGTATAGCCTTGATCATATGGGGTATGATCGTAGCGAGAACGATTTTGGTAACCCTCGTTTGGTCCTTACTTTTAGCACTGATCATTCTTCCCATGACCAAATGGCTGGAAAAACACTTAAAATACAAAGTGCTGGCCATCAGTATCGGCATTCTTGTACTGATCGTTGTAATAGGTAGTGTGTTGTATTTATTACTATCACAAAGTTTTGCACTGATTAATGATTTACCGCGATTAACCGAAAAACTAGGCACTGCCATTACGGAAGTCCGTCAATTTGCCGACCAGCAGCTGGGCATCCCTTATCAGGAGCAACCTTCGGAATTGATGGTCAGGCTATCTAATATCTTTCAGGAAAGCATTGGAACCCTAAGTAATACTTTTCTTGATGCTTTGGGTACCATTGGAATGATCAGCCTTGTTCCGCTTTTCATCTTTCTGATACTATTTTACCAGCAACGCATGCATGAGTTTATCGAAAGATTGTACACCGGTAAAGATTCTGCTTCGGTACTCAAAATGTTTGACGATGCGACGGCGGTAGTAGAAAAATACTTGCGGGGGATGATCATCGATACTTTTATTGTAGCTATCCTTGCAGCTATCGTTTTTTATGCATTAGGGATTAAATACGGCATTTTTTTCGCAGTATTGGTTGCAGTACTGAATCTTATCCCCTTTATCGGCGTTTTTATCGCTTCTACCGTTTCCATTCTTTTTGCTTTCATTACTAAAGACAGTCTTTGGTATCCCATTTTAGTCATGTTATTATTATGGGGGATACAGCTCCTGGAAAATAACATCATAAAGCCGTATATCGTGGGCAGGGAAATTGACCTTAATCCTTTTGCGGTTATTCTGGCCGTGTTCGTTGGCGGAATGATCTGGGGCGTATCGGGTATGGTATTATTTATTCCAATGCTGGGAGCCGCTAAAGTAGTATTTGACCGAACCCAGGAGCTCAAACCCTACAGTTATTTGTTAGGGGATGAGTAATGCAAATTAAAATCCGAACGAATGCCATGAGCAAAGGTTGGCCTGGCATTTTTGATCAAAATAGCTCCTACTGATTGAATAAAACAGCATCTTCAGTATTAAAATTAAGATTTAAGCATTCATAAATGTGATTAAAAATTCCAGACAGCCTCTTAACCTTATTGAGGCATCTGATTCTCGTATTCCTCCCAATTCCCCACAATCTCTTTTACCACCGTACTCCCTACCTGGTAGGCGGCTTCCAGAGCAGGAATATAAGCAGAATACCCTTTGCCGGAAATTTTCTCTCCGGCCAGGCTTTCGTAGGCGGAAGCCTCCGGCCATTGCATAGTAAAGTTCGAAGCCGTCCTCAATACCAATAGGCGGTTCTTATCAGCTTTACCAATCTGATGCAGCCGGTCCAAGGCATGATATGTTCCCATTTCTTCCATCGCTGAAGTCACAAAATTGCCCTGTCCTTCGGTCCAGTAGCTGACCCAATCGTTCGCCCAGTCGTTTAGCAAAGCACCGTGCCAGTAAGTGCTGGCCGCTAACTGATCGCCCTTCATCACTACAGGCTCCATTGCTGAAGCCGGATGATCCGTATAACGGGCACGCATTTGCCGGATGGTTTGATTATCTGGCAGTTGCAAGTCTTTAGTTAATTGAAAAGCCCAGTCTACCAGGCGGGAGTCAAGCCGGATCACCATATCACTTTTTCCGCTGAGGGGAAGCGGCTTTTCGTATGGCTTCGACATTCTCAATGGAATATATCCGGTGGGCCAGTCTTTTGGTATTTCACGTGGATCAATTTCGTGGGCCAGATCGCCGTCCACCAGCCATTCAGCCCAGGCAGCAGAGCCCGTTGGACCATCTTCGGGATCTATACCGCTAATACCCGCCACTAACCAATAGGCTTTACTCAAATCGAACCTTGGATCCAAACCTAATGCCGTTATGGATATTCCCGCTTTGGTATTCCCTACCCCGGTAACAATGCCCAATACCCCTAATTCAGCGTTATACCGTAAATCCCGGTAGCCCTGCGGAAATGATATGGTCTCATCAAGTGGTAATCGCTCTACCCAATACTGAAACTCGCCGGGTACATCGCCCTCGTCTTTATCACGCTCAAACATATTAACGACTACAACTTTAACGGGAATTTTATCTATACCTTCGGAAGAACTTTTAGTGGTACATCCTGAAAAAGATAATAATAGAATAAAAAAGAATATTGCGTTTCGCATATTTACTCGTTTTAATGAATGATGGGTGATCTAAAATCCTACTGTCAAACTTTCCTGCACGAATGTATGCCATCTTCTTTCCCAAACCGTTAGTGCTATTCTTTTCTCCTCCTCCGTCATCGCGGAATAAAGAATACCATTTTTACTCAATTGTTTGAGACTGGCCAGATCAAGTTCCCAGGCCAGAAAAACCGCCCAGTAATCATAAGTCAACCCATGATAATCAAATATCATCGGGTCGTCCGAACTGATCGTACAGTGTATCCCTCTACGCAAATAAGTACTGGCGGGATGATTACGCAGATCGCGGATGTAACCCAGAATCTGATTACTCAAAGGGTTTATTTCCAGACAGATGTCCTTTTCTTTCACTTTCTCCAGTAATTGCGGGAAACGGAACAAATTAAATCCATGCCCGATTCTTTTGGTGCCCAACAATACCGCATCATACAAATTATCCACTGAAGCCCAGTTGCTTTCACCGTCGTGAAGATACAAGGGAAATTCAACCCCATCGGCTTGCTCCATAGAATCTAACCGAAGAAACTGAGGAGCGTGATAAAGGGTCGGATTACCGGCATCTTCTTCGGCAACCAGGTCAAAACCTCTTAACCATTGCGGATATCTTTTACGGTAGCTGTAGGCTGTTTTTATTTCCTCCCAAATGGTCGCAGCATCCTTGAAGCGCAATCCCGCGTGAATGATGTTCATACTGAACGCCGGATCAATTTCCCGGATGCGCTCCTTTATCTCTTCCATAATGGCTACAAAAGCTTCAATATCCTCCGATTGGCTACCTTCCAGATCATAAAGCCCGTACTTAAAACTCATCCGCAATTCTGCATGCTGGATATTGTCTTCAATTAGTAGTTCCAGACCATTCACTACGTAATCTGCAAAGACAGGCCGGTAACTGACAAAACCGTCGATGCGCGTAAATATCGTCTGAAATTCCTGCCAGATATCAACCGAGTCCCGGTCCATTTCTTCCTCAAAAACCAGCAAAGATCTTAGCTCACCATAAGCATTGGGATTTTCGGATACCAGTTTCCTCACTGGTATAAATCCTTCAGGAGCCTTTCCCGGCACAAATGCTCTAAATGCCCCTTTCTCCCCTTTATCTGATGAAGCGATCCAACGGACGTGCATTTCCGGTAAGGATATTGCTTTACCCAGTATCCAATCCGGATCTCCCATAGCGGGTGTATGCAAATGGAGGATACCGCCTTTTGGCATTTTTCGCAAAAACTTGAATAATACGGTTTGCTCAATATGTGCCTTCGATTGATAGAAATTACGCGCGGGAGGAAAAAAATGATCTTCCTGATAAGTTCGCAACATTTCCCGTTGTAAGGTCACTAATTGCTGGTTGAGTGCCTGCTCCGCCGCATTTAGTTGTACTGCCTGGTCGAAATACGACTGACTGTCGACTTGCAACCACTCTTGGCGTTGTTTTAGAAAAGCCTCTAATCTGACATCAACCTGCGCAGTGGTATTCACAACAAAAGTCTCCAACAAGGATATTAACAACAAAAGCAAAAGTAGATTCTTCATAGCATATTTTAACGCTGATTTAGGAATTGAACTTTCCGGTGATCGATTAATTGACCGATCGAATTAATGGTTCCAAATTTTTTTTCACCTTTACTCCTCCATTTTTTCGCAAAACTAATCCACATTTCGATATTTTAAAATGAACAATTTTTTCAAGCTAAAAGAAAACCACACCAATCTGTCAACAGAATCGGTTGCGGGATTGACGACCTTCCTTACCATGTCCTACATCATATTTGTCAATCCGGCAATCCTATCCCAAACGGGAATGAACAATGAATCGGTTTTTGTAGCCACTTGTTTAGCGGCAGCTTTGGGTACTTTTTTAATAGGCCTGCTGGCTAATTATCCTTTCGCTCAGGCTCCCGGTATGGGACTGAATGCCTTTTTTACCTATACAGTTGTGATCGGTATGGGGTATTCCTGGCAACAGGGTTTAGCCATCGTTTTTCTTTCGGGATTATTGTTCCTTTTCTTAACGATAACCGGCTTACGGGAAATGATCATTAAAGCTATTCCCCGCAATTTAAAACTGGCCATTGCCCCGGGTATTGGTTTATTTATTGCGCTCATTGGGTTAAATAATGCCGGTTTGATCGATGTCAACCAAGGGCCTATCATCGACATCATCCTGAATGCCGAAAACCTGGAAAAAGAAACACTCATCAAGGATATCACTTCCGCTCCCTCTCAAATCATCGAATTTGGTGATCTCGCCGCCCCATCCGTCTGGTTAAGCGGGGTCAGTTTTATTTTGCTTGCCGTGTTGATGGTACGGAAAGTACGCGGGGCAATGATCTGGTCCATTTTGGTGACAACGCTTATCGGCATACCTGTGGGGGTAACATCGTTGCCACAATCCTACGATATCGGTCAAATATCATTGGCAGCTACTGCTTTTCAATTAGATATTCCCGGACTCTTTGCTATACCGGAGGGGCAATCCCCTGTAGGAGCCATATTGACCGTGTTAATGGTGATCGTAAGTTTCACCTTAGTTGATCTGCTAGATACCATGGGTACTTTATTGGGCACTGCTGCCAAAGGTAATCTGCTGGATAAAACGGGAAATCTACCCCGCATGAGCAGAGCTCTCTTTGCCGACGCCACGGCTACCACGGTAGGATCCTTGTTGGGCACCTCTTCCGTAACCACCTACATAGAAAGTAGTTCCGGGGTGGTAGAAGGTGGTCGCACCGGACTTACGGCGATGGTTACCGGCACTCTTTTCCTGGCCAGTATATTTTTGGCTCCTTTCGCCGGAATGGTCCCCGCCGCAGCTACCGCACCGGTGTTGGTTATGGTTGGCATTTTAATGATCGATACCGTCCGGGATATTGACCTGTCTACTTTGGCATCCACCATTCCTGCTATTCTAACCATTATCATCATGCCCTTTACCTATAGTATTGCCAATGGGATTGCTTTTGGCTTATTGTTTTACGTGATCATTCAACTGGTCTTGGGAAAAGGAAAACAGATCCATCCTGTTTTGTATTTTTTGGTGGCTCTGTTCCTGTTGCGGTATGTGGTGATTTAAGGTTGAGTAAGGTAATTAGAAATGAGAATAGAACACCCTGACAATTGGCTTCATTCAGGATGTCCTATTCTCCGGTATAATATCTAGCTGTATTGACCTCTATACTTGGAAGCAATTTCAATCACCGCTAAGAACGCGAAGAATCGCAAAGTGTCTTTTGCTTAGCGGTTCTTCTTGGCCTTTGCGGTGAGCAAAAGCCTCTGACCCCAAGTTTACCAAGCAGTACAGCTAGTATCCCGTATCTAAACATCAATCAAACAAATACCGCAAACCAAATTGCCCGGACCAACGAGCACTGTAGGTTCCTGATTGTACAATATTATAAGGATCACCGGGATCGGTAAAGTTGAATTCCGGTACATCCTGATCATTCAAATTGGCGGTAATTAAGGGGAATCTATTATCCGGCACAAAATACCGTCTTCCCCAGTCTTTGTTGAGCCAGTTGGTGAAGTTAAAGATGTCAAGGGACACCTGAAAACGATGATCTTTGCCGTTAGCGGTAGTGAGTTTGAATTCCTGAATGATCTTAAAATCCAAAACCGCTTCGAAGGGGGTGCGAATTTGATTGGGCTCTACGTAATCGCCTCTCCTTTCACTCAAATAGTCATCTCTTTCAATGAAGGCGTCAAGTGCAGCCCATTGCTCGGCGGCAGTAGCAATAACATTACCGCTACCATCCGTCAGATCTACTAAATTTATTTCGCTTTGACTAGCGGGTACGTAAATCATATCATTGATATCCAAACTCTGTGAAACATCAGAAATTGGATTATTGTAAACGTAGGTGTAAGGGCTACCCGACTGAGCAGTTAGAAAAAGAGAAAAGGTCGTATTCGCAACTTTGGAATAGTTTGCCTTATACGACAGAAAAGCAGTTAATCTGGAAGCGGCATCAAATACGGACCGGGCAACCATAGGGTTATTATTGCCCTGAACACTAAGTACATTTAACCAGTTGGTATTGTTGATAAATCCAGAGCCGTCAAATAAAGCGTCCGCCCGCGTAAAGGAATAAGCTAAAGAGGCGATTAGGTCTGGCGAGAAGCTCTTACTCAATTGGGCACTTACGTTAAAAGTATAGCCTTTATTGGTATTATCAACCAATGTAATGTTCGTATAAGTGGGATCTACCGGATCACTAAAATCTACCATTGGTCGGTCGTCCGCACCGGAAAAATTAGCTTTACTCGGCTTGACGTTAACATTTTTTACGTCGATATTATTTAAGGTTTTGGTATAGGTTAGTTCCACACTACCACTGAGATCCCAGGGCAGTTTTTTATCCAATGCGAGGCTGGAACGGAAAATTTGCGGATATTTAAAGTCTTCGGTAAACAGGTCAACATCTCCCGTCGGACTGGCGCTGGAGGTTAAATTGTCAATCCACTGTTCCGGATCACCGTAAATTTCCTGCTCACCAACACCGACCCTTACGTTGAAAGCACTGTTCAGACCGTTACGAATATACATACCGCCCGGCCAAACCCAGGGTACCCTGCTGGTAAAAATACCGGCGCCGCCCCGAAGCTGGGTCGAACGGTTACCACTTACATCCCAGTTGAATCCAATGCGAGGACTAAGCAATAACTGAGTATTGGGCGTATTACTCGCCCGGGCTCCTTTCAGGTCGTAGAACGCTCCAATTAATGGAACGGTATTCTCGTTAAATTGCTGGTTGTTCAAGGGGGGATCTTCCAAAAAGATGGGAATATCTAATCGTAAACCAGCAGTCAATTTGAAATCTTTGGAAAACTGTATTTCATCCTGGGCGTAAAACGCCATTTGCAAAGCGTTGAAGGTAGGTCCTAAGTTGGAGGCCTCATCAGCAAGGCGGATTCTGGACTGCCCAGGCGCCAGTTGTTCGTGACCAAATAGTAATAAATCTGCATTTTCTCCCGCCAGAAAGCGATTGACGCCGTTGAAGAAGTATTCGTAGCGCGGGGTAGAAAAAATTGTAAACAAATTTTCAATGGTAAAAAATTCATTATGGGTACCGAAGGTCCAGGAATGAATGCCTTTGTAATAATTGAAATTGTTGGTCAGGGTAAATACATCCTGGTTAACCACATTGGAATAAGAGAAATTATCCGTTCCTACGACTACCTGCGCATTGCCGTCCGGCATGATGATCTGCGGGAATGGATCTCCCAAGATATCTCTTTCATCTCTGACAGTAGTTAAACCCAGGATCAGATTGTTTGAAGTTTTTTGCCCAAATATACTTTTCAACTCCAGTGCGGTTGAATTGGTGGTGGAAGGAAAAATATAACCGACATTTCCAAATACCACTTCCGTACTGCTTGGCGCAGGGTGGATTTCCGTTGTTCCTTTAGTGTAGCTATGCCGAAAAGATAGCTTATGGTTTTCATTGATATTCCAATCGAGTTTAGCCAGGAACTTCTCTCCGTCAGTAGTTTGCGGATTGTTTTCGTATCCTCCGGGGTCATAGCCAAAATCATCCAGTAATTTTTGCCGGATAGCCTCTAAATCATTGACCGTTGCGTCTCCAATATAATCAGAGGCAATGAAAGGTCGCGGCAATTCATCCCTTTGGATTTCCACATTGGCAAAGAAAAACAACTTATTCTCCACAATTGGTCCGCCGAGACGTGCACCAAAAGTCCTTGCCGTAAATGGAGCCAGGCGGGTACGTTCGGCTTCCGGGTTATTCGTTGGCGTTTTTCCAGCTAGCTGCTCGTTCCTGAAAAAATAATAGGCGGAACCGATAAACTCGTTGGTTCCACTGCGCGTAACCGCATTGATACCTCCCCCCGCAAAACCGCCAAGGGTAACATCGTAAGGCGCCAGTACGACTTGTATTTCTTCCAGGGCGTCAGGGCTGATCGGCGAGATACCGGCTTGCCCGCCGTTGGTGCCGGAATTGGCTAAACCAAAAACGTCATTGTTGACTGCGCCGTCGATGAAAATAGCGTTGAAACGATTGTTCACTCCCGTAAAAGAAATGCCACCGCTGTTCACTGCTCCGTTATTGCTAACGTTCGCTTGTGGGGTCAACCGCAAGTAATCTCTCAATCCACGGTCGGTCGTTGGTATATTAGTGATCGCTTCTTCCGTCACTTTTGTTTCTGATCCGGTCCGGTTACCATCGAAAAGGCCGCCGGCCGTGACGACGATCTCATCGATCAACTGAGCCGATTCCTTCATTTCGATATTATAGGTGGCTGTTTGCCCCAAAGCGAGAGAAATGTTTTTTAATTCTACCGTTTCAAATCCCGTATAAGAAACGGTGATCGTATAAGGGCCTCCTACATTTAGATTGTTGAGCGTAAACAAACCGGCGGAATTGGTAGCTGTTCCATATCTTGATCCTGTGGGTTCGTGGACCGCAATAACGGTAGCGCCAATCAATTCTTCCGCTCCTGAAAACACCTGACCGGTAATCCTTGAGGAAGTAGATCCTTGCCCAAATAATGACCATCCAGAAATAATTAATAGGCCGATCAAAAGGCATGCTTTAATAAAAGTATTTTTCATGCAAAACTGAATTAGGGAAAATGAATTGAAAAAGGGTCAGAAGAAAGATCACTTTGACCGGCTGGCACAGCAGCGAAATAGGATTTTACTGCTTGCCAAGTATTTGGATAGCAAGCCAACTATTAGTGATCAACATCTGTCCGTTTAATAAGCCTTACCTTGTCGAGATGAGCAATGGACAAATGTAACACAATTCTCTAATTCTAAAAAAATGTTAAGAGGTTAAACTTATTTATTAGAAAAGTCTTACGGGGTAAGTATCGACCAAAAGTCCTAGTACTGTAAATTTCAGCACTCCGAATTGACTTTTAACCTTGTCGTATTGTAGTTGAATATCGCGTAATTCGTCTATTTCCAGTTCCGCATTCTCCTTTTTCAACAATTTCAAGGCTTGTCGCAAATTGGGGATTGCCGTATCCATCAATTGGCTCAATTGAAAATAAGTACTCACTTCTCCGTTGATACTTTTTTCGGTTTTTCCTGCCAATTCCATTAGCTTTTTGTATAACGAAGCCTCTTTGGTCCATTTTTCAAGATCATTTTCCCAGGCAACCATACGATCCAGGGCAAATTTTTTAAATCCGGAACGAATTGCGGCACTCTCCAATTTCATATTGATCGGTCTTACAACGGCGGGATTGAGGTTTGGAGAACTGTTAAAGTTTGATTGAGCACTCATGGTGATGATTGGTTTTATTTGATTGTCTTTCAATAACTACAATTAAGACGAAAAGTAGCTCTTTACTTCTCGCGCTTTATATACAAATTAACCAAAACCACAATCTACCGTAGTGATAAATATCAAATCGATATCATGACAAATGTTACCTCCAAGCTTTTACATTCACGGGAACTTTGAACAAATAAAACATACTGAAAATGAAGTTGATCTATGGCATTATTTTGTTGTTGTTCATTGGTATTACCAGTATTGCAGCCCTGTTTATAACTTATCAGGATCCTCACGAAGCCATTACGGCTGCTTTGGAGAAGGGGGATGTAGAAACGTTAAAAAGCTTTTTTGACGAGGAAATCGAATTGATTATTGGCGAGGAACATTATATTTTTAATGAAGTGGAAACTCAAAAGGCCCTGGAAGATTTTTTCGCCCAGAATAAGCCGGAAAAATTTACCGAAATTCACCGCGGCGAATCAAAAAACAAAAAAGGCGTTTTTATTATAGGAGAATTGAGAACCGATGCTGCTATTTTCCGGGTAAGGCTGCTAATCGATCGCGATAAAATAGTAGAACTAGAATTTGAAGAACCAAAGCGATTAAGTTATAAATGAAACATCCCATTTATGGTTTTTTCATAATCATTCTAATCACTTCCTGTCAAACTGAAAAAAATTATATCACTCCGGCTGTTACTTCTTTGACCGAGTCGGTATATGCTTCCGCTCAGATCGAGCCTGAGGAGTTTTATACCGTTCATGCTGCCGTCAGCGGGATAGTTGAGCAACGATACGTAGAAGAAGGGGCCTTTATCAAAAAAGGAGAACGCTTGTTTGCACTTTCGGATGATCTTTCAGAACTGGAAATCAATCGCGCTGAGTTAAACTATGATTTAGCTAGAACGAATTATGAAGGCAATGCCACCCTATTAAAAGAATTAGAGGATGAAATCCTAGCTGCTGAATTAAAACTCACCAATGATTCTATTAATTACTTCCGGCAAAAAAGACTTTGGGACCAAAACATTGGCTCGCGCAGTGCTCTTGATCAAAAAGAGCTGAATTACCAACTAGCTCAACGTAACCTGGAGATCCTCAGAAATAAATACGACCGGACTAAAAAAGAACTGAATAGTCAACTCAAATTAGCTGCTAATCAATACAAAAGCAGTACCAGGACCAACCAGGACTTTTGGATTGAAAGTAAAATTGACGGCCGGGTGTATGAACTGTTTAAAAATGAGGGAGAAGCGGTAACGATCCAGGAGCCCCTAGCCACCGTTGGTAGTGCGGATCAATTTGTTATCGCCTTGCAAGTCGATGAAGTCGATATTGCCCGCGTACAAAAGGGCCAAAAGGTCATCCTTACCTTAGAAGCTTTTCCGGGCAAGGTATTTGAAGCGGGCGTACAAAAAATATTTCCCAATATGGATGTAAGATCCCAAACTTTTAGGATCGAGGCCGCTTTTTTTGATCCTCCTCAACCGCTTTACCCTGGCTTATCGGGTGAAGCCAATGTCATTATAAATCAAAAAGACAGTATCCTTACCATCCCATTAAATTATTTGACCGACGGTAATAAAGTGCTTACCGCTTCCGGAGAAATTAAAGTCCAAACTGGATTAAAAAGCATGGATCAAGTAGAGATCATTTCCGGAATTGATGTACGCACTCAAATATTAAACCCAAATTAATGTCGCTATCCCTTTTGTTGCATATTACTAGTGTTCATTTGTTGTCCCGTTTCAAACAAACGGCGATTGCAGCGTTGGGTGTTACCTTTGGTATTGGCGCTTACATCACACTGGTCAGTTTTATGACCGGCCTCAACAATTTACTGGACGGCCTGATTCTCGACAGAACGCCGCACGTACATCTCTACAACGAAATAAAGATCAGTGAGCAACAACCTATCGACCTTTATCAAACTACTAAAAACGCCTTCAACATTGTTCATTCGCTCAAGCCTAAACAAGCTCAGGCACGCATCCACAATGGTCTCGCTATTTTAAACTATCTCAACAACCAACCCTATGTCTTAGGGGCTACGCCGCAGATCAAAGCCCAAATATTCTACGTTTCAGGTGCTATTGAATTGAATGGTTTGATCAACGGGGTGAATATTATAGCGGAGGCGGAACAATACAACCTGGGAGCATACATCATAGAAGGTTCTGCGGAAGAATTGGCTAAGGATCCCAACGGCATCATTATGGGAGTTGGCGTAGCGAAAAAATTATCCCTCCAGGTAGGAGACCGGGTACAGATTGCCACGGTAAAAAATGGGACCTTTCCCTTAAAAATAGTCGGATTATACCAAAGCGGACTGGCAGAAGTAGATGATGTGCAAAGTTATACCAACCTGGAGACCGCTCAAAGAATAATGGGCGAAGCCAATAATTACATAACCGATATTAACGTCAAACTAAAAAAAGTGAGTGAAGCGGTACCGGTAGCGCAAAAACTAGGGTTCCTTTTTGACCTTACTGCCGTAGATATTGATAGTGCTAACGCCCAGTTTGAAACGGGGACTACAGTACGGAACATCATCACTTATGCAGTATCGGTAACCTTGCTCATCGTTGCCGGATTTGGTATTTACAATATCCTCAACATGCTGATATACGAAAAGATGAACGATATTGCGATATTGAAAGCAACGGGATTTTCAGGAACTGATGTAAAGAACATCTTTATTTGCCAGGCCATCATCATCGGGTTATCAGGCGGGATTTTAGGACTAGCCCTGGGGTACGGCTTTTCCGTTCTTATCGACCATACACCTTTCGAAACACAAGCCTTACCCACCATTACGACTTTCCCGGTCAATTACGATCCCGTCAACTATATTATTGGGATTATTTTTGCGATGGTTTCTACCTTTATGGCCGGGTATTTGCCCGCCCGCAGAGCGCAGAAAATCGACCCGGTCGAGATTATCCGGGGACAGTGATTTATCGAAATTCAAAATACCAGATTGTAAATACCAGAAAATGGGTTGCTCTTTCTTATTCCTCAACCTCAACGCTATGCCCAAAATTTTAGAAGCGAAAAACATCAATAAATATTTTAGGATGCCAGTGCGTTTTCACGTATTGAAAGACATCAGTTTTGCGGTAGAAAAAGGTGAGTTCGTTTCTATAATGGGAAAATCAGGCTGTGGGAAATCGACCTTATTATACATTCTTTCTACCATGGATACCGATTATACCGGTGAATTATTTCTCAATGAGGAATTGATCACCAATAACCCTCCTTCGGTACTATCGGATATTCGGAATCAGTACATTGGCTTTGTATTTCAGTTTCACTATTTGCTGCCCGAATTCTCGGTGATAGAAAATGTGATGCTGCCCGCTTTGAAATTAGGACAAAAAGATAATACGCAGGTACGAGAAGATGCGTTGGCAAAACTGGCAATGCTTGATATTGAAACACTGGCGCACAAAAAAGCCAATCAAATATCGGGGGGCGAAAAACAACGGGTAGCCATTGCGCGTGCGCTTATTAATAATCCCCTCATTATCATGGGAGATGAACCTACCGGCAATCTCGACAGTAAGAATTCGGAAAACGTTTTTGAAATTTTCAAATATTTGTCTGACCGCGAAAACCTCTCCTTACTAGTGGTTACGCACGATCAGGATTTTGCGGATAAGACGGACCGGATCATTACTATGGAGGATGGCAAAATTGTTTGAAAAAGTTACGGGCCTGAATAAGGCCCCATATCCGTCAGGCTAAGAGTTAATTTATTGTATCGAGTAAAAACTCTTGAAATCTTTAATTTTTCGAGACTTTGTCTCTTAAAATTTTTATCGAACCCCGCCTACACCTAAGGATTTCGGCGGGCAGGCATAGAGATATAGAGAACACGGAGTTTAAAAAGAAAAAATCGAAATTTTTTCTTTTTGGGCTCCATGTCCTTAGGTATTTGCCCAAGCGGGCCCTACGTGGCGGAGCAAATTAAACCCTTTTAAAAAAGAAAATATCTCCATGCACTCCATGTTCTCCATGCCTGCCCATACGGGCCCTGCGCGGCCGGCCATTACTGGCACAGTAGGCGGGGTTCAAAATAAACAAGTTTTTTACTTAACCTGCCCAGACGGGCCCTAAGTGGACGGCTATGCTGGGGTTGGTAGGCAGATAAAATCTGGCGTCACTTAATAAAACGTTATGGAAAACAGCAAACCCGATTGGCTCAAAGCCCTGGAAGCCCAATCCTGGCAGGCGGAATTGATCGCCTCAGGATTAGCCATTTACGGAGCGATATCTTTGGGAACTTATATCGACTATATTGCAGAGTGGAGCATCTTGCAATTCAATGATCGTGTCCTCGGTATCCTCTACTATTTTTTCATTTATTTGTATGCCGCCCATGCTATATTGGTAGTGAGTTTTGTTGCTCATTTGGGTCTACGCATTCTATGGGTGGGGATATTGGGACTTAGTTCTGTTTATCCGCAAGGAATTAATCTGGAGAGCGAAGTCTACGCCCAGCATTTTATGAAAAAGCTGAAAGCGGAATTTCCCGATCTAACCGAATATTCAATTCTGCTGGATAAATTCTGCAGCTTAATATTTTCCATACTCTGCGCACTGGTTATTGTACTAATTTCTATTTCATTTTGGTTATTAGTGTATTTGTCCATTAGTGAGCTATTGGTGGTATTCTTACCGCAAAGTGTGGTAAACATTATTGGCTACGCAATTCTAGGATTGGTCATGGTTGCTGCGCTAATCCTTTCTTTGCTTACTCAGGGGAAATATAAGGAAAGCCAGTTTGCAAAAAAATACAGTTATCCGCTTGCACGCAGCATGAGCAGAGTAATGTATGTATTTGGATATAAAGCGATCAACTATGTACTACAGACCATACGCACGAATGTTACTTCCAAGCTCTTTTTTATAGGATACATGGGTATCATTTTAATTAGTATGCTGATCTCAGCCCCCAAGATAGTAGCTTTGGTTCCCTATTATAAGAATGATGTATTTGTTGATTACCGAGCCCGCTATTCTAAAGCTACGAATAACAACTACCTGGAAACACTCAACGCATACTATATACTAGACCCTATTATTCAAAGCCGGGCAATTGAGGATAATTACCTTAGTTTATTTATTCCTCAATACAAGAGAGAGAAAAAGCAAATGGAACAAGTATGCGGGGACTACGAATGGGATAATGATTTGTCCCGCAGCGAAAACCGGAAATTAAGAGATCAATTCCGGAATGAATGTGCCGACAAATACTACAAGATATCCATCAACGGAAATAAAATAACTGATGCGGACATTTCTTACTTTACAAATTATAATGAAAGTGGCAAGGGATTTCAATACTTCATCAACATTGATTCTTTACCGTTTGGAAAGCACATATTGAGGATAGAAAGCAAATACGAAGTTGAAGAAGAAGGAAATTACGAACGGGAAATACCCTTTTTTAAAGTAAACTAAAATGAAGAAGCAGGGATGAATTTTCTCCCTGTTTCAATTAATTTTATAATAACGCCCAGATCAGGAAAAAGAACCTTCTCGTTTCGCTCAACATCTTCTTCATTCTGCACACTGTAATTTTCCTCTTTGGGTTTAGCTTCTAAAGGATTCACGGTGCTTAAGAAAATGTAGGAACCGATACTTACTGCAATCACCAGGGCCAACAACAAATTACGAACTCCTAACTTTTTCATAACATTCATTAATTAAAATAAATATACACTTTTTTCTCTCAATCATCACATTTATTCGACAGAGATAATCAATTTGTCGAAATGAATTACTTTATAGATGCTATTCGCAATCTAATGGTTGCAACCTTTAGGAAAAATTTAACCTTTGGGTTGATTACTTAACTTGCTATTAATACTTAACAAAATTCAGATGGTTACGGACGGGAAAGTAAATAGAGGCTGAATTTTCCAAAAATCTTTCTAAATTCAAATTAAAAAATTGGACAAGTATGAAAAACCGGCAAAAGTTTTTAACATTCCTTTTATTATATTTTTTCTCTTTGGGTATAGGCGGCAATATCCATTCGCTTTTCGGGCAATCTCCTCAGAAGATCACGTTTGAAGAAAAGCATTTCGATGCTATAGAATGGCGATTGGTAGGCCCGTTCAGAGGCGGTCGTGCCGGCACGATTACCGGCGTCAAAGAACAGACCAATTTGTACTATATGGGAACGGCCGGCGGCGGCGTCTGGAAAACCGAAGATGGGGGTAATACCTGGATTTGCATTTCCGATGGTTATTTCGGTGGTTCGATCGGGGCGGTTGCAGTAGCAGAGAGCGATCCGAATGTCCTCTACGTCGGAGAGGGTGAACAAACCCTGCGTGGTAATGTATCTTCCGGCCGCGGCCTTTGGCGTTCTACCGATGCCGGCAAAACCTGGAAACACATTGGCTTGAAGGAATCCGAGCACATCGGCCGCATCCGGGTACATCCGCAAGATCCGGATTGGTTATACGTAGCAGCTATCGGTAACTTGTGGAAACCCAACGACATGCGAGGGGTTTACCAAAGTAAAGACGGCGGCGAAACCTGGGAACGTCTTCTTTTCGAAAGTGATAAAGCGGGCGCAGTGGATTTAATCCTCGACCCTAACAATCCCCGCATTATTTATGCTTCCACCTGGGAAATGAAACGCAATGGCTACCGCATGGATAGCGGCGGCCCCGGCAGCAAACTCTGGAAGAGTACGGATGGCGGTAAGAATTGGACGGATATCACCCGCAACCCCGGCTTGCCCGAAGGTGTCAACGGCATCATTGGCGTAACCGTATCTCCCCTGAACTCCGATCGTGTCTGGGCCATTATTGAGAATCAAAATGGTGGTGTCTTTCGCTCAGATGACGGTGGTAAAACCTGGCGCAAAACCAGTGCCGACCGCAACCTCAGACAACGCGCCTGGTATTATTCGCGCATCTACGCCGATCCGCAGGATATTGACCGGGTATACGTTTGTAACGTCGGTTTCTGGGTTTCGAAAGACGGCGGCAATAATTTTACCCGCATCCCAACACCACACAGCGATCACCACGACCTGTGGATCAACCCCAACAACAATAAGATCATGGGGATTGCCGACGATGGCGGTGGTCAGATCAGCTTCGACCAGGGTGCCAACTGGACCACTTACTACAACCAGCCTACCGCTCAGTTTTACCGGGTCACGACGGACAATCACTTTCCCTTCCGGATCTACGGTGCTCAACAAGATAATTCCACAATACGCATTTTACACCGTTCACCGGGAAATGCCATTACCGAAAGAGACTGGGAACCGTCGGCAGGTGGGGAAAGTGCACACCTGGCTCCCGACCCGGACAACCCCGACATCGTCTACGGCGGTACGTACAAAGGATATATGATGCGGCTGGACCACTCTACCGGCCAGGTCCGCTCCACTAACGTATGGCCGGATAATCCTGCCGGAAGCGGTGCGGAAGTCATGAAATTCCGCTTCAATTGGAATTATCCGATTTTCTTCAGTCCGCATGATCCTGACAAACTGTATGCGGGTTCTAATTATCTGCACGTCTCCTACAATGATGGGCAATCCTGGGAAGTCATCAGTCCCGATCTTTCCCGCAATGATCCCGAAACGATCAAATCTTCCGGCGGCCCCATTACCCAGGACAATACCGGAGCTGAGTTTTATGCTAATATCTTTGCGGTAACGGAATCTCCATTGGAAAAAGACCTGATCTGGGCGGGTACCGATGACGGCAAATTGTGGGTCACTAAAAACGGAGGACAAGACTGGGAGGATGTCACCCCTCCGGGCCCGAGACTGAATATGATGAACTGCATCGACGTGCATCCTACCAAAAAAGGAACGGCTTATGTGGCGGCTACTTCCTATAAATTTGGTGACTATACCCCATACTTGTACAAGACCACCAACTATGGCAAAAGCTGGAAAGTCATTACCAACGGTATTCCCGAGCATTATTACACCCGGGCTATCCGCTGCGATAAGGAACGGGATGGCCTTCTTTTTGCGGGTACCGAATGGGGGATTTTTGTCTCCTTCGACGATGGCGAAAACTGGACTTCTTTGCAGCTGAACCTACCCATAACTTCCATTCGTGACTTACACGTACGCGATCACAGCCTCATCGCCGCTACGCACGGGCGCAGCTTCTGGATGATCGACGACCTGACGCCCCTCCGGGAATTGAATGAGTCCATCACCAAAAAGGATTTCCACCTCTTCGGCTCCAAACCCGCACTGCGGATGGCTCAAGGCGGCTGGGGCAGCGCTGACCTCCGCAAAGAAGGAGAAAATCACCCCAACGGTGTACTGTTTCATTACATGATCCATCAAATGGAAAGTGAGGATGAGGTGCAACTCGAGATCAAAGAAATGGACGGGGATGTGATCCAGACCTTCTCCAATAAACAGAAAGGGGATCAATCTTTACTAGCTAAAAAAGGCGGCAATCGCTTTATTTGGGATATGCGCTACCCCGGTTTCAAGGAGTTTCCCGGTATGGTACTGTATTCTTCGCCCAATCGGGGCCCCAAAGCGCCTCCCGGTGAATACAAAGCAGTACTCACGATGAATGACGAAACGGTGGAGCAAACCTTCGAGATCATGGGAGATCCCCGCCTCGATAATACGCCGGAAGATTACCAAAAACAGTTTGACTACCTGATCCAGGTGAGAGATGAAGTAACCAAAGCCCATCAGGCCATCCTGGATATCCGTTCCCTTAAAAAAGATATGGCCTTTTTAAAGGAAAAGATCGAAAGTGAAACGGATGCGGAAAAATTGAAGGACTTATTGAAGAATTTTAAAACAGACCTGGAAGTGGTGGAAAATAATATCCACATGACCAAAAATCAAAGCTACCAGGATCCCCTCAATTATGGTATCCGTATCAACAACCGGCTGGCCTTCCTTTTGGCGGACCAACAACGGGGGGACTTTCCTCCTACTGACCAGGCAGTGGCATTCTTTGCGGAAGTAAAAGAAGAACTGGAAGTGGAATTAGTAGCCTTGGATAACCTGCTCAAGACGCGATTGCCGGAGATCAATGACGCGGCAAAAGCATTCGGGATGAAGATCATTTCGCCGAAGAAGCTGAAGGATGGTAATCCCTAGACTAGTAGAGCGGAATTTATTCCGCGTAAATTTTAACCAGAATGGCATGCCAAAGACACAGAAAAGGTAATAAAGATGGGAGCAGGCAAGGCTTTATCAAAAGTAAGTCTTAAAGAACGATGGCAAAATTAATCACCGCTGAAGAACGCGAAGTTCTCTTTCTTAGCAGTTCTTCAGCGGTGGGTAAAAGTTTACACGGTAGTAGATCTAAAGTCTAGCTTCTAGCTGTATTGACCTTTAAACTTGGAGGCAATTTCGATCATCACAAAGAACACGAAGTTCTCTTATCTTAATCGGAATAAATTCCGATCTACCATAGACAATCCAAAAAGGAAAGAGATCATTTAAGCTTATAGCTCAATAGATTAGCCAATCCAGAAGACACTTTGAAACCTCATATCGATTGATTAAAATCCTGCCGGGAAATAGAGGCAGGATATGCTTTTTTAATTGTTAACACATCTTGATACTCAAAAAGAAAATAAATAGTTCCCCTTCCAATGCCTTTAATTCAATAATAAAACAACTTTTACCTTTATCCGGACTACCTCGGACCTCGCATTAAACCTTCCCCTTTTGTTCCTTGATCGTATCACAAATTAACTCAGCCAGTTCGGAAGGGGTATATTCTTTGGCATTGATGTAGCCGATATC
Source organism: uncultured Saprospiraceae bacterium (assembly GCA_964533785.1). Lineage (GTDB taxonomy): Bacteria > Bacteroidota > Bacteroidia > Chitinophagales > Saprospiraceae > JANQRV01. The sequence goes on along the minus strand of CAZHNG010000012.1, from coordinate 11,435 downwards.
CGTGATCTCGTGTATGGGCGTATCGTCAAAACGAACGGGCAGCAAATACCGGTAATGGTTCTGTTTGTGCCGGTCCAGCGCTTCGTTCAATTCGTAAGTTGTCCATTTCCGTTCCACGTAATTCTTGGAAATGAAGATGACGCAAAATTTCGAAAAGGAATTGTAAATATTGCTCAAAGATTGGGAAAGATCAGCGCCCCAGGTCTTTTCAATATTGAAATGATCGTAAAAAACTTTGATATTCTTGCGATTCAGATTATCCGCTACTTCTTCGACGTACAAGCGTTCCTCGGGCGTATTAGCGTAAGAAAACGCAACATCATAGATTTTGGTAAAATCGAGGTGATCGATGAATTTCTTGTTTTTACCGATGATATTGTAGGGGTTGTAATAATTTAGTCCGAGCACTTTGGCCAGGATCTTATCCAGACAAGGATGGGTAAGGAAATACTTGGTATTAGGCAAAGAAATATTTTCCTTGAAAGAATGTTCGGCAACCGGCAAAAACTTCTGATAGTATAGATCGCGCTCCCTCTCGTTAAGATCTCTTTGCACGAAGCCCAGTAAGCCAATTGCGAAATATTTTTTCACCAATTCTTCGTCGCTTTTCAGGATGTACTCCGAAGGCACAACGTTGCTTTGAATCGTTTTGATGAAACCAAATAATTCATCCACGTCAAACCTGGGAATGATCTCTTTCAAATAAAATTCCAGCAATCTTTCGCTGAGCTTATTCATTTCATTCCGGATCCGCTTGATCTTTTCTTTGCTGGACAATTCTTTGTAATTGGGCCCGCAAACGATGTTATGGTATAGATTATAACCGATATATACCAATTCCCGGGGACGACCGAAGGAATGACGGTATAGATATTCAAATATCGGCTCGTTGAGTTTATTGCCATTTTGGGGTTTTCTTGCTACAGTGTGGGAAAGTTTTTGAACACCTAAGAATTTATGGATCAAATCTTTGCCCTCCGGTTTAGCATAGTCTTCTTCTTCGATCAAAGCGATATTCTTTTCGAAGATGGTTTTTACTTCCTCTTTGCTGTATTTCAGATGTACACAGTATTTAGCGTAATTGATAGCGACCGGTCCTCTCAGGCAATTAAAAGCTTCTGATCGAATTGTGCTGTAAATTTTAACGTGGCTATTGTGGCGATTCAATTCGTAAATGGCCGCCAGTAAACCCGTCTGGGCCCCTATCCAGATCTGTACAGATGCGGGTAACCGGTAGTCCTCATAATCCGAAAAGTGGTATTCCAATAAAAACTGTTCAAAGGCCTGATCGATGTTATCGATAAAAATACACACCGCGCTATTGATCTTTTCGATGCGTTGGGTCATGTATTTCAGGCCCGACAAGTAATAATCCAATTGACTGCGATCAGTGAGAATGGTGGTCAGTAGCGTTGAAACACTATTAGAAGAGGAGACCAATTGTTTAATTACCGGGTCTTCGCAAGACACTCCTGCTGCGCGGCAGGCAGTGATCGATAGAACTAATCGCCAGATCCTCGTCCAGACATTGTCGTTCGCAAAACGCAGCAGGTCTTCCTTAGAAAGGAGGTTATTATCCAACACCAGGTTTTCACACAATTGACCACCATAGGGGTAAAAATGAATGCCCTTGTTCTTAAAAGTATTCCGAAAGGTGTGAGATTTTAAATTGATAAACAAGGTTTTGCCGATGCCTTTGGGGCCGACCAGTAAAAAATTGTGATCGTGGTTCCCTACTTCGAGGTAGTTTCGAATGATCCGGTTGATGTAAACATTTTCTTTGAGACCGGCGGAATACTGGACAGCACCGCCATCGAATTGCCAGGGTGTTATTTTATCCATGCTGGGAGGGTTTTGGTTTGGAGTTTCCTTGTCATTAAGGGGTTTTTATATAATATAGTTCTTCATTGTTTTATTGTCTAGCGTGGTAGTATAAAAGCCAAAACCAGATACATCAACCCAAAAATGATGGGTAAAAACTGCTCTATCACCGTTAACGGCAGATACTTGCGATAATCCTTTCCTTCACCTAGTTCTTTCCATTCCTCTTTCCAATACGGGCTGGCAGGAAGTGACTCTTCCATTTTCCCGATCACTTTGTACTTGGCTGAATTAAGATTCCGGTAAGAACGAAGTATCCACCACCAGGCTACGCAAACCAATATCATGGTCAAGACCAAGGTTTTGAGCAGTATTTCATTGAGGTTTCGCAAATCGTCCGCAGCAAAGGCTAAAATAGAAATGATGGTAGTCTGTAAACTCAAAAAGAATACATTCGCAAGATGTCTCCGGGCACTAATTCGATCAGCCATCTCTACGTACATCATATACTGATCTTTGAAATGCTCCTGAAACAATTCATTATTTTCGGAGTATACCTTAGTGTCTCCGAGGTAGAAGGGTTTGCTTTGTTTTGGTTTTGGAGCATCCTCATCCGAACGCTCCCCTTCAAATGGTTGGGTTTCCTCTCTCATTAAGTTGATAGTTCGTTATAATTCAAGCATAAATATAACAAATTTGCGCATCTAATATACCAAGCCCCCTTTATTCTATTACAATCGCACTGAAACCGTATTACTTATTCCACTCTCAATACAATTTTTCCCGTATTTCTATTCGCCTCCATATATTGGTGTGCTTTTACTACTTCGGCCCAATTATATACCCTGTCTATTATCGGATGCATGGCTGCTGTTTCGAACAAGGGAAGAGCAAAATCAGCAAAAGCCTCGGTAAGTGCAATTTTATAATCTAGTCTGCGATTGCGCAGTGTACTTCCCATAATGGTTAAGCGTTTGACTAAAATATTTCCAAGATTCATTGAATCTACTTTCGTCCCACCCAAAAACCCGAGCATCACTAACCTTCCGTCGGTAGCTAAGCTGGCCAGGTTCTGCTCAAAATAGGGCCCGCCAATAAAGTCCAAAATAAAATGAACACCCTGTCCACGAGTAAGTGGACGAATAACCTCCACAAAATTTTCGTTTTTATAATCTATAGCTAAAGTAGCTCCGAGAGACTTGCAGGTTGCGTGTTTTCCTGCCGAAGCAGTGACCATAATGTCTTCGATGCCTTTGGCTTTCGCCAATTGAATGGCGGCCGTCCCTACCCCACTCGCTCCGGCATGAATTAATATCTTTTCGCCTTTTTCCAGTTTTCCTAAAAAGAATAATGCCTGATAAGCCGTCAAAAAAGCTTCTGGTATAGCAGCAGCCTGTTCGTAAGTCATTACTGCCGGAATTCGCATAGCCATATCTTGTGGGATGACCACGTATTCTGCGTAGCCGCCTCCCGGGAGCAGCGCCATCACCCGGTCGCCCGCTGAATGTCCCTCTACCGACCCTCCCGTTGCTAATACTTCGCCGGCCATTTCCAATCCTAATATGGGACTTGCTCCTTTCGGCGGCGGATACAGCCCGCGACGCTGTAACAGATCCGCCCGGTTCAATGCAGTGGCTTTCACTTTGACTAATAATTCCTCTCTACCCGGTGTAGGTTGTTCGGCATTGCCGATGTACAGTACTTCCGGTGAGCCGGGTTGATCGAATTGAATGGCCTTCATGGTCGGTAATTATTTGTTAGACTTGTTCGTGAGTTTATAACAAGTGTTTAGTAAAGTTCTCAAAAATCCCCTTTCGGGATGGCCGCTAATAGTTGCCGGGTGTACTCCTTTTTAGGGTTCCCAAAAACGTCTGCCGTCGTTCCAATTTCTTCTATTACCCCTTTATTCATCACCATGATCCGGTCGCTGATAAAACGAACGACGGATAGGTCATGGGAAATAAAAAGATAAGTGAGCCCGTACTGGTCGCGCAGATCTACCAATAAATTAAGGATCTGTGCTTGCACGGAAACATCCAATGCCGATACGGATTCATCGCAAATGATAAGCTCCGGCTCCACCGCTATGGTACGGGCAATCGCCACGCGCTGCCGTTGTCCTCCCGAGCATTCGTGTGGATAGCGGTAAAAAAAAGATTCTCCTAATCCTACCTTTTCCAACAACGCAATGGCTTGTTGTTTTCGCTCTCCTCTTGATTGGCCGATTCCGTGAATGCGCATGGGCTCCATGATCATAGCCCCTATCGTCAGACTCGGATTGAGTGAAGTATCCGAACTCTGAAAAATCATTTGCAACTTTTTCCGCCAGGGTAGCCATGCTTTGTTCGACAATCCCACCAGCTCCTCGCCCTGATAGCGAATACTCCCCGATCGAGCTCTTTCCAAACCAATGATGGTTCGCCCCAAGGTAGTTTTTCCGCTGCCCGATTCTCCAACGATCCCCAACGTTTCGCCGGGGTATACCTGAAAGCTCAATCCGTTTACCGCTTTCACAAATGACTGCGGAGCCCCAAAAAAGCTCCTTTTTCCCGGATACCAGGTGTTCAGACCACTTATTTTTAGAACGGGAGGTTGCTCCACCAACTGATCCAGCCTCTTTTCAATAGCCGTATCCATGTAGATTTCCGGTTCAAAGATTTTTTCTTCCTTTTCCGAACGAATAAAATCTTCTATGACCGGTAAGCGGTAATACCTTTTGTCCAAAGGAGGACGGCAGGCCAATAAACCTTTAGTGTAGGGATGAGTTGGTTGCGTATAGATCTGTTCCAGAACGCCTTGTTCTACGATCTTACCATTTTGCATGACGATTACTTCATCTGCCATTTCTCCGATGACCCCCAAATCATGCGAAATAAAAATCACCGATATATTTTGCTGTTCCTTTAATTCCTTGATCAAGGTTAAAATGGACTGCTGGACCGTTACATCGAGTGCCGTAGTAGGTTCGTCGGCAATGAGCAACCGGGGAGAAGTGATCATCGCCATTACGATCATCACCCTCTGCAACTGTCCACCCGACAGTTGATGGGGATATGCTTGATATATGCGTTCAACATCCGGTAATCTTACCTTCTCAAACCAATCCAGAATAAATTGCTTATTATCAGCTTGGTCGGGCAAATGAAACTTTACGACTTCTTCCACTTGCCGGCCGCAACGCATCGAAGGATTAAGTGCAGAAACCGGTTCCTGAAAGATCATGGAAATTTCGTTGCCTCTGATCTTTTGTAACTGCCTTTCCGGAATATCCATCAGGTCGACCACACCATTTTCCTCGCCTTTCCAAAGTAAAGAACCACTGAGTTGAGCCAAGGAAGAGGTGCTCAATAAACGCATTATGGACAACGCGGTCACCGATTTTCCAGAGCCGGATTCCCCTACAATCCCAATAGTGGCACCATGACTTATGGCAAAGTCAATACCGTCGACCGCCTTCACTGGCCCATCATCTCCGGGAAAGTGGACTGTTAAGCTTTTTACCCTTAGTAGGTATTGATCTGTCATAAAACGAGTTTGGACGGGTTAGCGAGTTGAGCGGTTTAGAACGGGTTGCGAGTTAGCGAGATCGGACGAGTTACTGAACACGTATAACTCGTTTTAACTCGTTATCTCGACTTTATTACCGTCAAAGTGAAGGTCAATATCTGGAAATTTTTCAATTAACCGGATGAGTTCCGGGCCTAAAAATTCGCTACGCCAATTGTTTTTGAGGTTATCGATTACTTTTTCCTCCTTATTTTTCAATTGTTTTAGCCAGGTTCTTGAGAAAGCAATATCCGTAGCGATGCCGTGTTTACTGGCCCGTTGTTTGATCAGTAAGTATAGAAACTCGAGCAGTATTTCTTCGTTGGGATCCTCTTTTTCAGAAACGGGTATTCTTTTCAGAATAGCCTTTTCTTCATCCGTTTCGGGTTGGTTATAAAATTTGGAAAAGACCTCCCAGTATTTTTCCAGTATTTTATTGGAGATCCTGCGGTTTTGTCGAAGAGCCTGTTTGCCGGAATTCATAGAACGTACAATATGGCTGAGGTATTTATTGGGTAAAACCATATCCCTGGATTGGTTTTTTTGTTTAGCCAGCTCACGTCTCCAGGCCAGCAGCCGGATCAAGAACAATTGTTCTTTTTTTCGCAGGCTGGGCATCAAATTGTGTTTAATGGCCTCACGGTGTGGATCCACTTTGTATTTTTCTTCAGATTCCAATTCGCTGAATTCATTGGCTGCCCATTTGTGAATGCGCTTTTTGATCAGGGTTTTTTGCTGGTGTTCGTATAAATTTTTAAGGGGAATGACATCGTATAAAGCATACCCTAACTGCTTGTCGGAAATAGGACGGGATTCCCAATTGGCCACTGTCATCCCTTTATCAATATTAATATCAAGCTCTTGTTTGACCAATTTTTTGTAAGAAATGGGATATTTATACCCGAGAAACCCAGCCGCGATCTGGGTGTCAAAAACATTTTGCGGCAATACATCATATAACTTATAGAACAATCGATAGTCGTTTTCACCGGCATGCGTAATTTTGGTGACCGCAGGATTTTGAACCAGTTCGAGAAAAGCACTTAAATCTTCTACTTCAAAGGGGTCGATCAGGTAATTATGATCAGGCGTCGCAATTTGGATCAGGCACAAAGTAGTGTGGTATCGTTTTTCCCCTACAAATTCAGTATCAATACACAGATACTCAGTACCACGATTGTTATAGCAAAAGTCTTCGAGGTCTTTGGTGGATTCAATAAGTTGATAATCTCTATTTTTTTGTAAAGCCATGCTAGCGTGTTTTGAACGCAAAATCTTTTATAAGATAGTGCCAATTAAGGATTATAAAAAGTAACAATTAAAACATAACCAATTGCTGTGCCGATGTAGTAAACGTTCTCGTGGTTAAAATCTTATTAATCTCTGATTTGTTGTAAGAATATACCAATTAGAATCGTTTGGTGAATAGTACCCTCAAAGTTAAATATATGAAACTCATAAAAAGAATTGCTCTCCTTATTGTTGTGCTTTTGTTTGTTTTGATCGGCAGCGCGATGTTAATCCCCGTATTCTTCAAAGATAAAATTACGGCATTTGCCAAAGAAGAGATCAACAACGCTGTTCACGCAAAAGTTGATTTTGCCGATGCCAGCCTTTCTTTAATCAGAAATTTTCCCAATCTGAGGTTTGGTTTAGAAGAATTTTCGCTCGAAGGCTTAGACGAATTTGAAGGGGTAAAATTAGCTACTGCTAACTCTTTCGATTTGGTGCTCGACCTCATGTCTGTATTTTCCAGTGATCAACCGCTGCAGTTACAATCCATCTTCGCTGATCAGCCCAAAGTACATATCATCGTTCTGGAAAACGGTAAAGCGAATTACGATATTGCATTGCCTGACACCTCCGCAACGGAAGCTCCTGCTGACGATTCAGACATCGAGGGCTTCATACTGAAGTTGAAGAATTATGGCCTGCAAGATGCCTCCTTTATCTACGATGACCGCCAAACGGGCACCTACGTAGAAGCCAACAATCTAGACCACAGCGGGTCAGGAGAATTTACGCTGAACGTATTCGACCTGGACACTAAAACCAATGTAGAAGATCTCACCGTTCGGTATGGCGGCATCAATTACCTGTTAAGATCCAAAGCCGACCTGGATGCCATTTTCAATATTGATCAAAAACAGGCCAAATATACCTTGAAAGAGAACAACTTACGTATAAATGACTTGCTTTTGAACGCTGACGGTTTTGTTCAGTTGGAGGAAGAAAACATCAACATGGATCTGAGCATTGCCACACCGCAGAATGATTTTAAAAATCTGCTTTCCCTCATTCCCAATGCCTACATCCAAGGATACGAAAATGTAAAGGCCGCTGGTGATTTTGCCCTGTCGGGAAATGTTAAAGGTACCTATAACGGAGAAACAGCCGAATATCCATCCTTTAAATTTGCGGTTGATGTCAAGAACGGTACTGTCCAATATCCGGATCTGCCGATGGGTATCTCTGATATTAATGCAGATGTGCAAGTAGATAGTCCCACCAGCGATTTTGATGATATGAAAGTGGACATACCACAATTCAACGTAAAGATCGGGAACAATCCGATTCAAGGACGGTTTGCCCTAAAAACGCCCATCTCCGACCCTGATGTCGACACGAAGATCAACGGCAAACTAGACCTCGACGCTTTGAGTAAAGCCTTTCCCGTCGAAGGTATCAAGAAAATGGCCGGTATTATCCAGGCGGATATCACGGCGCGAACCAGAATGTCTTACCTGGATCGCGGACAGTACGACCGGGTAGCCATGCAAGGGAACATTACCGGCGAACGCATCATCTATGACTCGGAAGACTATCCCGTAGTTGCCATTAAAACCGTAAAAGCCAACCTCAGCCCCCAAAGGGTAACTATCACCGATTTCGATTCACGGCTGGGAAAGAGTGACCTAAAAGCAAGCGGTACCATAGACAATATCCTTGCGTATTTTTCGCCAAAAAAGACGATGAAAGGCAAACTCACTTTCAGTTCAAATTTGTTTGACGCCAATGAGTGGAATCCTGCCTCAACCACTGCTGATCCACAGCCCATGCCTGTTGCAAACGCGGCACCTGATGAAGAAAGTGAGACCTACGATGTCTTCGACCGCTTTGACTTTACGATTGACGGCACGGTCAATGAAATTGATTATGCAGATTATCAACTAAAAAACATGGCCGTCAGCGGACACATGCTACCCAATAAATTAACGGTCAGCAACTTGAGCGGTCAGCTCAAAAACAGTGACTTTAAAAGCTCGGGACAGATCAATAATATTTTCGATTATTTATTCGAAAAAGGGATCCTTACCGGAAATATCAATGTACAGTCCAACAATATTGACCTGAATGAATTCATGACCACAACCACTACTGATGGTACGGAAGCGGGAGAGGCTACGGAACTGGAGGCCGTTCTTGTACCGGAAAATATCGATATGGACATCAATGCCAATATCGGCTCAGTGAAGTACGGTAAAATCAATTTACGGAATGTAAATGGGAAAATGGCGGTTGAAAATCGTTCTGTCTTGCTCGACGGTGTAACAGCGGATGGTCTGGGCGGTAAAATTGCCATGAGTGGCAGCTATGACACACCTTTGGATGAACAACCGGGCTTCAGTTTCAAATATGATCTTCAAAGTTTGGATTTTCAGCAAACCTTCAACGGAGTAAACACCTTTCAACAACTTGCTCCGATCAGTAAATTCATTAACGGGCAATTCACTTCCAGCCTTATAATGGATGCCAAATTAGGTAAGAACCTTATGCCTGATCTGGGAAGTATTAATGCAAAAGGTTTTCTGGAAACGATCAACGGCGTTGTAAAAGGATACAAGCCTTTGCAGGCCATAGGGAATACTTTGGATATAAAAGAGCTGAAAGAAAGTATGCCTATCGGAGGTACGAAAAACTGGTTCGAAATCCAAAACGGGGTCATTAACGTTCAGGAATTTGACTATCAATTAGGAGATATTGCGATGAAGATCGGCGGCTCTTACGGCCTGGACCAATCGATGAATTACAATATCAAAGCGCAGGTGCCCAGAGAAAAACTAGGCAGTACAGTTGGAAAAGGACTGGATGCGCTTAGTAACCAAGCCCAAAAACTCGGTTTAAATGTTGGCAATGCCGAATTTGTCAATTTGGGTATCAATCTCACCGGAAAAACCAATGACCCCAAAGTAAACTTTAAACTGCTGGGAGTTGATGGACAAACGAGCGTTGCTGAAGCCGCCAAAGAACAAGTACAAGAACAGGTAAAGGAAAAGGTCGCTGAAGGTAAAGCTGAATTGGAAGAAAAAAAGGAAGAAATAGTGGATTCCGTAAAAACAGTCGTTCAGGAAAAAGTAGAAGCGGTCAAAGAAGAGGCCGCCCAGAAAGCAAAGGATGTGTTGAAAGATAAACTTGGTAATGAACTGGGAAAAGGTATTGATAGTACTTTATTGCCCGGAGTAGATACTTCTGCTGTTGACAATATCAAAAAGGAATTGGAGAAATTTAACCCTTTCAAGAAAAAGAAGAAAAAGAATAATTAATGGTTATTGGGTTATGCGGTTATAGGTGATGAATCCCTCTTGTTACTATTCAATGAAATTCAGGCAACTTTTTGATAACCCAATAACTACACCTGTGGTGACGAATATCTTTCGTCGTCCATAACCAAAAGTGTTTTTACCCGGTAAATCAATTCAAAAATCTACTTTGCTTTTACAAGTCAAAATTTGAATTTCTGAAAACTCACACATCAACCTCAAATAAACAACCTATTGTTGCCCGGTTTTCCATCATATTCGATCTGACCTGTTATCTTGCAGCAGCATTACCAAACAAGTCATAATATGGCAACAATATTTATTGCCGCACAAATTCTACTTCTACTTTTTTTCCCATATATTAGTTTAAAGCTGGGACGACTCTCAAATTTCAAAAACTGGATTAGCCCCATCATTCTTTGCTATGCATTTGGCATATTACTCCGCAATTTGAATTTGATTCCCTTAGATGATAAACTTTCTACTTCTTTTAGCGAAATAACCATCATCTTCGCCATCCCCTTATTGTTGTACAGTACGAATGTTTTTAAGTGGATTCGTCATACCCGTCCGGCGCTCCTTTCTTTTGGACTTTCTGCTGTAGCCTCTATTATTGGGTGTTTTATCAGTTATTATGTTTTTCGACCGTATATGGCGAATGCCAATGAGGTTTCAGCAATGATGGCAGGTCTGTATATCGGTGGAACGCCCAATGTGCAAGCAATAGGCTTGGCCATTAAAACTGATCAAAACAATATTATTCTAGTGAACACTGCTGATATTTTTGTTGGCGGCCTTTATCTGCTGTTTCTCACTTCTGTCGCCAGAACATTTTTTGGCCTGTTCCTTCCGCATTACAAGGAAACCAAAACTTTCAACTTAGCTACCCAAAACGTACAGCAGAGATCGACCTTTAATCCCATCCACAGTATCAAAGCCATGGGGTTGACGATAATCGTAATAGGTTTGGCAATTGGTTCTTGTTACATAGTATATGGAGATCTAAGTCAAACTTCATTTATAATGGTGGCCTTAACCACGTTTGGTATTGCGGCTTCTTTTCTGCCTTTCGTAAAAAAATGGGAAAGTACTTTTGCTACGGCAGAATATCTATTGTTGATATTCAGCGTTGCGTTGGGTATGTTAGCTGACTTTTCTGCTATCCTGGAGAATGGAATGCTTTTTATTGCTTATGACGCACTAATTCTTCTAATTGCTGTCGGCCTCCACAGTTTATTCGCTTACTATTTCAAAATTGACAGAGATACCTTTTTAATTACCTCTATTGCTGCATTATATGGCACTCCATTCGTCGCCCAAATTGGCACGATCATCGGCAATCAAAAAGTCATCTTTTCTGGCGTCCTGATGAGCCTCCTGGGCTATATGGTAGGTAATTACCTGGGGCTGGGGGTTGCTTGGGTTTTGCAATGAGCGATGAACAATGGGCAATGGGCAATGAACAATGGGCGATGAACAATGGGCAATGAACAATGGGCAATGAACAATGAGCAATGAACAATGGGC
>CAZHNG010000011.1:16372-42491 GCA_964533785.1 uncultured Saprospiraceae bacterium | reverse complement strand
CATTTTTCATTCAAAAACGCTGGTGTCCTTTTACCGGCAGACTGAACACCCTAGCTCTAAGACTGATACAAGGATGAAGTTCTTTATTTTTCAATGACCGTTTGGTTTTTGCTTATTTACAAAATGAAAGCGTGAAACGTTTTTAAACTTCCTATGCTAAGAGAATTAAGAGCAAATCTTATACTTTATTTATTAGTACTATACCCAATAGTTTGTTTTGGTATTAGAACCATTACAGGAAGTGTTCCCAATTACGTTACAGGTGTTTTTTTTATTGGTTTAACCTTAGATTTGTTATTTGAAAAATATGCTGAAAATGAGGCGTTGAAGTTACCGCTTTACGTGAGGCTATTTGGTTTATTTGCTTTGTATGTATTCTTTTCTGGGGTTTTTGTTTCAGACATTGCAATAGAAGAAGGGTTCTTCAAATATTTTTATAGGGATCCTTACATTCGAACTTTTGCTGTTTTGTTACTCATCGAAAATACACACTTTCCCAGAAAATTGGTCAAAAGCTTTTTACCAATATTATATATTACTTTGATTATTGCTGCTATTACTTCGGTCATCCAAGTTGTTAATCCTTTCTTTCTTCTTGACCGTACAGTTCTTTATGACGAAAGTTTAGCAACAGGAGGTAATGTCTCCGATTTGAATCCTGGCAATTTATCAGGAGCGGCTGTTAGGATATTATTACAAGGTTATCGTTTTTCAATTTATTCTTGGTCAGGATCTTTGTCAGTAGGTTTTGACTCAATTGCAATTTTAAGTATTTTATTAGGAACAATTGGCCTAAGAAATGAAAGAAGTAGTATAATCCTTGTTATTTGTGGAGCATTGATTGCATTCTTGTCAAGTTCCAGATGGATCATGCTCAACTTTTTGATCGTTTCCTCCCAGATTGTTTTTGCAAAATCCAATGTCCTGTTAAACTTGGTCAAATATATAGTAGTGATCTCATTTGTCGGGTTGGTATTTATTCTATTGGTTAGCTATTTGGGGATTGATTTACAAGGGTTTATTGAAAACAGATTAAAATCTGCAACTGTAGCAACCCGGGTTTATTCTGCCGAAGTGTTTGGGAAAGTATTTCCATTAAATCCCATTTTTGGAACGGGAGGAGTAACGACCAAAGAAGTGCAAGAATTGATTGCCGGGATTACCTCCCAAATTCATGTAGGATGGCTCAAGATTTTTTTCTATTACGGCTATCTTGGAGGAGCAATTTGGGTAAGCGCATTGATAAACCTGCTTTATACGCTTAGAAAGAGAGCAAAAATGATCCAATCTTGGGGGCCATATCTAGCCATTTTGGCGTTCGGAATAGCAAATCTTACCTTAGTTAACCATTATCTTTTTTACCATGGATTGTTATTGGCCATTGTTTTTTCCAAGTATAAACATAAGGATGATACAACGGGATCAGAAGAAGTACTGGAACCTTTTCAGTCAGATAAAACAAGGGTCAGAAAAGCTATTCAAATTCATTAGACTTTTGATATTCTGGGAAGGTTTTACGAAAGGTATTTATTCTAACAATTTGAAGATTATTTATAATGCTTCCAGATGAGTTATCGTTACGTATAACTTTTCTTGATATTATCAATTTACGATTCTTTTCTCTCCTTTTTAAATTTATTCTAACAAAGAAACATGGAATAGAAACGGATTATTGAATATCTCGTAATTGATATTTGCCTCTCAATTTTTATAATAGCCTTTGAGAAAATAACAAAATCAGCAAATTCCTTGGTAAGCAAAGTTATCTCTAAAATCTTAGCTCTTCTTAATAAAGGCCACAGAAGGTCGGTTAAGGCCAGAAAGCACGTACTGGCATCTTTCTTTATAAAAGGAGGAAGTATTTTGATCAGTTTCTTCCTGGTGCCGATTACCCTTGGTTATGTCAACGAAGAGTTATACGGAGTATGGTTGACCCTTTCTTCTGTGGTGGCATGGTTTAGCTTTTTTGATGTCGGCCTTGGAGCTGGTCTTCGAAATAGATTAGCTGAATCTTGGGCAAAAAATGACAATGAAAAAGCCAGAGCTTTTGTGTCCTCAACCTATGCTATTCTGGTAATCATATTTTCATCACTTTTTCTCGTATTTTTCATAATCTACCCTTTTATTGATTGGTCAGCTGTGTTAAATACTTCTCCAGATCAGGTAGATAATCTGCAAGCAGTAGTGTTTGTTACCTTTTCGTTTTTCTGCCTAAATTTTGTTCTTAAGTTAATTTATATAGTTTTTTTAGCAGACCAAAGGCCAGCCTTGAAAGGATTGATGAATTTAATAGCTAATTTTATTTCATTAGTAGCTATTTATACTTTAACTAAGACAACAGAAGGATCGCTTTTATATTTAGCTTTAAGCATTAGTGTTGCTCCCCTAGTTGTTTTAATTATAGCGAATATATATTTTTATAATAAGGATTATAAGGCGATTAAACCTTCTTTTAAATATATTAAATCAAAATATTTTAGAGATGTTACAAGCTTGGGGTTAAGATTTTTTGTAATTAAAATTTCAGGATTAATAATTTTTTCCACAGACAATATAATAATAACCCAACTATTCGGACCCGCTGAAGTAACGCCGTATAATATAGCATTTAAGTATTTTCAGCTTGTTTTAACGGTTTTCGCTATCATTAGTACGCCATTGTGGTCTGCTTATACCGAAGCTTACGCGAAAGGAGAGATTTCCTGGATCACAAGGACGAACAGGAAGTTATTAAAAATATGGGGGTTCATGCTAGGCGGAAGCCTGATTATGTTGATTGGAGCGAATGTATTTTACAGTATTTGGGTTCCAGGCGTGGAGGTTCCTTTCATTTTGTCCGTATGCATGTGGATATTCGTAAGTACGAGATCATTTGGTGATATTTTTACCGCTTTTATTAATGGAGTTGGAAAAATACAATTGCAATTGTCAGTGGCTATCCTTGGGGCGATAGCTAACATTCCACTTTCCATCTTTTTTGCAAAATATTTAGCTATGGGATCTGCCGGAGTAATTATTGCTAGTACGATTTGCATTAGTTTTGGGCCTTTGTTAGCTCCCATACAATACCGAAAGATTGTGAAAGGCACTGCTAAAGGAATATGGAACAAATAAATATCGATTTTATATAATATCTTTTTAATGTAAGCAAAATGAGTAAGAAAAAGGCTTTAATTACTGGTGTTACAGGGCAAGACGGAGCATATTTATCCGAACTTTTACTACAAAAGGGATACGAAGTACATGGAATAAAACGGCGAGCCTCTTTGTTTAACACCGCCAGAATTGATCATCTATATCAAGATCCCCATGAACAAGAGGTGAATTTTATTTTACATTATGGGGATTTATCTGATTCAACCAATATCATCAGAATAATCCAAGAAATTCAGCCTGATGAAATTTACAACCTAGGAGCCATGTCCCACGTTAAGGTAAGCTTTGATGCTCCTGAATATGCTGCCGATGTTGATGGAGTAGGGACGTTGAGGATACTTGAAGCGATCAGGCTTTTAGGCCTTACTGGAAAGACAAGGTTTTATCAGGCATCTACTTCTGAGCTTTATGGATTAGTGCAAGAGGTGCCTCAATCTGAGACTACACCATTTTATCCAAGATCACCTTATGCAGTTGCCAAACTATATAGTTATTGGATCACTGTCAATTATCGGGAAGCATATAATATGCATGCTTCTAATGGCATTTTATTTAATCACGAAAGTCCCTTAAGAGGTGAAACCTTTGTTACCAGAAAAATCACCAGAGCAGCTGCCAAAATAGGATTAAGTTTACAAGAAAAATTGTATTTAGGTAATTTGGACGCTAAACGCGATTGGGGGCATGCAAAGGATTATGTAGATGCAATGTGGCGGATCTTACAACAAGATACTCCTGACGACTATGTGGTGGCCACTGGAGAAACAACAAGCGTTAGAGATTTCGTAAGGATGTCTTTTAAGGAGATTGGTGTTGATCTCGAATTCAGAGGTTCTGGCGTCAACGAGGTCGGGATTGTTGCTGCAAGTTCTCATCCAAACTACCCATTAGCAATTGGAAAAGAGATCATTTCCATTGATCCCAGGTATTTTCGACCTACCGAAGTAGAGCTGCTAATTGGTGATCCTACAAAAGCGAAGACAAAACTAAATTGGAATCCTCAGTATAATTTGCGAGACCTTTGCAGTGAAATGGTGCAAAAGGACATTGAACTCTTCAAAAGAGACCAATTGTTACGAGAAGCGGGTTTTGAAATCAAAAATGAATATGAATAGATGATTTCATAAAAGTTATTGGTTTCTATTCTTGCAAACAAATCATTTTTAAATTTCAGTTTTAATGAACATCACAGATAAGATTTATATTGCTGGACATAGAGGTATGGTTGGTTCTGCTTTGAAAAGAAAACTAGAAAAAGAAGGTTTTTCAAATATTATTGTAAAAACCTCTAAAGAATTAGATTTGCGGAATCAAATAGCCGTTAATAAGTTTTTTGCTGCGGAACAACCTGCACACGTATTTTTAGCGGCTGCCAAGGTAGGCGGCATTTTAGCCAATAATACCTACCGTGGAGAGTTTTTATACGATAATTTAATGATCCAGAATAATGTAATACATGCTGCAAAAGAGTATGGTGTTAAGAAGCTTTTATTCCTGGGATCTTCTTGTATTTACCCTAAGTTAGCTCCTCAACCGCTCAAAGAAGAATACTTACTAACTGGGCCATTAGAACCTACTAACGAACCTTACGCCATAGCAAAGATAGCTGGGATAAAAATGTGTGACGCCTACCGTTATCAATACGGATGCAATTTCATTTCAGTCATGCCTACGAACTTGTACGGACCGAATGATAATTATGATCTTAAAAAATCTCACGTACTTCCCGCTTTTATTAGAAAATTTCACGAAGCCAAAAAAAATAATGCACCTTTTGTAGAAATTTGGGGGACAGGGTCCCCTCGCCGTGAGTTTTTGCATGCCGACGATCTTGCGGATGCCTGTTATTTTTTGATACAAAATTACAATGAATCTGGATTTGTCAATATTGGTACAGGTGAAGATCTTCCAGTTAAAGAGCTTGCCCAAATCGTTAAATCAATCATTGGTTATGAGGGATCAATTCAACACGATTTGAGTAAGCCCGACGGCACACCCAGGAAATTAATGGACGTTTCCAAGCTTCATGGTCTTGGTTGGAGGCACAAAATTCCTCTGGAAAAAGGAATTAGGGAGGTCTACAATAATCTTAAGGACCAACCATGGTACTAACAAGGGTTTAGTTATTTCAAAAACAAGGTCATGCAGTTAATATACATACATGTTCCCAAAACCGGGGGACAAACGATGATTCCTATCCTTCAACGGCACTTTTCAGATTCGAGATCTTTCATGGCATATGAGAGTCCTCGACTGACCTTGAAAGAAAAATTGAAGCAATACCGTGATTTGGACTCTGACCAAAAAACATCCTTTGAACTCCTATGTGGTCATTTTCCTTTTGGATTTCACGAATATTTACCTTCCGGTTCCCCCTTTGCTTATCTTACTGTTCTAAGGGATCCTGTAAAGCGGGTTATTTCACATTACAATTATGTTAAGAACCATCGCGAGCATTATCTTCAAAAAGTACCGGGATTACTGGATTGCATTAGTAATTATGTAAAGAATACCAATAATTTCGAAATGAATAACGGTCAATTAAGACTTTTAACAAATTGTGAAGCTCTTCCGTACGAGGATTGTAATCGCGACTTACTAGAAGAAGGAATTCGTAATATCGATAAGCACTTTAAAGTAGTAGGTTTTACAGAATATTTTTTGGAATCCGTTCTACTTATGAAAGAAAGACTAAATTTTTCAGATGTAAGATACGCCAGCAGAAATGTAAGTAAAAGAAAGAAACCTCCCATTACCAATCAGGAGCTTAAAACCATCCAAGAGTTCAACCAATACGATATTGAACTATATAACTATTGTTTGGACAAGTTCAAACAGCAGTTGCAATTGATTGATCAACTTGAAGAAAAAAAGCAAACGCTCAAAAAATTAAATGTTAAATATAGTAAATCTTATTATCGGCAAAAAAATATTAAAAAGCTTATATCTAAGGCTTTTCCATTCTTGAAAAAATGAGACTATGAAATCCAAAGATAACAAAGGGGTTCCTCGAATTAAAAGAGTTACGCAAAGATATTGGAAAGATTTCCTGCACTTATTTTCCACTGTTCCTGATAAGGACAAGATAATCCTTTTTGTTGTTGGATGTCAGCGATCAGGTACAACGATGCTCATTCGAAATTTTTCAAAAGACTTCAACACAAAAGTATACGGAGAAAGGAGTCCCATTACTACTGATGATAAAGTATTAAGACTTAGGTTGAATCCAATGGAAAAACTAGCCAAAGAATTTAATAAACAAAACTATTCCATCGTAATAGCCAAACCATTGGTTGAAAGCCAGCATATTCTTTCGTTGCTTGAGTTTTTTCCTAATTCCAAAGCTTTATGGATCTTTAGAGATTTCCGTAAGGTTGCTGCTTCAGATATTAAAAAATGGGGGCCACAAAATCCTATTTCTAATTTAAAGCCCATTATTACTAAAGAGCCTGGCAAGTGGCAAAATGAAAACATTGCTTCAGAAACCTACGAACTGGTAAAAAAGTACTACGATGATTCAATGAATCCGTACGATGCGGCTGCCATTTACTGGTATATCAGAAATTATCTGTTTTTTCAAATGGATTTACATGATAACGAAAGAGTTTACTTGTGTAGCTACAATAACTTAGTACTCAATTCACGAAAGGAAATGAAAGCTATTTATCAATTTTTAGGAAAAAAATATCCGGGAGACCACATTAATAAAGATATTTTCCAGGATTCACTAAAGCGAAAAATTGAGATTCCAGTGGCGGAGGAAATCGCAGCCCTTTGTGAGGAAATGTATGCAAGACTGAATCGGACATTAGAAACTAAATCTAAGTTGGCCAAATCCTAATTACTTTCTTGTTCAATTCTGGTTCCCCAAATTAATTTCTAACATTAAAAGATTTGTTGATATGTCAAAAAAGCGATTAGCTATTTTTGGAGTGAAATATTTTCCATCTCAAGGTGGGACGAGCAGGGTCGCTGAAAGTATTATTCGAGAGTTGAAGGATAAGTATGATATCACAATTTATTGTTATAAAGATCCTAAGGCATCATCCCTTATGAACAATGTCACTGTGATTCAAATACCAAGAATTCCGTTTGGAGCAATAGGGGTTTTTTTATATTTCGCTATTTGCTGCTTGCACCTGATTTTTTCACGTCGATACGATTTGATCCACGTACATAAAACTGATGCAGCCTTTTTTATCCCGATCTTGCGATTGATTTCCAAGGTGATTGCGACTTCACATGAGGCTCCATACATCAGAGATAAATGGAATGGGATAGAGAAAGCTTATTTTAAGTGGATGGAAAGAGTTTTTGTTAAGTCTGGTGTAATGCTTACCTCAGTTTCAAAACCTCTTTCTGAGTACTATAATAAAACTTATGGCACCCAGGTGAGGTATGTACCCAATGGAGTTGAATTAAACGATACACGTGATCCGGAAGGGGCAGAACAAATATTGGAACAGTTTAACATCAAAGATGGCTATTTATTCTTTGCTGCTAAAAGGATTATGTCCACCAAAGGCTGCCATACCTTTTTGGAAGCTATGCGCAAGATCAATTATAAAGGAACTATAGTCATTGCGGGCCAACCTTCACATTCTTCTCATTATATGAAAAAACTGGAAGAGTTGTCTGCTGGCCTCGATGTCAAATTTGTGGGCTTTGTGAAAGGGATTCCCAAATTAATGTCCATGATTGAAAAAGCTAGATTGTTCATTTTTCCATCCGAAATTGAAGGTTTATCGATCATGCTATTAGAGGTAGGTAGTACGGGGAAAACCCCCTTGATTTGCAGCGACATTCCAGAGAACACCCAGGTTTTTTCTGATGATCATGTATTGTTTTTTAGAGATAAAAATGCGGATGATCTTGCCGAAAAATTCCAATGGGCTGAAAAAAATATGGATCTAATGTTGGAAAAAGCCCAATTGGCGAGGAAACACATAATTGAGGAATACTCCAGTGAGGCGTTTGCAAATAAGTATGATTCTTTGTACCAAGAATTAATTCAATAATTACAATTGTATTTAAAAAAATAGAATTATCAGACTTAGCCTGACGGTTATGGCCCATCGAGGTGGTTGAGGTAGACAGGAAAACGAAGTAGTTACATTTTTTCAAAGTTTGTTACTTAATTTTGGACTTTTGACGCTAGACACTAGACGCTAGATTTTAGACAACAAACCGCTGATATTCAATGGATATCAATTTTTCAGAATAAATAAAATTTCCGTTGATTGTCAATTAGTTAGAATTTTTAGTCTAACTTCTAGAGTCTAGCGTCAAAAGTCTAGTAATTAATTCGTGGAAACGAATGAACAAATTATATACGAATGAAAATAATTTTGCCTCCGGCAAAACAAGAAAACTTTCATTATTTAAAGTTTAGGAACAAGAAAAGAGTGATCAAGGGACAATTTCCAGACTTCTTGATCATCGGTCCTCAACGTACAGGTACAACTTGGCTTTCTGCCAATTTAAGAAGACACAACGAAATTTTTTTTTCCTACCCTAAAGAGTTGTATTTTTTTAATAGGCTGGATCTACCGGATAACCGGTATTCACGTCATTACTATGCTTTTGATAATAGTTTGGCATTGAAAAACCCTACCACTTTCATAAGGGAGGCCATAAAGGTTTTTTATTTTGATTTTTTGAAAACTGGGGTTAGTCAAGCCAATCAATTAGAATGGTATTTGTCTTTTTTTACTGACAGCTTCTTGGAGAAAGCATATAAACATCGATATTTTAATAAAAACTACAAGTTGCCATACGATCCTAAAGTCAGAGGAGAAGCCACAGCATCTTACGCTATGCTTAATCCAGAGATTGTAAAAGAGATATGTGCTTTAAATCCTAATATCAAAATAATCTTAATGATAAGGAGGCCCTGGGATAGAGCTTGGTCTCATGCCAAAAAGTATTTAATAAGATCTCAAATAGGTGAGAAGAGAGAGGTCGAAGACCAAGCATTTTTTGATTTTTTCAATTTGGAATATCAAATTAGATGTGGAACCTACACAGAACAAATAGATAATTGGAGCAGAAACCTAAAGAAAGGAAATTTATTTATTGGTTCCTACGAAATGATAAAACACAATCCCAAACAATTGTTATTGAATATTTTCAAGTTTTTACAAGTTGATGCTAATGAGAAATTAGTAGGAAAACAGGCTACAGAAATAATAAACCCAACCAGTAGCCAAGCTATGCCAGCCTCATTCCTTAACTATTTACAAGAACTGTATAGCGAGGAAGTACAGCAATTAAAAACAAGGTACAATATCGATATCAACCAGCATGCATTTACAAGAATCTTAATCTAAACTATTTAAATCAGTTGGAAAGAATTTGTATTACCATCCGGTCCTTGGCTGTAGGAGGAGCCGAAAAGCAAAGCCTATTATTGGCCAAAGCTTTAAATGATGTTCACGATGTAGTATATATAGCAATTAGCGATAACCCCAAACACGAAAAACACCTTCAGTTTATTCAGGAAAATAGCATCAAATATATTTCCCTTCAGGGGAACGTTATCTCTAAAGCTAAGCAGTTCAAAAAAATACTTGTCACGAATAAAATTGAATACCTATTTTCTTATTTACCAGGCGACTCCTTGTTTGCCGGAATTATTGGCAGGACAGCAAACGTGAAATTCATCTTTGCCGGACTGCGAAATGCCCAAATAGATGCTCACAAAACCTTTTTTTTAAGAATGCTGCATAATCGTATTGTCAATTATTCCATTTCTAATACTTATCAGGGAGTTAATGAGATGGTCAGGAGAAATTTTATTCCCGAAAAGTTTATCGTAATTCACAATGGAATGGAGGTTCGGGAAAGTTTTTATAAAAGACCACCAAAAGATAAAGTTAACCTTCTTACAGTTGGAAGGTTTGTAACGCAAAAAGATTATTACACTGCCTTGCGGAGCATCGCATATTTATCTGAAAATTATTCTATTGATTTGACATACAGAATAGTTGGTTATGGAGATTTAGAACCTGAAATTCGAAGATGGATAAAGAAGTTTGGCCTTGAAAACAGGGTGGAAATGATAACCAACTCCAGTAATCTGCGTGACTTGTACAAAGTATCGGACATATATTTTAGTGCTTCCATTTTTGAGGGTTTATCAAATACCATTATGGAGGCTATGGAGTTCTCCTTACCAATAGTTGCAACCGATGTCGGGGATAGTAGTTATCTGGTAAAAGAAAATGTCAACGGATATTTGGTGGTCCCCAAGGATTATCAGAACATGGCAAGCCGAATTTATGATTTGTGTACTAACTACGAAAAAAGAATTTCTTTTGGAAAAAATAGCTTCGACATCATCAAGGCTAATCATTCACTTGAAACCTTAAAGGAAAAGTATTTGCAAGTGATTGAAAACATAAAAATAAAAGGTAAAAAATGAAAATATTATGGTTCTGTATGACACCCGCACTTGCTACGGAAAAAATGACTGGTAAATTAGGGATTGGCAATGGCTGGGTTTCATCATTACAATATCATCTCACCAAAAGGACAGATATTGAATTAGGATTAGTCTTTCCATGGAAAACAAACATTGTTGAACAGTTTGAACTTGACAAGACTACCTATTTCGCTTTTCCTCAATTTCAAAGAAATAAGTTTCAATGGTTTATTGCAAAACATCGCCATCTTATAGAGCCCGATAACATGGTTGAAACATACCTCGAAATTATTGAAAATTTTAAACCCGACGTTATTCACATTTTTGGATCTGAGAAAAACTATGGACTAATCATACCTAAAATACAGATACCAACATTAATTTGGATTCAAGGTAATTTGACCGTTTATACTCACATGTGGTTTAATGGATTTTCAAAAAGGGAATTGATTAAGTACATGCCGAGAAAAAGTTATTGGAATGGGGTAAGTCATTTACATAAATATTATAAGGCGGTAAAAACTGCAAAAAAAGAAGCGGAAATTTTTAAATCTTGCAACCATTTTCTTGGCCGAACTCAATGGGATAAGCGCATAACATCGATTTTATCCCCGAATGCAAATTACTATCATTGTGATGAGATTTTGCGTCATGAGTTTTACAATATACAATGGAAGCCGAACAGAAACCATGAGAAAATCATTCTTTTTTCCACCATTCAAAATAATCTCTATAAAGGAATGGAGATGATATTCGGTTGTTGTGAATTATTAATACCTATTCTTGGAGATAAATTTGAATGGCGGATAGCTGGAATATCAAGTAAGCACGATCTTTTAATTATTTCAGAAAAGAAATTCAAGAAAAAAGCATCAGAATTAAATATCAGTCCTTTGGGAAGAATTCCTTCACCTGAATTGATCCAGCAATTGCTTTCTGCCGATATATTTGTGCATCCTTCACATATTGATAACAGTCCGAATAGTGTATGTGAGGCAATGATTATTGGGATGCCTGTTATCTCAACAAATACAGGTGGAGTTCCCGATTTATTAAACAATCGAAAAGAAGGCCTTTTAGTTCAACCAGGTGATATTTATGCTATGACAGGAGCTATCCTCGAGCTAATTAAAGACAAAGAGATCGCTATTGCCTATGGACAGAATGCCCGAAAAACTGCCCTAAAGCGGCATGACCCTAATACAATAGTTGATGACTTGGTGAATATTTCAAAGGCACTTGCTGCTTCTAGTTAGCCATTCAAATTTTTTGCAGAAACTTTTTCTAATGGATTTTCAACATTATCCCAAAGTCCTGATAATTGGACCGACTTTCACCAAAAGAAGTGGTGCTGGTATTACACTCAACAATTTGTTTTTTAATTGGCCAAAAGAAGCAATTGCGGTTGCCTCTTCAAATATTGATTTAACCCAGGGACAAGTCTGTAAAAATTATTACCAGCTTGGAAATCAGGAAGAGAAATGGACTTTCCCCTTCAGTATTTTACAACGTAAAATAAAATCAGGTAAAATAGACGAATCCCAATTTGAAAATTACGAGGGTAAAAGTTTCGAAAGAATCGGTTTGAATACCAGAAAAAAGAAAGGGGGGGCAAAGCAAAATCTTAAAAAAAACATTATTCAACTACTACACAGACTGGGTGTGTATTATTGGGTGTACAGATACCAGGTTTCCGATCAATTCCTTGATTGGGTAAAGGAATTTAATCCAGATATCATATATATGCACGGCGGATTCTTTGTACATCAAAAATTTGCCTTGCAATTACTGGATAGAATAGAAACACAATTAGCGGTTCACATTATGGACGATTACTTATCCACTATGAATAAAGCTATAGTCTTTAGAAAATATTGGGAGAGCATAATAAATGAAACCATAAAGGATTTTTTATCAAAGGCGACGATTAGAATGAGTATTTGCCAAGAAATGAGTGATGCCTACAAGATCAGGTATGGTTTGGATTTTTCCCCATTCCATAACCCTGCTGAATTAAACCATTGGTTAACAGATAGTAGATCAAATTGGTCCAAAAAAGGGACTTTCACAGTTCTATACGCTGGGCGCATAGGAACCGGCACCTATTTTTCAATACTTGATATTGCCAATACGGTTTCCGCCTTAGGTAAAGAGGGCTTTGATATTGAATTTATTCTGCAAACCACCTCATCAGATAATCCAATCACAAAACAAGTGGCATTACTTCCTTATTGCCAAACCTCCCCTCCTGTACCTTACAAGGAATTACCAAAAAAGCTTGCGAGTGCTGATCTTCTCGTACTACCTATTGATTACGACGAAGAAAGCATTAAATATATCAAGCTGTCTATGCCCACAAAATGTTCGGAATATATGGCAACTGGTACGCCAATATTAGTTTATGCTCCGAAAGAAGTAGCCTTGGCTAAGTATGCTAAAAGAAAAAAATGGGCTTATCTCGTCACCAACAATAAGGGAGACGATCTAAAAAATGCTATTACCATTTTATATAATGACGAGTCACTGAGGGAATCATTGGGGAAATTTGGAAAAAAATTCACCCAAGAACATCACGACGCAGATGTTATTCGAGAAAAGTTTAGGAAAGCCCTTTCCTTATTAGAAGTTTAATTGGCAATTGATTTTCAAAAGTTATTAATGAAAGACATCCGAGTAATCTTTATGGGCAATTTCCCGTACCCTTATGGAATGGCCGGAACTAAACGGATACAACATTTTATTGATGCTGTATATGCTGAACATAATGCTATTATGGTTTTGTTACTGAGACAAGGAGGCAAAGCCATTAAGCAAGAACAAATTATTGAAAAAGGGACTCATAAAGGTGTTCCCTTTCAAACAATTGGGAAAGGGCTAAAGCTTAACTTATCCTTACCATTCAAATATGTGAAGTATTTAAGGGATGGATTGAACATACTGAATAATTTTAAAAAAGGAAACCGCTGTATCATATACTATTACGGAAGTATTAATTTGGACAATATCGTTTTTATTCTTTATGGCTATTTGAAAGGCTACAAAATAGTTTTCGATATTGTTGAAGATTATGATTTCCATAGTGGAAAAGTTTCTCTTGCCAGGCGTATCAATCTTTCAATTGTAAGATTTTTAGACCGGTTGAATTTGAAATTAGGTCATGCAATCGTCGTAATTTCCACACATTTGAAAAAGAAATATGTAAAAAAGAACAAGTACAATAAACCCATCGTTTTAATTCCTATTTCTGCCAAAATAGAGCAGTTACCAAAGAAAACGCAATTCAATGACCCCATTAGAATTACTTATGCGGGTTCTTTTGCTGCTAAAGACGGACTGGACTTTTTGATTGAAGCGGTTGAAAACATTGACCCAAGGTTTAATGTAGTTCTGAATCTGATCGGAAGAGGTAGGCAAGCGGATTATTATAAAAAAAAATACGGTCATTTAGCGAGGACTAACTTCCTGGGGTATCTGCCAGATGATTTGTTTTATCAAGAGTTATTGAACGCTGATATACTTTGTGTTCCCAGAACGGGGTCTGGCTTTTCACATGCCGGTTTCCCTTTTAAATTGGGAGAATATTTAGCTACCGGCAACCCCGTTATCACCTCTCATACCGGTGATGTATCCCATTATTTGAAAGATAAAGAAAACGCCCTAATTGTTGAGCCCGGTAGTGCAACCGCATTAAACGAAGCTATCGAAAGATTGTTAGCAAAGCCAGATTTTGCCTTACAAATTGGAAGAAAGGGAAGGGAAGCTTGTATTCAACATTTTAACGTTAGTAAGAATAATGCTATTCTTTTGAACCTATTATCTGAAATTGTCAAGTGATTTTTACTTCCAATGCTTTTCAATTCTATTGAATGTCTTCTAGTCAGTAGGTATTAGCTTTCACATTTTTCAAAATGCTAAAATAGAACTCAGATTTTGATCATTTTGGGGGTATGATTTCCCATCAAATATTACCTTAATAATTTTTTACTAATTTAAAATCTTAGATAATGCTAGTTAGTCATAGATACAAATTCATTTACTTAAAAACCGTCAAAACTGGAGGAACTTCAGTTGAATCTTATTTTGAAAAATTTTGTATGCATGAAGGGGAATGGGAGTTTGCCCATAAAAGAGATGAATACGAAAGTAAAGCAGGTATAATAGGCTATCGTGGCAAACATGCAAAACAAAAAGCAAAAAAATGGTATAATCATCAATCTGCGGCAGAGATTAAATCTTTATTAGGTGATGAAATTTGGGATGATTATTATAAATTCTGCGTAATTCGAAACCCTTTCGATAAACTCATTTCTGGATATTACTTTAACGAACATAGAAAGAAAAATCGAACTTTTGGAGAAAAAACAAAAGTTACACTTAGAAATATTATTAAAAAAGGGCGGTTTACGGATTACAAAAGGGGGAATTCTGAAATTGAAAGTTTTCGTAATTGGATAAAAAGTGGTGGAAAGATCTTCGACAGAAATAAGTACGTTTTAGATGGAAAAATTTGTGTTGATTATTTTATACGTCAAGAGCTTATGAATGAAGGAATAAAAGAAGTTTGTGAAAAACTAAATATCCCCTACGAGGTAGATCGAATACCCCAATTAAAAGGTGGTATTAGAAAATCGAAAAGAAAAGTCAAAGATTATTATGATGAAGAAACAATTGCTATTGTAAAAAATATTTACGACTTAGAATTGGAATATTTTGGCTATACTTTGGAGGAATAACCTGAAATATTGATCTGTGCTTACCCGGAGTTAGAAGAAAAAAACGAATATTAAAAGTTAATGCGCTTAAGTTCTCGCTAATTATTTAATTTTCAATATATCTATTTTGGAATTCATGTAAAATCGCTGAAATTGACGGCAATTTTGTTCTTAAAAAGTGCAAGGTTTTGAAACTTCATTCAAAACCTTGCACTTTTTTCATAAATAAGCTATACAGCAAATTGATTTTCAATTGGTTTAGACTATTTGTAAAAACCTTGGATTGACCATTAAAAGCATGTGCGATGAAGGATAAAGTGAATCTACTGAACTTTTACATTTTTTGATTGTTATTGGATTTGACGTGTTTAATCATGCTATCTCGCCTACTTAATATACTAATATATCAATTTTCCCCTCTCTTTTTTCCCTTTGTGTAATTATTAGATATTAAAGCTATGAACATTGAATTTTTAAAAAGAGTATGGCTTTTATGCCTTTGCCAATATTTATTGATTTCTATGACTTTTGCTCAACCTAATGTCAAAGGAGGATGGTCCGGCATTATTAACTTACCAATTGTGCCGGTAGCGGTGTCCAATCTTCCCAATGGACAATTATTGGTTTGGTCTTCTTGGGACAGGTTTGTTTTCGGAGGCAGTTTCAAAAAAACATACACAGTCATTTTTGATCCGGAAACTAACCAGCCTGTAGAATATTTAATTTCGAATACACAACATGACATGTTTTGCCCGGGGATTAACAATTTGCCGGATGGAAGAATTTTTGTAGTTGGTGGTGGCACTGCTAATCGGACTAGTATTTTTGATCCTTTTACTATGGAATGGGTTGGATCAGATAAACCGAATATTTCAAGGGGCTATCAAGGAGCAGTAACTCTAGCTGATGGCACGGTGTTCACAATTGGAGGCTCTTGGAGTGGAGGAGTTCCAGGAGGTAGAGATGCGGAAATTTGGACTCCATTTGAGGGATGGCAATTATTACCGGGGCTTCCCGTCGATGTAATACTTGATGGAGCAAATGATCCAGGTGGAGAATACCGTGCGGATAATCACGTTTGGTTATGGCTAGCTCCTAATGGAAAAATTTTTCACGCCGGCCCTAGTGCAAATATGCATTGGATCGATGCCAGTGGAAATGGTAGTTGGACGACAATTGGTCCCCGAGGAGATGGTTATTCGATGTGCGGAACAACCGTAATGTATGATATTGGTAAAGTCTTAAAGGCAGGTGGTGCCGCGGCTTATTCAGATAATTTCACTATTCCGAATAATGATTGTTATGTGCTTGATATCAACTCCGATCAAGTTCAAGTGATTGATATTCCGGACATGCAATACAACCGGACTTTTCACAATTCAGTTGTGTTACCGAATGGACAAGTGCTGATCTTTGGTGGAGCAAACCTAGCAAAAACTTTTTCAGATATTGGTAAAGAAGAAAATAACACGCCAGAACTATACGATCCAATTACCAATTCTTGGTCTTTGATGGAGCCCATGCAAGTTCCAAGAACTTATCATAGCGTAGCGATTCTATTACCGGATGGTAGGGTTTTTGTCGGAGGAGGTGGATTGTGCGGAACTGATGCGGATTGTCTAGACGATGAAGGGAACTCTTTAAATCATCCAGACGCCGAGATATTCAGTCCTCCCTATTTATTTGATGATAACGGAAACTTAGCTATGAGGCCTCAGATTCTGACCAGCCCGGTAAGTGCCGATTATCATAAAACCGTAATTGTGAAGACCGATTGTGAAATAGCATCTTTCTCCCTGATACGGTTTTCTTCTGCTACCCACAGCACTAATAATGAACAAAGGCGAATTCCGGTGACTTTCCAAAAACAAGGAGTCAACACTTACGAATTGAATATTCTTGGTGCGAATTTACTACCTCCTGGTTACTACATGCTTTTCGCATTGAATAGTGCGGGGGTTCCCAGCAAATCCAAAAATATCCTGATAGGTTCGAATATCGGTATTGATGAGGTGCCTGAATATCCTTGTGAAATAAGTAGACAGGACTGGGAAGTTATTGAAACAGATAGTGAACAATCCTCAGGAAGTGATTTTGGTGGATTTCAGGGGGAATTGGCAATCGATAACTTTCCGGCGTCCAGGTGGCAAACTAATTCGGGCGACCCCCAGCCGCATGAAATTCAAATTGACCTGAAGAATATTTATGACATTGTTGGTTTTCGGTATTTACCCCGGCAAGATGGTTCTGTCGGAGGTACAATACTTGGATATAATTTTTACGTGGGAACTTATAATGAAGTTACTGAGCAAATTGTCTGGGGAAGCTCGGTAAATAGCGGTACTCTTGCGGCAAATACAGATTTAAAGGAAGTTGTTTTTTCTTCTTCAACACCAGGCAGATACATCAAAATGGAATCTACTTCAGCTATGGGAGATGGTAATAGAACTACCATTTCTGAGTTCTATATTTTGGCTGAAAACTGTTTCACTGGTACAATAACCCAATCAATTAACTTTTCTAGCATTTCCAATAAAAACGTGTCAGATGCTCCTTTCCAATTAAATGCTTCGGCAAGCTCAGGCTTACCTGTTTCATTTAGTGTAGTCTCCGGCCCTGCAGTATTAAGCGATAATAATATGGTTACTTTAACCGGTTTACCTGGAGAAGTAGTGATCCGGGCTGATCAAGAAGGAGATAATCAGTACGAAGCAGCTCCAACGGTAAAACAAAGTTTTTGGGTCAATGACCCTTCTTGTCCAGTGGTTGATTTGACTGCCGGCACTATTCAAAGTCACGAAGTTACGGGGGGAGATCCGGAAGCTGGAACGGCTGAGACCTCAGAAGATGGCACTACTTTGTATATCACGAATAACGCCAGAAAGTCCATTAGTTATTCCTACAGTATTACTCCTAATACCGTTTTAGCCTTTGAATTCAGAACAGATTTAGCGGGTGATACACATGCTATTGCTATCGGAATGGACGACGACAATATCCTGGACGAAAATAAAACCTTTACATTGCTGGGAGGCAGCAATTATCCCAATGCCTTCGATGATTTCAATAATTATACGGGTAATGGTTATGTAGAATACTTGATCCCGATCGGGCAATTTTACACTGGCTCTATGGATAGGATATTCTTTATTTCCGAAGATATTACTCAGCCCAATGATAGCCATTCCTATTTTAGAAACATCAGGGTGTTCGAAAACGGGGCTTGCGATGCTTATCAACGGACAAAGGTGAAAATTAAAGTCTTATTAGGGGGGGCTTATGAAAGTTCCGGTGGAATAATGAAAGATAACTTGATGGTTAATGGACTTGTACCCAGTTCCAATCCATACGGAGATTCTCCCTGGAATTATGAGGGAGAAGAGTGTATCGTCTCTTTTCCTGATGAATGTGTAGACTGGGTATTGGTTCACCTCAGGGACCCGAATGATCCTTCCCAAGTCTTATACCAACGAACCTGTTTAGTGAAAAAGGATGGTACTGTTATGGATACGAACGGCTCTGAGGAAATTGACTTCGGGCGAACTGGATTAAGCTCTGCCTACGTTAGTGTTCACCATCGAAATCACTTAGGGGTTATGACGGGTTCGGCCATTCAACTGAATCAGTGATCCTTTGCCATATTTGAAATAGGTACTGAGATCCTATGAAATTGCTCAGTTTTATCGCTATAACAAAATAAAGGAAGCATAATGAATCGATGGGTGTTTTTATTCTTTTGGATAGGTATAGTCACGACTGTGCACAGCCAAAAAATTAATAATATTCCTCCCCCCTTGTGCGGAATTAGCCCGGGAGGCGAAAAATTTCAGGTGGTAAAAGAAAAACCAGACGTTTTTCGTGGGAAGTTCTTTTATACAAAGGATACCATTCCCATTGGAAAGGATCATTATTGGTTTTTATATATTGAGGACTTAAAAGCGGAACCTATAGAATTTGCCAATATTTCAGCTAGTGCGATAAATGTGGAGCAAGGAGTGGGCATGGCGAAACCACCAAAAGTTTCCAACCATATCGGCAATGGACACTATTTGGTAAGGAATGTCCATTTTTCTAAACCCGGTCGTTGGACGGTTCGCTTTTTTATCATCAAGAATCGAAAATCTGAAGTGCTATCTTTTGAGGTGGATGTCGAAAACTGAAAGTCTAGTGGTTGAAATCTTAAGTAATTGAACATTCAGACGCCGTTATTTTTTGTCTGACCAACGAAGAAATGGGGTCGGGGCCCTATTTCTGAGTACAAAACCGGAGTTATCCCTACGGATAATGAGGATTTTGCTAACGAAGGTCAGCCGAAAAAGAACAAGTATCAATGTTTAATAATTTAGGGTTTCAACCACTAGACAGTTTTTACTTTCAGTGTTGGGGCATTGCTTTTACGATGTTGATCAAAAGACTTGTCTAAACGGGTGTATTCAAAGTGGAAAAATAGATAAAAAGATCCATTTTAACTTTTGAAGACATCGTTCAGACAAGTCTAGTTCGGCATACTCTAATAGGGCAGATCATAAAGCCTTACAGAGAGCCCTCAATAAAATGATCTTATTGGGCTTTGATAATCTTAAAAGATTCTTCGTAATTGTCCAGCTTAACATTTACATAATAAATGCCTGCACTCCAACCTGTAGTTGGTATTACGATCGATGTGCCAGTAATTTCTTCTTCGGACTGATAGATCTTTTGGCCGTAGTTATCATAAACTTCGATCAGCCCCCTATTTTTTATCAGAGAACGTACTTTATCAGAGTTTATATTAACTACAATTTTTTCGACTACCGGATTGGGGAAAACACTAACTCCCTCCGGACTTAAAGTTCGCTTACCTATTCCATCATCCTCTACCAGGCTGGAACATGCAGTAGCTTTACTTTCCTCAGCTGCAGGAAACTCAGGAACATTAGCGATGCAAATTTTGTCTAATTTAGTATTATCTTCCCGCAGTGCAATTTTCAGCGTATTGTCGCCTGCTGGTAAATTAAATACTACAGTTTCATTGTATTTATCTGTATTCTCAACAGGGTTCCACTGGAAAGATGTCGGATCCAGCGGAATGTAATTGTATTTTATCCATTCTTGATCGTTTACTTTGATCCAGAAAGAATCGTCTCCAAGGCCGGCAGCCAAAGCTCTCAGAAAAATCCAGTATTTCCCAGGCTTATTGGTTCGAAAGGTGTAGGAAGTAATCAGCTCATCTTTATTAGGTGGAGCCTCACCAAAGCTTTTATAATCAGGTACATAAATGTACTGGGCATTGGAAGCATCATTATTTATTCCCTTTTTCCATTCTTTTCCGAGGGCTCCACATTCTGCTTCCAACCACTGTGTTTCAAAGCTTTCTTCATCGCTATTATTGTTTGCATTACCTTGGCATCCTAAGATTTCAATTTCGTCAAAATTAAGACTACCCTTACCCACTGCCTGAATTCTTACGTACCGGATGTCGGCAATACTATCTATCACGTTTCCATTGAAAAAGTAACTACTCGAAAACTTGTAACTTGTTACACCTTGTTGATTCTTGGTTACTTCTAGTTCTTCGGACTGGAAAGGTTCTTGGGATAAGAATACATAATAGTCTTTTAGATTGTAATCATAACAATCTTTGGATTTAAAGACGGTCAATTCTTTTAAAACATAGGTGCTTCCCAAGTCTATCGACCACCAGGGGTTTTCTTCCAGATCAGTAATGATTGTAGTGTTATAATTGTCATCAATCGCTTTTCGAGCAAGCCCTTCTAAAGCAACCGACGATTGATCAATAGTGAGATCAGGAGAAACCAGTGCATATTTATCAGTACAAACTACATCTGCGTTCCCCTCATCCTTCTCTTCAGCATCATTTTGGTCTTCTTCCTCGGAGTCATTATCACCCGAGGGTCTAGAAGACTGAATGATTTGTCCTGTGATCAAATCGTAGACCCGCTCCTCAAAGAATAAAATAGCTTTAGTGTCATATTTTATACCTTCCCAGACAATGGAGCCTTGGTTTTCATCAGTAGTCACCAGAACTTGAAAACTCTTGTTACCGGATAAGGCATTGGACACTGTAACGCCAAAAACATCCTCCGGGGTATCTAATTGCTCAATAGTTGGATTCTTGAGGGGTTGTCCGATCGGTGCGGTGTTGAAAACATAAGCGAAATCGATTTTCCCCTTTCCTTTTTTCTCATAGCGAATGGTTGGAATTTTTCTGTCGCTGTTCGAAGCATTGAACTCCCAACCGAGCATAGGGTTATTAGAGCCTTTAAAAACTTCAATTTCGAGACCGTCCTTTACCAAAGGGGTAAGGCTGAAGTTAGGTCGGCCATTTGCTTGGATGCTAACCGATTGAGTGGAATTATCCACATTTACTGAATTGGCGTTAAGATGAAAATGTGAGTGGTAAGTATGTACACGATTGTCGTTCGGTTCCAGAGCGTCCATGATTAAGAACACATCTGGTTTTAGATAAAGTACGTGTCTTCTCCAGATTCCAAGGTCGGTTAATTGATCTCCGTATTTTTCGTCAGCTAACTTACCGTAGGTACCAGAAGCGTAATTAAATAGGTCGGTTTGGCTCCAGTGTGCTTCATAAGGTGAATCAGCTCTATGTAGTTTGTCAATTTCTTTCCTTGATTGTCCTAAGTTATCAATGGTAATAACGCTATGGGCGGGAGAACTTTTACAGTATCTTCTCTTTGCGGTCTTATTGTAGTCCTCCTTACCCGCTTCATAAACGAAGAGGTCTCCATAACCAACGATATGTACACCTAATTTATCTTCGTGTTGATGAGAGCCTTCTCCAAATGGGCCATACTCAAATATGAGATAGTTGGCATCTTTATTCCAGTTCTCGCGCATAACAATTTGTCCGGCCCAGGGAACTTGAACGGAAGTGAAGGAGGGAGGAGTACCTTTTTGGCCGTTTGAAATTAGCCATTGATTATCAGGACGATCAATCAGTGAGGGGATTTCACTTTTAGCTAATGCTTTAAGGTAATTAACGCCTTTTTGACCAGTATCATTCAGGGTCGGCATATGACGATCGGGTAACATGATTTTCAATAGATAATCGTACATCGAAATCGTTTTGTCCCGAAGTTTTCCGTTGATGGCTATACCATTTTTAGCAGCTATAGATTGTATTTCTGCAAAATTTCTGGCTGTAATCTCGTGGTAACCAGGTGTGATTTCTACGTGTGACCCATCAGGATATACATCAGTTTCAGCTTGGCCAAGGATTCTGGAAACAGCTAGATCTTGCCATGCAGAAGCTTGGTTGAATTCTGGAAACAGCGTCGTAATTGTGAAAAGTCCATTTGATTCAGAGGTCAACCAGTTGAGTGAACCGGAGTTGGTACTTAAATATTCTCCGTGTTGTAGCCAGGATTTGACCCATTTGATAATGGTTTCTGGTTTTAATTCCTTACTCCTGATGGTTCCTACCCAGGCAACTGGCCAGTGTTTTTCAGTTCTTAAACCTGCTTCTAATGTGCGCCAGGATGTGCTAAAGTCATTGTTTCTAGTCGGTTTTTTAAATGGTGCGTTGCTGATCCAATGATCTATTAGCTCGTTAATTTTTGCAGCATATATCGGGTTTCCTGTTCTTTCAAATGCGCGATATAGGGACTGGAAGAAATTAAACCGATTTAATTGTACGGTCCACTCCTTTTTGTAAGGCAATTTAGTATTAGGGTTTTGGGCCTTATCTGTCGGGTTAAAGTGCCAATCAATTTTATCCCTGAATCTATATGTCACATCAAGAACCTCAAACTCATTGACCAAAGCTCTTTCTGCTGGGTTTTTTGATGAGACTCTATTATTGGAAGGATAATCTCTCGGCAATTCGTTGCGTAGCCAGTTTTTTGGGAATTTCCGGTTGCGTAAGAACGTAACATAAGCTTCCTTGGCGGCTTCATAGTCTTTTCGTTCTACGGCTTTCCTCACTTGTTCTAATCCTGGATACTTAATATTTATTCTATCGAAAAGCTGTTGATCCGTCATTTGACCGTAACAAAATGGATAGACGACGATTAACGTCAAAAAAGATAAAAGAAGATGCTTCATACTAAAAATCGGATTTGAGTTGAAATAAAAAAGTAATCTCTTTACCCGGGGGTTAGCATCTTTGCTCAAGGCAAGTCACATTACAGGTTAAGTGATCCACAACAATAGTTTGGATATTCCTACTTATCTGGGGGAAAATAGAATTATGATTCTTATTAGGAACAAATAATGAATAGAAAAAAAAGACTAGAGTTCAGCGAACAATACTGAATAAGAAGCGAGGTTCAGATTAAAAGATGTGTTTGTTTACGCTTGCAAATGTAATGGCTTAGCGTAACAAAATCAATAGCAAGGCCTTATTTTTTGAATTTTATGAAAACATTACCACCATAACATATTTACAATCAGTTTTTAATGCTACTTTGCCAAGTTAAATAAATTGAATCCACTGAGCGATTCAGGCTCTTCCAGAACTAGTATCTTGATCTGTTTATTTGTTAATTCATTGCAGGAGATTTTAACATCAAAAAAAAATAGGGGAACAAAAGTGGTTTCATTATGTGTTCTCATTGTATTCGGCATTTTACCTATTTTATCTTGTCTCTACAGGTAATTTTTACATAAAAGAATACCAAAATTTTCATTTTATCCAAATAACTGTTACTTTTGCTGCATAAGGCATTAAGCTTTTTTCTTTCTACCCCCTCCGTGAATTAATCTACGCCTCTAAATACTCACATTCCCCCTGTTTATTTGATGAGTATTTTCATATTATGAGAGATATCACTGCCATAATTGATATTCTTGTTCAAGAATAATCCTCTATCTATTCTAGTTTTCTCTTATTAATCAACTTTCGAAATTTGGATTTTTTCGGCATAAGCGAAGAGCAATCCTGAATTATCGAGATGTTCCTGATCGTCCCTAATTTGGATTTGCTAAAGCAAAGCCCTTGCGATTTAATACAATTTCAACTAAGTTATTTGTGAATCTAAGTCTTCAATAACAAAAACTATGACAACGAGAAATCGGAAAATTTTAACAAACCACGTGACGTTAGAGTTTGCACTATTAAATGCTTGTATATTATTGGGTGTTTTTTTGATTATTCCGTATACCTTTCAAGTAGCCATTGATTCTGCTGATATATATAGGATTTTATTGATATTCAATATAAGCTGGGTTGCTATAATTATGTATAACGGTAATTCAGATTCTTATCTAAATTATAATTTTCTAAAGCGTTCCAAATATTTTATTCTTAACGTCTTTCTTCTGGTGGGTTTAACATACACCGCCGGTAAGTTAGTCGGGATCAAATATTTTGAGCAACCAATTATTTTATTACCCATCTTTCTGTTCGCTATAATCAATCTGCTGTTTTTTCAATCATTTTTTAGGTTTATAAGATTAAAAAGCCGAGATTCATTTCAAACCAAGGCATTGGTAATCAGTAAAAAACATGAAAAGCAGTTTGTTAGTGACTTTACGGAGAAAATAAAAAATAGCGGTTACAAAGTAATAGGTTATATAGCAGATGCATCAAATATAAATAATACCAACAATGTTAATCCTATCGGTAGTATTAACGATATTTCTAGAATTCTTGAGGTTAATCCGGTAGATGAGATTTTTATCAATTTGAAATCCCTAAATGACGAAGAACTCAAACAGGCAATTGAAACCGCAGATTATCATGGTGTTAGGGTTAATCTAATTCCAAATAACTCTTATTTTATTGCTAACAGTGCAAAGGCTAATGATTTAACAGAATTGCCGGTGGTTAAACTCAGGGAAACTCCATTGGATAAGCTGAATAATTATGTAGTAAAGATGATGTTTGATTTTGTTTTTGCTAGCATTGCTCTGATTTTGCTATCGCCTATATTAATTATCATCGCTTTGTTAATTGTTGCTGACGGAAAAGGTGGTGTATTTTATACCCCATACCGGAAAGGAATAGGGGGTAAAACGTTTAAATGTTATAAGTTTAGGACTATGTCAGTCTGCGATGATCCCGTTGCCGGAACTAAATCAACTGTGAAAAATGATCCGAGAATAACGAGGATCGGAAAATACCTCAGAAAATATGATATTGATGAATTACCCCAATTTATAAACGTATTGAAAGGAGATATGAGCGTTGTTGGCCCTCGTCCTCATCGTGTATTTTTACAGCAGGATTTTAGGAAAGTAATAAATGACTATATGGTGAGGCATTATGTAAAACCAGGACTGACCGGCTGGGCTCAGGTCAATGGCTGGAGAGGGCCGACAGTTAATGACGAACAAAAGAAACAAAGAATAAAGCACGATATTTACTATATTGAAAATTGGAACTTTTGGTTTGATGTTAAGATCATATTTTTAACGATTTTTAGTAAGAAAACCAGGCAGAATGCCTTTTAAAAAACAGCTGTCTAGAATGTTCAATTCTAATCCTACTTTGAATTTCCATTAGCGTGTTTCTTTGCCCATCATCTGAATTCAAAGTGAATGGTATAATGCTGATGAGATACCAGCACATGCGTTTTTAGCATAGACTATAATATAGGAGGCACTTTCTAGTTTTGGGCATTGAAAAATAATTCTCCAGTTCCCTGCATCTATTAATACTAAAGCAGAATGCAGTTCTGCCCGTACAGAGCGAGGGGATTTCCCTTCAGGGAATATAAGGGCGTGCGTGGGCGGCTGCCTCAATTTTTAACCCCCGGCATTACAAAGTGTCTCCTACCTTTCAGTTTCAATCCACCACCAGCATTCCTTTAGCTAATAGATGCTTGCCCATAAAATCAATCAAACTGAACACCCTAGGTTTAAGTGT
>CAZHNG010000011.1:0-16362 GCA_964533785.1 uncultured Saprospiraceae bacterium | reverse complement strand
TGTGATTGAATTTTATTTATATGTTAATTTCTCCTGATATTACATTAAAATTACCTGGATTCCTCAAATCTATATTATATTCGTGTTCGGATATAACTCAATCAAAGTATGAGAGGGTGAACTGCTAAAATTCATTTTGTATTTTCGGGAATTTAAGCATGCTAAGCAACCTCTCTTTTCTCTGATAAATTCAAACAATCCATTCGAAAAATTCCCTTCAACCACTTTCTGACGTCACCTAGCATAAGTCTGTTATTTCTTGTGATAATCCTACTCACAAGCAAATGTATTATTTGTTATTTTCAAAAACTATGAAACACCAAAATGAGAGCTAAAAGAATATTGGTATTTTCAATTTTTTGCGCAGTACTTTTTCTATCTTACATACCCAGTATCTTTGGACCTGGGCTGGATAGTCCTCAATCGATTGGGCCGTACCTAAACGGAGCATTTCCTGATCAAGCACCTGATCCAAATAACAACAGTTATAGTTATGTTATAGAAGATGCTTTTCCAAATTTGACTTTTATTGATCCATTGAAAATGCTTTCATTTGCAAATGGAGATTCGATGATGGTCATCGGAAAACCAGGTTATATATGGGTGTTTTTGAACAGTGATACGGTAACCCAAAAAAGAACTATTCTTGATATATCCAATCAGGTGGTGGCCGGTGAAGATGGCGGTCTACTGGGCTTAGTCTTTCACCCGGAGTTTCGTGAAACAGGATCATCTAATAAAGATTATCTCTATCTTTGGTACAGGTATGCTCCTGTTTTAGGAGTACATGGGAATTTCGGTTATATGAGGTTATCCAGGTTTACTTACTCATCTGATACAGAAGTCATTGATCCTGGCTCAGAGTTTGTTATGATTCAACAATATGATCGGCATGATTGGCATAATGGAGGAGATCTTCTCTTTGGAACAGATGGTTATCTTTATGTAGCAGTAGGAGACGAAGGTAGCTCTAACGATGCTTATGATGTCTCCCAAAGAATTGACTATTGTTTGTTTGGAGGTGTTTTTCGAATAGATGTTGATATGAATCCTGCTACTAGCCACCCCATCCGTAGGCAGCCACAAAATTCAGCACCGCCCCCAAGTGGTTGGCCCAACAGTTTTACTCAGGGATATTATATACCCAATGATAACCCTTGGCTTGCTACTGATGGGAGTATTTTAGAAGAGTTTTATGCATTAGGGCTTCGCAGCCCTCATAGAATGACTCTGGATTCATTAACAGGTATATTTTGGTTAGGGGATGTCGGACAAGGAAAACGCGAGGAAGTAAACAAAGTAAGGCGTAAAGGAAATTTTCAATGGCCTTATCGGGAGGGTGATCTAGCCGGGCCTAAACCACAACCAACTCCTTTGATTGGTAATGATTCACCACCATTTTATAGTTATAAAAGGAGTTTTGGTAGGTCTGTTATCGGTGGGTATGTGTACCGTGGGAACAAGTATCCAGAACTAACCGGAAAATACGTTTTCGCTGATCATGAAGTACAAAATATCTGGACTTTACCTCTAGATTCGACTGGTGGTGATCCTGAGCCTGAATTCCTATTGAACGTACCTACCGCCGGAGTAGGTGGAAAAGACGGTATTTCTTCTTTCTATTTGGGACCTGAAGGTACCTTATATATTTTAGATTTATACGGTACCAACCTGGATGGTGGAAAAATTCACAAATTAGTAAGAAAAGAAAATACTGTTCCCAATCCTAGTAGCACTTTGACTGGCCTAGGGGCCTTTACTGATTTAACAACTTTAACCCCTGCTCCAGGAGTAATCCCCTATTCTGTAAATGCCCCATTTTGGACTGACCGGTCAGAAAAAATGAGATGGATTGCTTTACCCAATGACGGCGTCCATAATTTTTCTGACGAAAAGATTACCTTCGATAGCGAAAGAAATTGGAAGTTCCCTCCCGGTACGGTACTCATCAAACATTTTGAATTACCTATTGACGAAAACAACCCCAGCTTGACAAAGCGTTTAGAAACTCGTTTCGTAGTATTTGATTCCGAAGGTGGCGCTTATGCACTCACATATCAGTGGAATGATGAGGGAACAGAAGCATTTCTACTCCCTGGTTCTGATACAAAAGATATTGTAATAACAGAACAAGGAGGTGGTCAGTACATACAATCCTGGTATTTTCCAAGTCGGCAGCAATGTTTGGAATGCCATAATTCGGTAGCAGGGTATGCCTTAGGGGTAAAAACGCGGCAAATCAATGGAGAAATAACCTATCCATCCACAGGCATTACTGCTAATCAACTGGAAACTTGGAATCATTTAGGGATGTTCGACCATGATATCGGGGATCCAAGGCAATATCCTCGATCTACTGATATTACCGACGGTGAAGCAAGTAAAGAATTTAGGGTTAGGTCTTATTTAGACGGTAATTGTTCTTATTGTCACCGTCCCAATGGTGTTCAAGGAGTATTCGACTCCCGAGGCTTAAGTCCACTCTATAATCAGGCCATGATTAATGCAACTGGTATTAGTAATGCTTCTCCTACTGGTAGTAAAATAGTAATACCCGCAGATCCACAGCAATCGCAATTGTACGTAAGGGATAATAGCATTGGTAGTAATTCAATGCCTCCAATAGGCAAGAATATCGTTGATACAGCTTATACTAATCGATTATTCGATTGGATTGCGGATTTAGATGCTGATGAAGCTTCTGATATTACAGAAGGATGGTATTTTTTAAAGGCCCGACATAGCCGTAAATTGCTAGGATCTTTTGAAAAGAGGATAACTGCAGGGGAAATTATTGTTCAGCAGGATAGCACAGATGAAGATCATCAAAAATGGTACGTACAACATGCTGGAAACAACAAATACAGACTTATTAACGCCGCTAGTAAATTCTCTTTAGCTACGGAAACTATGCTCAACCATCGTGGAATCAATGTCACTCAAGAAGTCCGCAGCAACCAACAAAATCAATTTTGGTATTTTGAAGTGGTTGATAGTGGATATTATAATATTAAGAATGCTTATAACGGATTGAGTATGGATATTTTGGGGGGAATTTCGACAGAAGGTGGGAACGCCATCAATTGGACACCTTACGATGAAAACCATAGTCAACAATTTTATTTATTGCCTACGACAACTCCGAGCGTTGTTTGCGAAAATGAATCTACCATATATTTATCAGACCTGGAATGGGTAGGGGAACCAATCGTTGGTGGAAATAAAACCGTAGGAAAAGATCAATCTGTTTCACAAAATACCCTAACAATCAACGGTAATACCTATACCAAAGGAATTGGTACCCATGCCTACTCAGAAATTGTATATAATTTGGAAGGAAAGTACGACAGGTTTCTTTGTGATATAGGGATTGATGATAATTCTGGTGACGGATCGGTCATTTTCAAAGTGTACGTAAACGATAATTTAGCTTATGATAGTGGTGTGTTAACGCAAACAGATAATGCGGTTTCAATAGACGTGATTGTTGCTGGAGGCTACGATTTAAAGCTAGTCGTAGAAAGTAATGGCGGTATCGCAAATGATCATGCGAATTGGGCAGATGCCAGGTTGATCACTTGTGAATTCGTTGATTGCCAAATACCGGCAGAGGATATGCTCACCGATCTTAGTTGGGAAGGAACTCCGCAGAATGGATTAGGTCCGCCAGAAATAGATAAAAGTAATGGAGGCGCCGGATCAAATGATGGAGCGGCCCTACAGATCAATGATGTAATTTATCAAAGAGGACTTGGCGTTCATCCTTACTCGGAAATTAAGTACAGCTTGGATGGTAAGTATCAAAAATTTTCCGCTCTGATTGGAGTTGATGATCTGCTTGAGTGTACAAGCTCGGTGTCCTTTGAAGTATATGTTGATGATATTCTCGTATACCAAAGCCAAGATATATTTTTCAGATATCCGGCTACTCCAATAGAAATTGATGTAACCGGGGCACTTGAATTAAAACTTGTCGTGAATAATACGGGCGTTGGTACTACCTGTAATGCGAATTGGGTAGACACAAAATTGGAGTACTGTGATGATACGGATTATGGGATTTTCACTGATTTTGCTGAAGTGGGTAGTTCCACAGGTAATAGCTCAGGAGCCCATGTAGACGGGGTTTATACGCTCGTTGGTCACGGAAATAATTTAGGGAATACTGCGGATGAATTTCAATTCCTCTATAAGGATCACGATGGCGATGGCGAAATCATCGCAAGAGCTAAATCCTTAGAAAATACGAACAACTTTGCCAAAAGCGGCCTTATGTTTCGTGGAAATGCGAATGATAATAGTCCCTTCGCTTACGTTGCTGTCCGACCCGATAAAACAGCCTATTTTCTTTGGAGAAAAACCCAGGGTGGAGGGGTAGATTCCACTGCAGCAATGGGAGGCACTTTTAATGCAAAGTATCTTAGATTGACTAGACATGATGATACTTTTGCCGCTTATTATTCAACTCAAAATGCTGACGGACCTTGGGAAAAAATTGGAAGTGTAGTCATTAATATGCCGCAAATGACTAAAATTGGTCTCGCATTAACTGCAAATAATAGCCTGGTAGTTAATAAAACTCGTCTGGATTATGTTAGAATAATTGAGAAAGACGATCCCAAGCCGATTTACATCAGCGCTAAAGTATATTTACAAGGACCATGGAACGGAATCGATATGAATACTAACCTTTCTACATCTGAACTATTGCCACTTGCACAACCCTATTCATCTTTGCCTTGGAACCATAAAGGTACGGAATGCATGGAAAAAGGGGCTTTCCCGGTGGATGTTGTAGATTGGGTGATTTTACAAATTAGAGACCCCAACGATTCAGCAAAGGTTCTAATGCAACGTGCTTGTTTCGTAAGAAAAGATGGTATTTTGATGGATCTGGATGGAACGGAAAATATCTTCTTTGGGAAATGGCCCTTAAAATCAGGCTTTGTCAGCATTATCCATAGAAACCATTTGGCAGTGATGACCAATGAACCGGTAATATTTTAATGACAGGCAAAAATATTAGATTAGTTAGTTTAAAATTAGAGCATGTTTTGATTTCCTACCAAAAGCAGGCAGGCTTGAGCAATGTTATGAGAACACAAGGGATGATTTTAATTCATTCCGAATATTCTTTATGTTTTCATAATGCAAAATGCTCAATACCGACAGCAATCGTCGGGAAAAAAACAGCATTGCTCTTATGTAATTTATGGCAGCGAGGCCTTATGTTAATCAAGACGACAACTACATCGTAACAATCTAATAACCAGGTGAATGTAAAACATCACAAATTCCTAACAGACTCTTAATAAAGGTATTGCATGTTGCTTACAAATTTCGCAACATGCAATACATTAATCTGTTTCCTGATCTATGAAAAGTACGGATAGCACGTAAGCAATTGAGGAGATTCTAATTATACAACATCATAGTTTCCCGTCAGTATCATCTGTTAGTACTTCTATCACTTTGTCCACTTATTTATAAAAATGATTTTCGATTATATCGACCATTAGTTGACTAGCTTTTCCCTCACCATAAGGCTTTGCATCAAAATCGGGATTGGTTTTTTCATGAACAGCGGCTAAAATATTCTCTGCAGTTCTCTTTTTGACTAAAGTATTTGCTCCAGCATGCACCGTTTCTACCCATTCAGTTTCGGGCCTTAGGGTGACACAAGGCTTTCGTAAAAAGAAAGCCTCTTTTTGTACACCACCAGAGTCCGTAATGATTTTAATCGAATAATTTTGCAATAATATGAAATCTAAATACCCCAAGGGAGGTGTCATGGTAATGTGATCAGCAGGTTGAATACCAAATTCAGCCAAGTTTTTCTTCAAGCGGGGATGTGCAGACAGAATAATTTTCTTTTTTAGAGCGGCATATCCTTCAAAAATCTCCTTTAATTGATGTGGTTCATCAACATTGTAAGGACGATGAAGGGTAGCCAAATAGTAATTTCCCTTTTCAAGTTTTAATTCATCTAGTATTTTCGATCTTGCTTTTGCTCTTTCTAATCCTTGTAAAATAGTATCGTACATTACATCGCCACTGAAATAAGCTCGATCAGATAATCCCTCGGTACTTAAGTTTTTCATTGCTTGTTGGGTCGGAGCAAAAAGGATATCAGAAATATGATCCGTAGCGATTCGGTTGATCTCTTCAGGCATAGACCGATTGTAACTCCTCAACCCCGATTCAATATGCACAACAGGTATACTCATTTTCGCACCAACCAAGGCACCGGCTAACGTGGAGTTTACGTCGCCAATGACAACGATAGCACCGAAGTTGTTTTGTATACACAATTCTTCCATGTCAGCCATCATTTTTCCTGTCTGTTTACCATGTGATCCTGAACCGACTTTCAGATTGAAATTTGGTGCCGGAATGTTCAATTCTTGAAAGAAGATATCAGACATTTGCTTATCGTAGTGCTGCCCGGTGTGGACGATTTTGAAAGAGATATGAGGTTTTTGGTTTAAAACTTCACACAAAGGTGCAATTTTAATGAAGTTAGGACGGGCACCGACTACAAACAATAAGCTACCTTGATTCATGTTTTTTGGTTTA
Source organism: uncultured Saprospiraceae bacterium (assembly GCA_964533785.1). Lineage (GTDB taxonomy): Bacteria > Bacteroidota > Bacteroidia > Chitinophagales > Saprospiraceae > JANQRV01. Next base: position 9,786 of record CAZHNG010000011.1, on the reverse strand, counting down.
AAGTGATTAATAAAAAAATCAAATTGAGGGGAAATACACTTTATTACGGCTTACGTTAATTTTAGATACCCAAAAATAAAAATTCTTGGCTGGGGATTGTTTATTCCTTAGTATTCCAGAAAAAACAAATTTACTATTGGGTACTTTTGGGAATATATATTAGTTTTGTATTGATTAGAAGCAGGAAACTTTTATTGCAATCCTTTTTCTACCCTTATAGTAAGTTTCCCTTTAATGAGCTTTGATTTTGCTGTTTCCATCCCTATCATATTTTGTTAAGGGAATGTAATTTATTTTTTTTTCACGAACATTCCCGAAAATGTATCGTAAGTAACTTTTTACTTACTATTAACTTTTCCTCCTTATTGCCTGCGAAAAAACAATAACAAGTCCATGGCTTTCGAAAAGAAAGTTAGGCTTTTGCTGTGCAATCCTGCTGATTCCATTTGGTTGACGCTGTTAGTCAAATTGTACTTCTCGAATACAATTGTGAAGTATCTGGACGGAGCATTTCCAACCCTTTTCTTTTTACGAAAAGTCAGGGAGAAGCTGTTTGCTGCTTATTCCTACGCCCAACACAAAACCAAGCATTTTATGCAGAAAAAGACTTATTAAGACTGACTGTTAATACATGTTCAATATTTAGTTACCTTAATTTAATTACCTTAACAACCTCAAGATTATGAAGAACTTTTTAGTTACAGGTGTTGCAGGATTCCTTGGATCAAATTTACTGAAGAAGTGCTTAGAGCATGGTCACAAAGTAGTAGGTATAGACAACTTATCAATGGGTAAGATTGAGAATATTTCCGATTATCTTGATCATCCTAATTTCACTTTTTTACACCAAGACATTCTAGAAGAATCCACTTTTGCCGGATTAAGTGATGATATTGATACGATCATTCACCTAGCTGCTTTTAAAATACCAAGATACGGCAAAACCATAGATACCCTACAAATCAATGCCAAAGGCGGGGAAAATATATTGGAGTTTGCAAAAGAACGCTCAATAAAATGTGTTTTAGCCTCTACATCTGATGTGTATGGGATGAGTCCTGATCTGCCTTTCAAAGAAGAAGGCAATTGCACGGTAGGTACTTCTTCGGTTCCTCGTTGGGCTTATGCCGTTTCCAAATTGTACGATGAGCATTTGTCACTGGCTTATATGGAGGCTTATAACTTTCCGGTGGTAAACTTGCGTTTTTTCGGGTCTTACGGACCAAATCAGCACCTGACTTGGTGGGGAGGTCCACAATCCGTATTTATTGATAAGATTTTTAAGGATGAGGTAATTCCTATTCATGGAGATGGGATGCAGACCAGAACCTTTACTTACGTTGACGATACGGTAAATGGAATTTATCTCGCAGCCATAAAGGAAGAAGCCAATGGCGAAATATTCAATATTGGAGCAGCACAGGGCGAAATAACCATTCTGGGGCTTGCCAAATTGTTGAAGCGTTTATCAGGAACTCCCGGAGAACTGAAATACGAATTAATACCATACGATCAAATTTCAAAAGGGAGAAAATACCAGGATGTAATGCGCAGAGTTCCTGATACTACTAAAGCAGAACAGTTGTTAGGCTTTAAAGCGGTAGTAGATGTAGAAGATGGAATGAAGCGCACAATTGATTGGCAATATCAGTTAACTAAAAATGCAGTGGTAAAATGAAAATAGGAATTATTGGTGGAGGTATGATGGGCTTGGTGTTGGCCAAAAAACTTGCTGACCCTGCTCATGAAATAACGGTTTTTGAACGAAGTGACCAGATAGGTGGCCTGGCAACCTACCAGAAATACGATAATTTCTATTGGGATCGGTTTTACCATGTCATTTTACCTTCCGATTCTCATTTAATTCAGTTTATCAAAGAAATTGGTCTGGAAGATCAATTGAGATGGAAGAAAACCTACACCGGAGTTTATGTGGATGAGCAATTCTACTCTGTGAGTAACAATAAAGAATTTTTGCTTTTTCCACCTTTAAATATGATTCAAAAGTTTCGGTTGGCACTAACCATTCTTTATGCTTCCAGGATCAAGGACTGGCGGAAGATGGAAAAACTGACCGTAGAAGACTGGCTGGTTAAAATCGGAGGGAGAAAGACCTACGAGAAATTCTGGAAACCATTGTTGCTGGCTAAACTGGGTGAGGCTTACCGCCGGGTATCAGCCGTTTTCATCTGGACTTACATTAAACGCTTATTCGAAGCCAGGGATTCTTCTGCTCATCAAGAGCAAATGGGGTACGTTTCTGGAGGATATAAAACGGTATTTGATCAGTTGGAAGAATTGTTTAACCAGGAAAATGTAACCTTACACAAGTCCATATCCGTACAGAATATACGAAAAAACGAGGGTGGTGGAATCATCGTTACCCACGATGGAGGAGAATCCGATTTTGATAAAGTAATATTTACCGCTCCGGTCAATGTATTGGAAAAAATAGTCCATTCGGATTTATACGAAGTATCCAAGCCGGACAAGCAGGTAGAATACTTGGGGGTAATTTGTATGGTATTGCTTACCGAGGAACCGTTAACGCCTTTTTACGTATTGAATATCGCAGATAAAACGATACCTTTTACTGGAGTTATTGGATTAAGTACTTTGGTGGATACCGCTGAAACTTCGGGTTATCACGTTACTTATTTACCCAAGTATATTATTTCTACCGATCCGTTGCTACGCAGTTCGGACGAAGAGATCGAACAGTCATTTTTAGCGGGCTTGGAGAAGATGTATCCCGATTTTCCAAAGGAAAAGATCAAAAAGGTGTATATCAATCGTGCCATTAAAGTACAGCCGGTTCAAGTGCTCAATTATTCCCAGATAGTTCCCAAGACTACAACTAAGCACAAAGACTTTTACGTTTTGAATACTTCACAGTTTGTGAATGATACTTTGAATAACAATTCGGTGGTCCGACATGTCAATCGGTTTGTAGAGGAAAATAAAGATCATTTTTTTGCGGATTTAAAATCACATAAAGTAATTCAATAGCAATGGCCAAGAATATTGCAAGCATCTCCCTGGACCTGGATGATGAGTGGACATATTTAAAAACACACGGCGACCCGGTTTGGGAAAATTACCCATCGTACCTTTCTTACGCGGTACCTAGAATTTTAGATATTTTGGATGAGCACCATTTGAAAATCACCTTTTTCATTGTTGCGCAAGATGCAGCATTCGAATATAACGTACCGGTATTGCGGGAAATAGCTGACCGAGGACATGATATAGGAAGCCACACCTTTAATCATGATCCTTGGCTACACACTTATACAGAGGCAGAAGTTACAGAAGAACTCAGACGTGCGGAAGAATTTATTGAGAAAGCGACTGGGGTATTGCCCCGTGGGTTCAGGGGCCCTGGATTTAGTTTTTCTGATACCGTCTTGAAAGTATTGCAAAAACGTAGTTACCAATATGATGCCTCTACTTTTCCCAATGCACTGAACCCTTTAGCGCGAGCGTATTTCCTTTGGAAAAGCAATTTGACGAAGGAAGAAAGAGAAACACGTAAAGGGCTATTTGGAAGTTGGAAAGATGCCTTCCGGCCCAATAAGCCTTACTACTGGGAGATAGATGGGGGGCAATTGCTGGAAATCCCGGTTACCACCATGCCTATTTTTAAAGTTCCTATTCATGCCAGTTACGTATTGTTTTTGAGTATGTACAGTTATGGATTGGCGATAGCTTATTTTAAGACGGTTATAGCTATGTGCAAACTTACTGGCGTTCAGCCTTCTGTATTGTTGCATCCGCTTGATTTTATTGGCAATGACGATACGGAGTCTTTGTCATTTTTTCCAGCTATGCAAGTGCCTGCTGCTCAGAAAATAAAGGTTATGAACAAAGTTCTTGAATTACTCAACAAAAACTATCACTGTGTTACTATGCAAGAACATGCCAAATCATTGGAAGAAAAACAGTTGGCTAAAATGTCGTTAAAAAAGGCTAAACCAAGCATTACGGCTGCATGAGAGAAAATAATTGATCCTCTTACTAATTCTAAAACAAAACTATGGCAACTTCCGGGCATTCATCTTCATCTTATTCTAACTTTCGGGACCCTCTTGGTCTCCTGGTTCGGATGTTGAAATCAGGGAATAAAACCGCCTATTTTACGCTTTTCAGAGAAGGAGTTGCCCTGGTTTTAAAACCTATTGATTATTTGTTATCAGGGTTTGAAAAAAGGAGAATTCAGAAAAAAGTAAAATCTGATCTTCCTGTTATCCTTATCGTAGGTGGTTCGAGGAGCGGGACAACTTTGCTTTACCAAACGCTAGTTCATTATTTACCCGTTAGTTATTTTAATAACCTGAATTTAAGCTTCCCTAAATCTCCTATAACCAGTGGTTTGTTATTCAATCGATTTCTAAAAAAGAAAGACCACGGATTCAAAAACTTTTTTGGGAGTGTTTCCGGATTGGGGGGCCCAAATGACGGTTTTCATATATGGAACAGATGGTTTGGTCAGGATCGGTATGCTATTAAAGATAAATTATCGGATGAAGTCCTTTTTGATTTATCCAATTTTCTCAACTCCTGGAATGCTGCTTTTCAAAAACCATTATTGAACAAAAATAATAGGAATTCACTAGCGATTCGGCATTTTGAAAAAGCAATGCCGGAAAAAATGATCTATATTTTTATCAGGCGTAATCCAGTTTACGTGGTACAATCATTAATTGAATCAAGGCTTAGAATTCAAGGTGATAAAAAAGCCGCTTGGGGTATCGGGGCAAAAGATACTATTGACGGCGCAGCTAATAATACTGATCCCTACAGTTATATCGATGATATCTGCGATCAAGTATATCAAGTTGAGCAAAAGATCAATACCCTGCTCGAAGAAATTCCCTCTGAAAGGAAATTCTATTTATCGTATGAATCGCTTTGTGAAAACCCTAAGCAACAGATTGAGCGGATATCATCCTTGATCTTTGATCAAAAGCGTATAGACCGGAACATAGACCACATAAAGCCGTTTAAGAATACAAATATACAACGCTTGCCGGATGAAGAATTTAACCGGATTAAAAAATCTATAAATTCTTTATATGGTACTGTTAAACTCTAATCTTTATTCTTTGAATAATATTTGGGATAGATATTTGCCTGAAAACAACAAATAAAAATAATCATGACCTCCATTACAGTGATAACCCCAGCTTACAATGAGGCGGCCATAATCGAAAAAAATCTTACCCGTCTTTGTGAGTATCTTAAGAATTTAGAGCATTTATATGATTGGAATATATTAGTAGTAAACGACGGAAGTAAAGACGGCACCAGGGAGTTGGCTGACCAGTTCGCTGCTCAGCATCCAAAAGTTAATGTGCATCACCACAGAATAAACAAAAACCTTGGCGGCGCTCTTAGAACCGGCTTTAAGTTTGCCAAAGGAGATTATATTATTGTTATGGACCTGGACTTGAGTTATGCAGAGGACCATATTGAAAGATTAATGGAAGTAGCAGTAGCTAAAGATGCCGATATTGTAATTGCCTCCCCTTATATGAAAGGAGGAAAAAACACAGCTGTTCCATTATTGCGCTTGGCTTTGAGCAAGGTCGTTAATCGCATTATGTATTTAATGGTACCTAACCAGAAGATACATACTTTTACCGGGATGGTAAGAGCTTATAAAACCAGCTTTATAAAAAGGCTAAACCTCAAATCGAATACTTATTCGATAATGCCGGAAATCATTTATAAAGGTCTTATTCTGCGTGCAAGAATAGAAGAGATTCCCGCACATCTTGACTGGAGCTTTCAAAAAGAAGTTGGAAATACCAGGACTTCCAGTATTCGTATTTTCCGGGGTATTTTTGCCGGATTAATGTCGGGTTTTATCTTTAGACCCTACGCAGTTTTTATGACTATCGGTTTTACCTTACTTTTACTCTCGCTATACGTTATTGGTTGGATCTTTATCAACACTTTTAATGCTATACCCACGATTTCTCCCGAGGAATTTGAATTCAGAGGGCCTTTTGGTGCAGCTATCGCGAAGGTTTTTGCTGAACGTCCCTATTCTTTTTTCGTAGGAGGTATTTCCCTAATTGTAGCCTTCCAATTTTTATCAATTGGTTTTTTGTCTTTACAAAATAAACGCTACTTCGACGAATTATTTCATATCAACTCTAATTTATTAAGTCAATCGATTGATAAATCCGTAGAAAAAGATGAAGAACGAGTTGAATAAAGAAATGAGTCAATATTAATTTAATTGTAAAAACCCTCCTTTTTTGAAAAAAATATTATTCAATAATTAACGCAAAAAAGGTATATGAGAACTCTGGTAAATAAGTACATCCTGTCTAATGTTTTATACCAACAAATAATACTTTTTGTTTTAGTAGGTGGGATCTGTTACTTCGTCAGTATTGGTCTTTTAGTATTATTTGTAGAGGTATTAAACCTTGAAGTGAACCTTGCTAATTTATTAGCTTCATTGATTACCATATACGTTACTTACACACTGAATGCCACTTTTATTTTTAAAAACAAAAAACATAAAAGACTAAAAGAGATTTCTATATTTTTTATGTTCTCGTTTGTTGGTTTGGTTGTAAATGTAGTATTGATGTATCTAATGACAAAATATCTGCCGATTTCTTATGTAATTTCCAAAACTATTGTAACTATTCTTATAGCAGGATTCAATTTTGTTACAAGAAAGTTTATTGTATTCAATGGCTAAGCAAGATTGTCCATCGAGCGTGGGAACACCGCCTAGAAAAAACTCGGAGGTTTAGGCCTTACTGCCGGGTATAATTGGGGAGGAAGGTGGTGATTGAAATTGCCCCTTAGTTTAGAGGTCAATACAGCTAGAATTTAGAGTGGTAATGAAGCTGATTAAAGGACGGTGTATTAAGAAAATATTTATGGAATATGAAACCTTTATTAAAATTTATTCCTCTTGCAGTACTTTACTTCTTGATCATCATTTTTTTCAATAATGAAGATTTAATTGGTGACGAAAAGAGGTATGTCAACTATGCAGAAAACCTTATTCACGGATATTATACCTCAACAGAAGACCCTAGCTTGCGCAACGGGCCTTGGTACCCAATTTTGCTGACTCCTTTCATTGGGCTGGAAATGCCCTACCTTATCCCACGGCTATTGAACGGTATATTCCTTCTATTCGCCGTATTCTATTTTGAAAAAGCAGCAAAGTTTTTCTTGACGGACAAAGTCAGCACTATTCTAGCTTTTAGTCTCGGATTGTATTATCCGATCTACAGGTGGTTGCCAAGGGTTCAAACCGATGTACTTACTCTTTTTTTGATATGTGCGATGTTATATTTTCTTTTGAAAGCCTTATCAAACAAGCAATTTAAGCTCAGCCAATTAATACTGCCAGGAATTTTACTTGGCATGTTGATTTTGACAAAGTTTATTTTCGGATACGTTGCCATCACTTTTATTGCAATAACCATACTTTATTTTGCGCTCTTTAGAGACCGAAGAGCGCTAAAATTATCTCTTTTTAGTATTGTCGGGTATCTATTTGTAATCCCCTATCTTTTTTACACTTATTCTCTTACTCAGCGAAATTTTTATTTTGGTACAAATGGTGGAGAACAGATATACTGGATGAGCTCTAAACTGGAACATGAGTATGGGAACTGGTTTGGTGTGGGCAAGATCCTAGAGAAAGATAACAAATACGTGGATGAAAGCCATTACGAATTTTATCGATCCGTTGTCGATCTTTCTCAGGTAGAAAAGAATGATGCTTTTAAGAAAAAAGGAATAGAACGTATCAAACAAAATCCATTAAATTATGGAATAAATGTAGCAACAAACGTAGTGCGGATCCTTTTTAATTATCCAAATTCTTACCGTTTCCAAGACTATGACGCGCTTTTTTATATTTTAATCAATATACCACTGCTAACATTTTTGATGTTGAGTATTTACCCCGCTCTATTAAACGCGAACATACTTTCTTTCGAAATTTTGTTCTTAACTCTTTTTGCACTGATATATTTCGGTGGCACTATATTAATAATCGGTTCTCCAAGATATTTTATTCCTGTACTCCCCTTTATCTTACTATGGTTGGGCTACATCTACAGTAATTTTGTTCAAATTAGGATTGTAAAAAAATAATAAGTCAGATTCATGATTTGTGTGAGAAGTAATCGATCATTCCAATCATCTTATCCCTTTAAACCTATTCCTACTGCCGCATCGCCACCACCGGATCCAACCGCGAAGCCTGCAACGCCGGAATAAAACCCGAAATGATTCCCACCGCTACCGAAAACCCTAGACCCTTAACAATATTGTTCGCCGATAAGAATAAATTGAAATCGATCGCTTCCGATATAATGGCCAGTATACCGAAGACCAGTAACAAGCCGATGAGTCCACCAATAATGCAAAGAACGATCGATTCTATCAAAAACTCCAGTAGGATCATATATTGCTTGGCACCGATCGCCTTCTTGATGCCGATGATGTTCGTACGCTCTTTAACCGATACAAACATAATATTAGCAACGCCGACACCGCCAACGATCATCGCAAGCCCTCCAATCACTACTCCCAGGACATTCAAATTGGCAAAAAATGCATTCAAAGCATTGAGGATCATCGCTAATTCATTGATCGCAAAATTGTCTTCTTGACGGGGTTTTAGTTTGCGGTGCCCACGCATAATACCGCGTACTTCATCCTTCATGCTCGCCAGGGCAACATTCGGGGCAGCTTTCACCGAAACCGTATGATCGTGCTGATTTTTAGATTTTAAATTGGCGAGAGACCGGGCCGCAGGGTAGGTGACCAGTATGCATTGATCCCAATCCAGTGGATTGATCGGATCATCTCCTGCCTTTTCGATCACACCGATCACTTCGTATTTCCTACCCATCAACTTCACTTTCTTGCCAACCGGCTCGATAGTTCCGAATAATTGCTCCGCAACGTCATACCCTATTAAGGCTGTAGGAGCACCGGAGTTATACTCCAGTTGTGAAAAGTACCTGCCTTTGTAAAAATCCATACCGAACATTTCGGCAATCTCGTAGGAAATACCGATCAAATACGTCCTATCAACGCTACTCGATTTGTATTTCAGGGTTTTGGCACCGATGAAGACGTGGTAAGAGGCCAGTTGCGCAGTTTGAGAATTATCGCGAATGGCTTCGTAATCATCGTATTGGGCCTGTGGCCGTTTGATGATCTCCCACCATTTCAGGTTTCCCCCAAAACTAAAGGGCCTCTTTTGGACATAGATGATGTCATCCCCCAATTTCGACATATTGTCTTCCAGGTAGTATTTCAGCGAATCTACCCCGGAGAAAACACCGATAATACAGAAAATCCCGATCGAGATGCCGATCAGGGAAAGAAAGCTCCTGAGTTTGTTGCCGTACAATTGTTGCAGGGCTTGAACGATACTTTCGTAGATTACTTTTAGCGTGGTCTTCATATTTTTAAGATATCAGATGCCAGAATTAAGATGTCAGACGGGAGTAGGGTGTGGAGAGAGAGTAATAGTAATTTAAACTTCTAGGATCACAGGTCTGACAAAAGGTAAAAGTAAATATACTTCCCTTAATGAACGAAGGAATTCGATGGAAGTTGAGTTTGGCTATACGGAAGGATGAATCATAAGTTAAGTGAGACGCTAGATTTTAGACTCTAGACCGTGTGGGATTGATCCCGATTGCTATCGGGAGAGGGGGCTGATGCTTGCAATCAGGACATTTATCGTCCTGACTGTAAACGTCAGGAGAGTGTGTAATAAGCATA
>CAZHNG010000010.1:20130-43446 GCA_964533785.1 uncultured Saprospiraceae bacterium | reverse complement strand
GACACAGATCTCATAGACGAATTGATCCGTACCACAAAACTCAAAATTTGGAGAATAAACTGCTATACCATCGATACTTATGCCCACAATACCGCTGGTAGGTGCTTGCAAAATATTAATTGCCGTAATATTTTCTGTATTAGAATCGTTACCGAATAGATCAATGGTAACGCTGTTGGTTTCGGGACACTGGCTTGCTTCATCAGGATTAGCGACAGGCAATTCATTGACGGTTACAGTTAATTGATCAACTGCCTGGCAATTCAAGGCATCCGTAACGGTTAAAGCATAAGTAGTTGTTATACCAGGTGTAACGGTAATTGATTCCCCAGATTCACCGTTGCTCCATTCATAGGTAAACGGAGCGGTTCCTCCCTCTAATGAAGAATTGATCGTCACGGTTTCATTGATACAAATGGTGGTATCTTCACCGATTTCAATGCTGGGAGCCTCTTGCTCAACCAGATCAACATCTGCTAAGTCAACCGGGCATTCATTGTTCCCCCATCTTACCCATAGATCATAGGTTCCCACGGCAAGATTATCATAAGTAACCGATCCGCTATTATCCGGAACATCCGCCTCATAGGTATTGCCACCATCCAAACTGAATTCTATTCCCGTTCTACTGTCAACATCTGTAAAAGAGAAAGTGATAGAACCAGTAGTGGAACCACAGATAGGATCAATATGGCTAACAGCAACTTCAGGAATAACTTCGACTTCCACGGTAATCTCATCACTAGCGGTACAGCCATTAGCATCCGTAATAGTTACGCTGTAGGTGATGAAAAGATCTTCTCCGGTGTTATTCTCAGGAACAATAGAATGAGAACCTTCACCAGGCAGACCTTGATTCCAGGTAAATGTGTACGGTTCGGTACCACCGGAAATAGTTGGTTGGAGGTTTAAGGTTTCGCCTAAACAAATATCTAGATCCGGACCTAAGTCAATATTAACATCAGGAATGGCATCAATGGTTACATCTTCTAGGTCAACCGGACACTCCTCTCCATCTCCCCATTTTACCCAAAGTTCATAGAAACCTTCCGGCAAACCAGTAAAGGTTACGCCTCCGATGTTATCGGGTATAGGAGGGGTATAAGAAAGTCCTCCATTTCCACTGAACTGAAGTGAAGTTTTAGTAGGTTCATCCGGAAAAGTAAAAGTAATAGAACCTGTCGTCTCCCCACATTCCAAAGGATCAGAAATTACAGTTACCTGAGGCAAGGGACTAACGGTTACAACTTTGTCACTGGTAGCGGTGAATCCTTCCGCATCGGTTACTGTTACGCTGTAGGTGGTGGTGGTAGTTGGTGAAACGGTATGCGAAGCTTGATCAGGCAATCCGTTATTCCAGGTATAGGTGTAAGGAGCAGTTCCGCCAACGACATTGGCGGATATGGTAACCTCTTCGCCAATACAAATCGACATATCAGCCCCAAGATCGACCACCAGATCGACCACATCAATCGTAAAGAAAGTACTGTTCTGGCAACCGTTGGGGTCGGTATAGGTGACGTTATAAGTTCCCGCCTGATTGGTTTGGATGTTGCTTATGGTGATATCATCATCCCCGTTAACGGTTTGACTGAATCCATTTGGCCCTGACCATTCAAATACCCAACCAGCCCAAGAAGCTCCTTCAAATTCCAACGTAACGTCTTGTCCAACGAAAGCGGTGATGCTATTCCCTTGAACCTTAGGTTCAGCATCAATTTGATATTCTTCTACTAACACTGGAAGGTCATTTACCGTTACCGTAAGGGAGCTGGTGACTACGCAGTTATTAGTGCTGGTAACTGTCACATTATAAGTAGTCGTTGTAGCCGGAGATACTTCCGGGTTTTCTGCCACACCAATGCCGTTATCCCATTCGAAAGTATAAGGCGGTATCCCACCGGTAACATTAACAATCAGCGTAGTGGTTTCACCGACGCAGATTTCACGGTCTACAGGATCCAAAGTAATACCAGGCGGAGGTAAGAAAGTAACCGTACCCACCTCTACAACACAATCATCGCCCGCAAAACGAGCGGTTAAATCATAAGTGCCAGGCCCGAGGTTACCGTAAGTTGCAGAACCGGCAGAACCGGCTACAGGTGTTTGATAGGTAGCTCCACCGTCAAGACTAAATTCCAGGTCAAATCCTTGATCCGCGAAGGTGAAGGTAATACTACCATTATCCTGATCACAGTCCGGAATAATTTCACTGTACGATACTTCAGGAAGATCTTTAACAATTACCGAAGCAGTTGCTACTACAGCACAACCAAAGCCATCCGTTACCGTTACCGTGTAATCCGTGTTTTCAGAAGGGTTTACACTAATTTGCGCTCCGCTGGAACCATTGCTCCAGGCATAAGTAACAGGTGTATTTGAAGCATCCGTCGTTACGTTTAAAGTAGCACTTTCACCTGGGCAGATTGGATCAACCGGATCAATAGAGGCCGTAAAGTCACTCACTTCAACCAGGAAAAAATCTGAGCCTTGACATCCATTAGGATCGGTATAGGTAACGCTATAAGTACCTGCCTGGGCAACAGTAATATCATTGATGTTCAGACGATCATTGTCACCATCACCTGGATCATTATTGGTTTGAGAGAAACCATTAGGGCCTTCCCACTCGAAGGTCCATTGCTGGAAGCTGGTGCCGCTAAAGTTTGGAATAATATCATCTCCTGCACATACTTGTATTTCATTGCCATTGGTATAGGGGCCGTTGTTAACAATATAACCGGGAGATAAAGCAGGCAGATCGAAAATTTCGATCGTTACCGTTCCAGTCTCACAGCAAGAGGGATTAGCAGGTAAATCACAGACCTGGTAAGTAAATTGATCCGTACCGCTAAATCCACTATTGGGGATATAGGTAAAGGTACCATCGTTATTTAAGGTTAAAGTACCATTTGAGACATCGGTTAATACCGCGTAATTATCGGGAGTAGCTCCATCATTTATTGAAAGATCACCGGTTATTGTTTCATTTTCACAATCTTCAAAAACATCATCCTGCACATCGAAGGCCGGGCAATCATCAGGATTTGTACCCTCAACGATGTTGATAGTCAGGGTTATTTCATCACAAATCAAGGTTTCGCTTCCGAAAACTTGAATGGTAATAGTATAAGTTCCAGTACTGGGATCCCAGTCAAAATTATCCCCATTGTATCGGTAGGGGTTGATATTTTCCCGATGAATATCTCCGTTCACGTTGAAAATTACATGGTGAGGAGAACCAGTGGTCACTGCTTCAATTGTAAAACTTTCCGGCAGATCAAAAATATTGAATGTTGCTCCATCTGTCAAAGTAGCATAGACTGTTCCATTACCAGTGTCATAAAAGGTAACAGCACTTAAACCCGCATCAAAAACAGAAACATTTACTTCATCCTCTACCGTACAGCCATTCGCATCGGTAACAGTCAATCCATAAGTGGTATTGGCGGAGGGTGTCACGTCAATGGACGGTTCGTTAGATCCCGTACTCCAATTGTAGGTTAATGGCTCGGTTCCTCCAGTAATAGTAGGGTCTATAGTGAGGGTTTCTCCAAGGCAGATTTCCTGATCTGGCCCCAAGTCCAAATTCAGGTCAGGTAATTCGACAATGGTGACATCATCCAAGTTGACCGGACATTCATCATTTCCCCATCTTACCCACAGGTCATAGGTACCTGCACTTAGGTTTTCAAAAGTGTAGGAGCCACTATTATCTGTAACGTTCGTATAATTAATTCCTCCATCGATACTAAATTCAATATTCGTTCTATCCGGATGATTGGGAAAAGAAAATGTTATCGAACCTTCACCGGCTCCACAGCTTTGAGTTTCAGCGGTAACGGTTACTTCCGGCGCTTCTATAACATTAACTAGAACTTGGTCAGACGAAGCACATCCATTGGCGTCCGTAACGGTAACACCGTAAGTAGTTGCCGTTGCAGGAGAAACTACATGTGGCGGAGGTCCTACCAAGCCATTGTCCCAAACGTAGGTGTAGGGAGCCTGACCTCCGGTTACATTTGCGTTAATCGTGGTGCTGGTATTTTCGCCATCATCACAAATCACTAGATTAGGCCCTAAATCTACCGTTGGACCGGCAATATCATTAAGCTGGGTCTCCCCCGCGCTAACAGCACAAGAGCCGTCATCCCACCTTGCATAAATATCGTAAAGTCCGGAAGACAAATTACTAAAAGTGTAAGATCCGGCATCATCGCCTACGCTCACGGGATAGGTAATTCCACCATCCGTACTAAATTCAATAGTCGTTCTGCTAGGGTTATCAGTAAACTCGATGGTAATACTTCCATCCGAAAGACCACAATTCGGACTAACGGTAGAGATATTAGTTATTTCGGGGCTTTCAATCACCGTTACGATAATATCATCGGTAACAATACAACCTACTGCATCGGTAACGGTAACGCTATAGATAGTAGTCGCGGTAGGAGAATCGCTGACATTCGCACTATTGGGTAGGCCGTTTGACCAAGCGAAGTTATAGGGTGATTGACCTCCGGTGACATCGGCAAACAGATCAGCTGTTTCACCACTACAGATCGTAAAATCATCGCCCAGGGTAAGACTAGGACCAGGAGCAGAACCAATAGTGGTTGTTCCCAAAGAAACAGGACAATCACCGTTACCAAAACTCATGTATAGGTCATAGTTCCCCGCAGCTAAATCATTATAAGTAACAGAACCTTGTGAAGAAGGTACCGGTGTTTGATAAGTTGCCCCACCATCCAAACTAAATTGAATATCCCGGCCATAATCATCGAAGTCAAAAGTAATCGCACCGTTATCCAATCCGCAACTCGCATCAATTGAAGTAAAGCTTGCCGTAGGATTTTCTGTTACGGCGACTGATATGGTATTAATACCAATACATCCACTGGCATCGGTTACGGTTACGGTATAATCCCCGGCTTCTAATGTGGTAATATTATCTGATACTAAGATCTCACTGGTACCGGCAGTGAACCCATTAGGGCCTTCCCAGGCGTAACTGGCAGCATCGTTGGGTATAACTCCGATTTCTACAGAATTCCCTTCGCAAGCATCAACCTGGCAATCTTCAATCCAGGTCCCTGTCTCTCCACCTATTCTTTGGCGACAAGAAAGAACGAGACCCTCTTCTACCGTCACGGTAATGTCGTCAGTAGTAATACATCCATTAGCGTCTGTTACGGTAACGGTATAAGTAGTAGTCACAGTAGGCGACACAACATGGGTTGCGCCAGCACCCAGTCCGTTGTCCCAATTAAAGGTATAGGGAGAAGTACCATCACTTGCAACTCCTATTAGGTTTACACTTTGACCGAAACAGATGGTCTCATCCGTACCCGCATTTACACTAACTGGGTCTGGATTATCAATAGTAATGATTTGGGTATGCGTTGTTGTATTGCCACAAGCATCGGTGGCAGTCCAGGTTCTTTCCACCTGTTGATCGCCATCACAAACAGAACCGAGGGTTTCTTCAAAAAAGTCAACCTCCACCTCCAGTTCATCCGGATCTTCATATACGTAAATAAGGACATATTCTGCACTAGTATACGTTCTTACCTCATTTTCCAAGTTACCACCACTACCGGAGAAGGTATAATTTCCATCGGAAAATTCATTAAATGTTATATTGCCCGTTCCCTGGAAAGCAGAAAGGTTTGTTATTGTCTCTCCGGTTGTAAATTGTTGGAATCCATTGATACCAAATTGCCAGCCGCTGGGTCCGGCATAGTCAACTACTCCGTCGTATGAGTCCAGGTTAAGTGGTATAGTTTCATTGGCAAACAAGGTTTGTGATAATCCGGTAGAGGAGCTATTCGTTGAAAAATCATAATCATAAGTAATATTGAAAGAACTTTGTGGAAATTCTGATTTATTCTCTACTCTAACTCTAAATCCTAAATATTGGGCAATGAAATATTCAACTTTAACCAGATTTCCAAGGCTTGGATCAAACTGAGGTATGGACGTAGAAGAGGCTATTCCCCCTTCACTGAAAGGTTTACTGCCACTCACTACCTGACGACGCAAGCCATTACAATCATCACTGGCAGTAATAACCGGAGCAGTTGGAACATTGCCCGGCAGTACAGTGATGTCAGCAGGGGTATCACTCAGTACGGGCGCTTCGGTATCCTGAACATTGATCGTTTGTACTTCAGTAGTGGTGTTATCACAGTGATCTACCGCCGTCCAGGTCCTGGTAATAGTATAAGCATTGGGACAAGCAGGATCATAAGTAACATCCTCATTTAAGGACAGTCTTGCCGCCTCATCACATCCGTCATCAATACTATTGGGTACTTCGATCAGTGGTACTTCGTCACATTCAATGGTAGTAGAACTGGAACTGAGGTCTATAGAAGGAGAGTCGAAATCGCTCAAATCAATGGTAACGGTAGCTTGATCACAACATTCCCCATTACACAACTCATAGGTAAATTGATCAAAACCGCAGAATTCAAAATTGGCAGAATATACGGCAACTCCATCCTCCCCAATGCCTACGGTACCATTGCTTGGCCCATTGATCACTGTAAAGGTTGATGCTGCATCATAGCCGCCATCATTAGCTACCAAATCAATAATAATACTGCTTATTTCGGGACATTGGACCACATCATCATCACTAGCATCCACACTGATCACAAAAACCCCAACATCGGCGCTAACGGTGGAACCGATACCATCAGTAACCGTTACGGTGTAGATATCATCGGAAAATAGAGGACCCACTGTAATGGAAGCGGTGGTTTCACCATTGCTCCACAAATAGGAATAAGGCTCCACTCCCCCGGTCGCTACTGCGGTTAAGGTAGTTGTACTTCCTTCGCAAATATTGCGATCTGCGCCAACATCTACCGACAAAATATCATTTACCGTCAAAACAAAGGAACCCGTACCCACACATCCGTTAGGATCAGTAAAAGTAACATCATATGAACCGGCTTCCGCCGTAGTTACGCCAACTAAATTTAATATATCCGAGTCAGAGGTAGTTTGAGAAAATCCATTGGGTCCCGTCCAGTCAAAAGTCCACCCTGTGAAGTCCGTACCGGCAAAACCAAAATCAACGTCCGCGCCGGAAGAAACCGTAACTGCATTTCCTGCATTAAACCCATTACCGTTAATCTGGTATTCTTCGGAAAGAGCAGGGTTGCTATTGACCGTTACGGTGGCTGTGGCTTCGGCCGTACAGCCTTCAGCATCGGTAACGGTGACCGAATAGTCCGTAGTTAATGAAGGAGAAACGTCGATGGCAGGTGTAGTTTCCGCAGTGCTCCAAAGGTAAGTGAACGGCCCTACTCCACCGGAAATATTCGGTGATAATTGAGCAATACCTCCATTACAAATGTCCACATTATCAAGGGTTACGGCTAAATCAGTTGTAGGGGGATTCAAAGTAACGGCCCCTACTTCTGTACAACCGTTATTATCCGTGACAGTCACGTTATAATCACCCGCTGATAAACCATTAAGGTCTTCGGTTGTCGCTCCATTGTCCCAAAAATAAGTATAAGGAGCAGTGCCTCCGGTTAGGTTGAGATCTATAGTTCCGTCATTATCATTACAAGTAGGATCGGTACTGCTAAAATCTAAACTTAATGCATCCGGTTCATTTAAGGTAATACTGCTGAAAGCTTGGCAGCCATTATTATCAGTAACGGTAAGGTCATAGGTTCCGGCTAGGAGGCCGCTGATGTCTTCAGTGGTTGAGCCATTACTCCAATTATAACTGTATGGCTCACTTCCGTCAGAAACTGTCAAATCCACCGATCCGTCGTTGCCGCCATTACAACTGGGTTCGGTAGGTTGAAGATCAAGGGTCATGCTCAATGGATCCGTCAAAGTAATACTGCCTTCTGCAGTACAACTATTCGCATCCGTCACGGTAACCATATAGGTACCGGCAGCCAAACCGCTGATATCCTCAGTCGTTGCTCCATTATCCCAGGCAAAGGTATAAGGGGCGGTGCCATCTGTTATGGTAAGATCGACTGCACCGTCAGTTGCTCCCGGACAAGTTGGATCCGTACCCACTAGGTCAAGAGTCATCGCAACCGGGTCAGTCAAACTATAATTCCCAATAGCAGTACAACCATTGTTATCGGTAACCGTCACTTCATAATCGCCGGCCGGCAGATTGCTCAAATCTTCAGTAGTTTCCCCATTATCCCAGGCAAAGGTGTAAGGTGCTGTGCCTTCTGTTACGGTTAGATCGATCGTACCATCTGCACCTTCAGCACAAATAGGATCAGTACCCGTTAGATCTAAATTCAAAGCAGTTGGTTCGGTAAGCGTGATATTGCCAATTGCCGTACAACCATTATTATCGGTGACCGTAACTTCGTAAGCTCCGGCAGTTATTCCACTCAAATCTTCAGTAGTAGCCCCATTATCCCAGGCATAGCTGTATGGAGCGGTTCCTCCGGTTACCGTGAGATCCACTGTACCGTCAGTTCCTCCGGCACATAGCGGATCGGTTCCCGTAAGGTCCAAACTCAAGGCAGTTGGATCAACCAAAGTAATGTTTCCAATTGCCGTACACCCATTACCATCAGTAACCGTTACTTCGTAATCTCCAGCGATCAATCCACTTAAATCTTCGGTAGATTCTCCATTATCCCAGGCGAAACTATAAGGAGCAGTGCCTCCCGTTACGGTCAAATCGATGGTTCCATCCGCAGAGCCAGGGCAGAGCGGATCGGTACTTTGTAGATCAAGATCTATAGCTGCTGGTTCAGTCAAGTCAATGCTAACTACTCCGGTACAACCGGCAAAATCCGTTACCGTAACTTCATAAAAACCTGCGGATACACCACTTAGATCTTCAGTTGTGGCTCCTGTATTCCAGGCAAAGGTATACGGGGCAGTCCCCTCAATAATAGTTAAATCGACAGCACCGTCGGCTCCCCCGTTACAAAGCGGCTCGGTGCCGGCAATGTCCAGGTTCAAAACCCCATTTAAATTCAAGGTGATGCTAGCGATGGCCGTACAACCATTATTGTCGGTTACCGTTACTTCGTAATCTCCGGCTGCTAATCCGCTTAAGTCTTCAGTAGTTTCACCATTATCCCAGGCAAAGCTATAAGGAGTAGTGCCTCCGGTCACTGTCAGGTCAATTGTGCCGTCGTCGTTGCTGCAAGACGGATCGGTGCCGGCAAGACTTGCTTCCAGCAAGGCAGGATCGGTCAAATCAAAAGAAGCGGTTGCTTCGCAATTATTTGCATCTGTTACCGTAACCTGATAATTTCCTGCCGCGAGAGCGGTTAAATCTTCAGTGGTTGCTCCGTTGTTCCAATTAATTATTAAAGGTGCTACACCATCAGTGATGGTCAGGTCAATCGCACCATCCGTATTTCCATTACAAGAAGGATCCGTTAAAATGGCATCCAAAGTCAATTCGGGCAACTCCGTAATAGTTACCGTCCCTTCACCGGTGCAGCCATTGGCATCGGTTACGGTAAGCGAGTAAGTTCCCGGCCCCAGGTCTGATTCTGTTTCTGCTGTTCCTCCGGTATTCCATTCGTAGGAGTAGGGAGTGGTACCCCCGGTGACCGTGGGCGTTAAATTGATGGTCTCACCCAAACAGATGTTTTGATCTCCTCCAAAGTCTACTGCGATATCCTCTTCAATGGTAATGGTGATCTGTGCTTCATCGGTACAGCCAGTGAACACTTCTGTAACTGTCACAAAATAAGTGGTAGTTTCAGAAGGAATAACCGTTCTGGGACTAAAAACAGAGCCGTCATCCCATTCAAAATTGTAAGGTCCTCCATTGCCTCCCGTTCCAAAAACTTCAATTTCAACGGACACATTTCTACAAGAAGTAAAATCAGGTGTGACATTGGCAACCGGTAAAGGAGAAACGGCTTTAGTCACTATATTCGAAGCTACCCAATCGCAGTCACTATAAAACCTGGCCAACCGTTGGTAAAGCGTAGTTGTAGTGATCAACCCAGGGTCGAAGCTTTCTGAATCTGAACCGGAAATATCGTTCCACGTACTACCACCATCTTCAGAGTATTGCCATAAGTATTCTAGTGTACCGCCTCCACTATTCGAGGCACTAGTTCCGGATATTGTAGTTGCTACAAACTCTCCACATTCGGCTTCATCCCCGGAAATAGAGCCCGGATCGGCTGTACAATCGTAAATCGTTACAGTAAATATTTCGTTGAAAAGGTCTACACCGGTGGCACCATCGAGTTGATAACCTGTTATCTGGATAGTGTAGCTACCAGCGCCTGCTCCCCAATCAGCACCATCACCAGGATAAAAGAAATTTTCATCCTGAATGACTTCACTTCCATCTACAACGAACTTAACGCTTTCCACGCCTGCTGAGACACTAGCTTCCAGGTTGAAAGCAGCACCAAGGTCAGCGAGGTTATACACTCCGCCATCTACTACTTCCGGACCACCGGAATTACCTGGCAAGGCATTAAAGAAAACCCCCGCCAAATCTTCTACCGAAGACCTGGAGTTTTTCTCAGGTTTTTCAGGCATCGCCTTTTTGTATGGGATCTCCCTATCCGTATTACCAGATGAGGAAGGACTCAGCCCCCAAAATAAAAATAGCACGAATACTATATTGAAATAGCGATTCGTGAAATAACCTGTGCTGAAGTGAGGTTTAGTGTAAACTTTTTCCATTTTCACTTTTTTACTGTAACGATAATTTGATTCAATCAACTCATTTTGAATTGATTAAATATATTTTTAATGGATTTACAAAAATCCAAATTGAAATCAGATCATTTCTTTTAGCGGGAACATGCGTTAATAAGGGCGACAAGAATGCATTTAAGTTCTTGGCGATAATACAGGAGAAACCTTGGAGATCAATCCAAAGGAAAGTCAGAGATGTGAGATGTTTGTCCATAGGATAGTCCCAAAATTACATATTAGCAATTTTCCTATGCGACGTGCTATTAAGATCTAGCCTTGCTCACAATAATCCAGTGAGAACTAGAAATCAACACATTACTACCTGTAAAGTGGTGCATTTCGCATAAAAGCAAACATTGACCTAAACCGGTCCTGAAAAAGTTGTACTGAATAAATAAGAGGAGAGATAGCAATTTAATGCTATAAATTTTAAGGTCTGTTGGTCGTATATTTTCATGAGCTATCTCTTCACTATAAATATTTACACTAAAACTAGCAAGAATTTATTCATCCCATCGATGGATAAAACTTGATAGAATTCTTTATTAAGTAAGGGAGGTATAGTATCTTGACATAGAAAATCCGATCAAGTTAGATACAGATTTTCTGACCGTGAAAGATCATTTAAAGGCAATTGATTGTCAAGTATTTAAAATAGTAGGAGGAAAACATAAATAAGATGAAGCAAAAATAGTTGTTGTCTTGGACTTCGCCAAAGTTTCATGTAAAAAAATTTAAAATTTGTGACTATAACTTTGATATTCTTGGATATCGCATACACTATAACATGAGTAAAATATCAATGTCAATTTTATTGGGGAACAGAACACTAAGCAATAATAAATTTTGCAATTTTTATTAACAGAGTCTTATGAGAGGTTCCCCTTTCGGTTTCGTCTAGTTCCGAGAGCAATAGAAAATAATTAATTGTACAGGAGTTGGTTTTGATCTGAATGGAGTGAATAATTGTCCATGCACTTCATAAACAATCCATTGAGAATCCTGTTTTTATTCAAATTATTATCATGATGCCAAAGTTTACCACCTTACTTATAATCGTTCTTCCACTAAGTTTCTTTTTCACTTCCAGTTTCGGCCAAACACTTACTATTGAAGATTTCTCGATGCATGGAGATACTTATTTAACCAATGAAGATTGCTTTAGGTTAACAGAAGAAGAGGATTATTCTTCAGGATCAATTTGGTATCGCCGGCCGGTAAGTTTGCTGTCCAGTTTTTCTGTAGAATTAACCATCATGGTAGGTTGCCAGGATGAAATCGGAGCAGATGGAATGGTTTTCGTGATGACGTCAGAAGCCAACCAAACGGGCTACCGTGGTGAAGGTATTGGTTTTGCTGGTTTGTTCCCTTCCATAGGGATAGAGATCGACACCTGGGAAAACGAACATCTGCTGGATCCCGCAGAAGATCACCTCGCTATTATGGTCAACGGCAGAGTTGGTCATTACTACAAAGAGATCAGACCTGTAAAAATCCCGAATATTGAGGATTGCAGCCGGCACCGGTTAAGTATACACTGGAGCCCCGTATTACAAAATTTGCAGGTCGAGATCGATTACGTCGAAATTCTTTCTTTCCGCTGGGATATCATTGGTGATATTTTTAATGGTAATGACATTGTTCACTGGGGGATTACCGCGGCTACCGGCCGCTACAATAATATCCACGAGGTTTGTTTTGACCGTTATGCTTATGTTCCTGAGGAGGATGCTCCGAGCGAGGAGGAGAAAAAGCGGTCTTACTATGGGCAAGATTGAACGGGTTAGCGAGTTTAGTCGAGTCGTAAAAACACCGTTATTCCATCTAACCAAATAACCGCATAACCGACAAAACAGGTTCGACGATCAGATCAGGGGAGTTTAACAAGTCCAAGAGTTTTAAATTAGGTCGCACCTTAATCCTTAACTTCTGCTATCCTGACTGATATGTCGGGAAGTGTTTGGTATTGCTCATTGCATTATTGTTCCTTGCTCATTGAAAAAAAATCGCAAGTTTAATCAAAACAATTTTGTGCTTGAAGGAGAGGCAATAATTCATTCAGGTGATCGATAACGCCGGTTGGATTGGCTTTTTCTAGTTGTTGGCGAGTTTGTGCGCCGGTAGTGATACCCACATTACAGTGGCAACCCGCCTGCTGGCCTTCTTCAATATCAATGACAGAATCACCGATTTTCACTACCCTGGCGGGCGAAGCGCAATTCAATTTTTCCATAGCCAGTAAGATCATATCCGGGTACGGTCTTCCCCGTTTTACTTCTGAGGCGGTTACGACCAGATTTATTAATGGAGAGTTTTTCCAATCTAAACGTTCCAGCAGGAGGTCAGCAGTAGAGCGATCATAGCCCGTATTGATAACAACTTGGATGTCATCATTTTGAAGTTGTTCAAACAGAGGAATGGCCCCCGGTTGAGGAGTTACAGGCTCGGTGTGGTATGCTTCGGCAAGCCGTTTTTTGAAATCCCGATGTATGAGCTGCGTTTTATTATCGAGATCATTTTTTGCTCCAATCGCCACCAGACAATCTCGGATAGCTTTTGACTTTTCCTTTCCTGCTGCGATAGCCAGTACCTGTTGTAAAGTGACTTCGTAGCCAGCTCTTTCAATTGCTTTTTGTACCGTTTTATATACCAGGTTATGCTCGTTGACAGTGGTACCTGCCATATCGAAAACGATCATGTCAACCATATCAAAAAAATTTCAAAGGTAAACAGCTTGAAAACCGCATTATAGAGCGGCATTTTACTAATTGTTACTGAATAATTCCTAATTTCAAGTTAAGTAAGTGAGAGGCCAGGTTTAAGATACCAGAATGTGTGGGACAGTCTGGCGTCTGCTCTCTTACTTACAAATTATACGCAGTGCTAAAACTACAAAAGATTGGCTTTCATTCGAAGAAGGAGCATAAATTTCAATTTCAAAAATTAATAAATATGGGATCACCATTTAATTTCATCTTCTTTGTATTCATTTTGATAACAGCTATGAGCTGCCATAAAACCGAAGATCACAGCCAACCTCAGGATCTTTCTAAGTTGGAAATTGAAGAAGCCTTGATCAAACTGATGGATACCTGGTACCCTCGAATAGTGGACACGGTAAATGGGGGATACTGGACAAATTTTGAATACAACTGGGAAAAGTCGGAAGAACAACCCAAAATGCTGGTATCCCAGTCAAGAGGCTTGTGGACGGCAGCGCGGGCAGCACAAGCTTTTCCCGGCCAGAAAAAATTCGAGCAGGCTGCCCATCACGGTTTTAACTATTTGATCGATCATTTGTGGGATTCACAAAACGGTGGTTTTTTCCAATACGATTACCGTTTTTCTCCTCAACCCGATTTAGCGCATAAACTCACTTACGGAAATGCCTTTGCTTTGTACGCTCTATCGGAATATGCTAAGATAAACCCTTCTGACGAAGCTGTAGACTGGGTGCGTAAAGCCTTTGATTCCTTAACTAAATTGGCATACGATCCAACCTACCATGGTTATTATAAATTGATCCTTGATGAATCCATCAGAAACAACCCCGATACGGCTACACAGGCGGCCATAGAAAAGCTGGGATGGGGACAATCCGATTGGAAGGACCAAAATACCAGTATTCATTTATTAGAAGCGCTGACCAATGCCTATCAGGTATTACCAACTGAGCCGGTAAGAGAAAAACTTGAGACAATGTTACGTCTGGTAAGAGACACGATGGTTAACGAGGAAGGGTATTTGCATCTCTACTTTACCAGAACCTGGGAGCCAATTGTTCACCGTGACTCCAGCCGTCAGTTTATCCTCGATAATATCCGTTATGACCACCGTTCTTTTGGTCACGATATTGAAACGGCCTTTTTGCTGATCGAAGCGGCGGAGGTCTTATACGGTGAAGTGGATCCCCTCACATTGAAAGTAGCCAATAAAATGATGGAACATACGCTTGCTTACGGATTTGATGAAGATTATTATGGAATATTTGACAAGGGCTATCAATTTTCGAATTCGGAAGACATAGAGGTCGTCAGCCACGAAAAGGTTTGGTGGAGCCAGGCAGAAGCTTTTCACGCATTGGCTTTATTTCACAAACTTTACCCGGAAGACGATCATTATCGCCAAGGAAAAGTAAAGATGTGGGCTTATCTTGAAAATGAAATGATCGACCATGAGCACGGCGGCTGGTATCCATACGGATTGGACGAAAATCCTGAGAGTAAAACGATGAGAAAGGCGCATCAATGGAAAACAGCTTATCACAACGGGCGAGCTCTTATGCAGGTCGCTGAATATTTTAAGGATGGTCATTAGCACCAATTATATCAGAATGGTTCTACAACCTGTCACTACTTTGCCTTTTTTTAAATCGGAAGGCCAAACTATTTATGCTATCAATGAATTGACATGTTGATGTGTTTATTTGTTTATTCGTTGATTCACTTCAGGCAATTTTACAATTGATTTTCAGTTGATTAAGGTTTACTATCCGGCACTAGTGCCAGACACAGAAAGTAAAATTTAACCTGACATTTTCCGGTCAGAGACCGATTGATATTGTATCATAGTCTGGAGACTTCGACAATCACAATCAATATTTAATGTCCGTTTTGGCCAGCCTGTCACCCCACGAGACAAAACAAAATGTTAAACTTTTCCATTTCAAAACTTTTTGTGAATTACGCTTGTTAATACAACTAACATATTTAGTTAAAAATTTGCGAATTACGATTTATCATTGTATTTTACATTAAGCATTCAGGTTTTGCTTAAAAAGTTTGTAACGAAAGTGCCCAAAAAAAGATATATTTATAATTTACAAATATAAAATCCCGAAATATGAGGGTACGTGATATTTGATATATACCGTGTTTTCATTTGGTTTTTTGGGGTTATTCAGGGTGCTGTACGCTCGTGCAGCCCCTGTTTTTTTTAACCCTGAGAGCACTCACAATTTTTTTTGTTATATTTGTAGAGTACAAACAATAACCATGGTTAGTATTGCGGATAAGGCCATAAAGAGGAAACTATTCAGTGTTGAAGATTACCATCGGATGGGAGAAGCGGGAATTCTTCCTAACGATTTGCGGTTCGAATTATTAAATGGTGAAATTATTGAAATGAGTCCGATTCTCAGTTATCATGCTAGTTGTGTGGACAGATTAAATAGGTGGTTTACCGTTAACTATCATGAATATCTGACAAGGGTACAAAACCCTGTTACGATTGAAGATCACTCTGAACCTGAACCAGATATAGTATTAGCGAGAATGAAAAAAGGAGGATATCACGATGCTCATCCGACTCCTAAGGATGTTGTTTTAATCATAGAAGTGTCTGATAGCTCTTTAAAAAAAGATCGGAAGATCAAACTCCCTATCTACGCTGATGCAGGTATACCAGAAACCTGGATTGTTAATCTGAAAGCCGAAGAAGTTTCAGTGTATACTCAACCTAGCGTCGACGGCTATGCAAGAA
Organism: uncultured Saprospiraceae bacterium; assembly: GCA_964533785.1. Lineage (GTDB taxonomy): Bacteria > Bacteroidota > Bacteroidia > Chitinophagales > Saprospiraceae > JANQRV01. Next base: position 27,282 of record CAZHNG010000010.1, on the reverse strand, counting down.
TTTCCATTTTCCGCAAAACCGACCGTATTATCAGCACTAACCTCATACAGGACCTTCCTTTTAGTATAGTTTTCTACGATGGGAAAGCGGAAAAAAGTTGAGCATTGTAATAGGGAAGTTCAAACGCATCATTGCCTCGTTAAAGATTGAAACTACCTCATATTAAATGTTATAAACACCAACCCATGCAAGAAAACAATGGTACTAGCTTTGACGATATTGTTATCATCTTTCCCAGCTTAGCATCACTCCAACAGCATTTATTGCAGTTAATTCCCGATCAGGTTGAACATATTCGCTTTAAGAACGGAGTGGTCGGTCATAAATGTATTGTACGCGTACGGACGGATGAATCAGCTACCGTTTGGGATGCGGTGCACCATATTAGCCAGCAGGCTGAAAACCGGCAAATCGAACTTGAGCTAGAACCGTTGAAACAAGAGAATTTTCCGGTCGAAGAAGTTGGCGGGATTAGTTCACGAGCGGCGGGATCCGGTTACGATTTCATGGAACAATGGCCGCCCATATCCTCTAATGAAGACCTGTATCTCGGTTGGCACCTGGACGATCAGCATTCCCAATTAGGCAGTGCCCGCGATGAAGTCTGGCAAAGCTTAAAATCCGGCCAAATCAAGGAAACCATTAAAATTGCTCAAATTGACACAGGGATTTTCCCAGACCATCCGGTTCTGGCCCCCAACCATTCCATCAAGATGGAGCTGTCCAAATCATTTGTGGACGGTGAAGAAGAAAGTAACCCCAAAGCAATAGACTTGTACAACGAAGGAAAAGGGCAGCATGGTCACGGTACCGGCACTTTGGGTTTGTTGAGCGGTTGGACGATTGATCCCAAGTATACCGATTACGTTGATATCGGATATATTGGAGCCATCCCCTTTGCTGAAGTGATCCCCTTCCGTACTTCGGATAGTGTGCTCATTTTTAATACCGAAAACTTTGTTGAAGCGGTGGAAGAAGCCATCAAACTGGGTTGCGAGGTAATCACCATGTCCATGGGCGGAAAACCCAGTAAACGAATGGCCAGGGTGGTGAATAAAGCTTACGAAGCAGGTATTACCATCGTCACTGCTGCCGGGAATTACATCACTCAGGGAATAGCAGGAAAGGTAGGCCCTAACTCGGTAGTTTATCCTGCGCGTTACGAAAGAGTAATTGCTGCCTGTGGTGTATGTTCCAATCACCTGCCCTACGATTTTGAAGTTCAGGAGAAAACTTCTGGCATTGTCACCCGCAGTTTCAGCACGCAATTCATGCAAGGTAATTGGGGACCTCCCAAAGCTATGGAATACGCACTGGCAGCCTATACGCCCAACGTTCCGTGGCTCGTAAAGGATGATTATCAACCGCTGAAAAAAAATGGTGGCGGTACTTCATCGGCAACCCCGCAAGTGGCAGCGGCAGCAGCCCTCTGGATCATGAAAAATAAAGCCAAACTCAAAGAGTTGGGATACCACGGCAACTGGAAGCAAGTGGAGGCCGTACGTAAAGTGCTCTTCGACTCTGCTGACAAAGAAGCATTCGCCGATTACCAAAAATATTACGGGAACGGTATCCTCAAAGCGAAAAAGGCACTGCAAATGGACGTCCCGGAGATCACGGAAGCCATGAAATCTCCCGAGGCCGTGAGTTCCTGGACGGGCGTTTTTGAAGCCCTGGATCTATTCTTTTCTCGTTCCCGTTCGATGGAGGCACCTTCACCTACCCAACAAGAGTTCCTGGAAATCGAACTGGAAGGGCTGCTTCTGGAATATCCCGAGATAAACGACGCTTTCGATCAGGCTGAGGGTGATCCCGACCGGCAAGAGCAGGTTTTTGAACAGATCAGGAAAATAGTCGGAGAAAAACAGTGTTCAAAAGCATTGAAAGAAAAGTTTAGAGTTGACTAGTGAAATGAGCCGATCATAAAAAATCCGACTCGTTTTGGTATTGGAAGCGTTGCTTTTTTAGAAAAGCCCTAAATACTGTAATACCCCTTCATCTTTGTAGTAGTTAAAGTAGTTACAATTAAATAATTCTAGTTCTGCTGTGCTGGCCAATGCAGTCTTAACACTAGCTGTGGAGACCAGGCCATCTCCCGGTTCATCCGTTTCTGAAGTAATCATGGGATGTTCTTTAAGCCTGGCCACCACTTCTTTTGTTAGCGGATCATTGTCATCAGCCATCATTGTCCAATCACTTAAAGTCCCACCGATAACATAAAAAGAGAGCCCTGAAATATCTGGTATACTCTTCAATGATTCCAACAGAGCAGAACCTGTTTCCAACTGCCGCAAAACACTGTTATCTTTTTGTCCGGAAATTTTCCACCAAAAGGAAAACAGGGTCAAATAGGGCTGTAATGCCGTTACTCCGTTAAGGGCTACCGTTAACCAATTCCTAACTTTGTCCTGTACTTTTGCGGGAATTACTCCTCCATTTGGAGTACCTACCTGGATCAGCTTATCAATTTTATTGGTATACTGAGGATTTGATGCCAATACCCTTCCCACTAACCCGCCAATATTATCCCCCATAATGGTAATGCTTCTATCTCCCAACTGAAGATCCGACAACATTTCAGTAAGAGATTGCACCGTTTCCTCTAACTTCGCACTTAGGCTATCATAATGAAAAGACAATACCACCTCGAATGATTGGTGCCAGGTCGTCCGCTCGAAAACAGCGGCCTCCATTTCACGAGTATCATCGATCCAACCGTGAATCAAAAGTAAGACCTTATTGTTTTCATCCTTAATAAGAGTCGGCTCCAATTGCTCAACACCGGTTTTGTGTACGACACCATCTTCCCCTTTTTGCAGCAAATAAAGTACGTTGTTTTTGCTCTTACCACCTGAGATGTCCCGTACAATTTTGTAAAAAAACAGTTTTACGGAAGTACCGGTTTCTGCTCCGTCAGTTAAATTCACAAATCCGTCGGGGCCGATCGTAGCCGAAGAAGGCGGAGGTAACTTATCAATCACTACTTCCCCTGCTGCATTGGTATAGCCAAGCGGAAAATACAGATCAGCTTTTTCATCGTAACCGATAGGCAAAATGGATTCCCCTTCCAACAGAGGGGCTCCCGGCAATAATTTGAGCGGAGCATCCGCACTGATCGTTCCTGCAACATCAGTCAATTCCATTATCATCAAGTGGTTTGCCGGATCAGAAACAGAACTATTGACGAATACCCCTTCGCCCGCTCTGCTCTCCATTAGTATATCGGAAGGCGGGATCAGTGCTTTTTTAGAAACAGCCTCTCCCTTCTCTTTTGCCAATTCCCACCTGCGCAGCGCACTGGCCAGGGTAGTAACTTGCGCCTTTGCTGAAAAACCAGACGCAGTGGCCTGAATAACGAGGGCGTGCTTCGTCGGAGGTGAACTGTAAGGTCCAAGTTTAAAAGTTCTTGATACTTTCAATGGTTTTTCACTCAAAGGAAGTGGTGGTATTGGGTACAAAATATGAATAGGGATCAGGATGGTAAACCAATCGTCTTTTTTGGAAACCATCTTCCTGAAGCCCTGGGAACGCGTGGATGATCTTATTAAAGGCAAACTATCCTGATAAAAAGTATCCAGGTTAAAATATTGCTTGGAAACGAATAGCAGTATATAATCCGTAACGGCGGTAATTCCCAATTCATGGTAATACGGATCGATCATGAGCGGTATAGCATTATACCGGGCATCTCCGAAATTCAGGTTGACGGAGGGCTGATCAATGGAAAGTTCCGTGATATTAAGGTATTTATGCGTTATCCCAAATTGGCTATTGAGGTATAAAACGCCAACGTGGTACCTGACGTACGGATTTACGTTGGTTATTTTCAGTTTGATCGCCGGTTGGATGTGCCCCCGGTACTTGACCATGACTGAATCAGGATTAACCAATTTGGTGCCCCATTCCCGGTTGGCGATTGCAGAAAAGTTTTGGGCAGTAAATTGTTCCCCTTCCAGCGTTTCTACATCAACCCGGATATCCGAACGCTTTATGCCGGTATGGCTATTATTGATCGTTTGGGTGTAGAACCATTTTCCAACTTGATCGACTTCCTTGAGAAAGTCAGCCGCTACCGGGTTACCCCGAAATAAAGGAACATCACTTCCTACCCGCGTTAGTACAAAATGAGGCTTATGTTCCTCCGTCACCGTTCGAATTTCGTAATCGGGAATTCCTCCTTGTTCCAGCAATTGGACATAGATCAATTTCTTTTTCTCCCGGTCCCAGGTTGTCATTACTGCCTGGGATTCCTCTTGTGTTAGGCTATCCGACAATCTAACCTGAATCTGCGGAACCGCCATTTGGTGGATGACGGCCTTTAATTGAATATTGCCTTTATCCGATTCCGTAAACTGGGTTCCATCCAGAACGGAACGGTTTCCTTCTACGCGGGTGATGTTTACGATTCTACCGTCGGGAATGAGCTTAATTTGGGTTGCTTTTTCAGGAGTAGAGGGGGTAATACCGTTTAGAGCTCCTGCAGTTACAAACCAAAAACCGCCATCAATACCTTCCTCAAAACCTAATTCAAACTCGGGTTTGGGTGTAACAAATTCGTTGTTCAAAAAAAGCTGGTTTCTATCCTCGAACCCCGTCACTTCCAAGTTGGGGATTTGTTTATCTGCCCGGTTCCTCACCTCCACCTGGATCTTGCGCATCAATTCTGCGTAGGAAATATTGGTTCCGCCTTGTTCCAATGCTTGAATTAAACAGTACGTGAAGATGCCATGACGAACAGGCACCTCAATTTCGAAGCCTTGTTTAACGGCTTTGACATTATACATGGCTCTCTCGTTCGCCAGTTCGGTATCGCGGCAAGCGGCAAAACTGATATGCCGGGCGTGCTTGATCTGCCCGGGTTGTAAGCTGGATTTATCCGGTAAAAAAGATTCGTAGTAAAAATTTCCCGTACGCGTAAAACCGTGTAATTCTTCCGCGCTTTGCAGCATATTCCCCGCCGACTCGTGCCTGGTTTCCATCGAGTCATCATCAAAACGGGTATTACTTCCCGAGTGACAGGAATCCATGATCGACAGAAAATGTATTCCCGGTTTGCCGTCATTTCCTTCTTTCCCATGCATTACTTCCGCGATCAAATACCCCAACTCTTTATCTACCAGGTCTCTGTTCCCTTCCTGACGGCTATCCGAACAAACGATGGTCTCTAACCTACCGGATGGTTCGTAGTCTTTGAACGCCTCCGGAGCATTAATATAGGAGCCATGACCACTGTAATACAAAAGGCAAAAATCGCCATTTTCGGCAGAAGCTGCTTTAAAATGATCAAATGCCTGAACGATGTTTTGCCGGGTAGGTTCTTGGTAAGTGAGCCCTTTTTGCTGTAGGAGTTGCAGATCTTCTTCACTCTCCGGACGCGGCTTGAGCAGGTACACCGGTTTCCAGATCATAGATTTCCCTTCCCATTGCTGAGCCTGACAAAGCTTCTCAAAATAATCGCCAATGGCTAAGGCATCATTAATGCAACCGGCAAGGGGCTTTCGGTCGTATCCATTTATTCCGATGATGAGGGCATAAAGTGTTTTTTGAGACATAGTATAATTGAATTGGGTAAGAATTAAGGATCTAAGACTTCAGATGCTAGTGAAAGAGTTTGGAATGAAGTCATTGTTGTTTATTTGTTTATGCGTTTATGCGTTTATGTGTTTATGCGTTTATGTGTTTATGTAAAATCGCCTGAAATGCCAGTACTTGATAGCGTAAATTGTTAGGCGTTCCGGTTTACTAAAGGGACAAAGTAGTATTAAATCCATGGACAAAATTAAAGGTAGCACTATTTCAGTTCATTTTAACTTAAAGAATTGATTTTAGCACCACCTTTACTGGAAGCACCTCGGATTATGGGGCTATCGAATTTATCGTTCTCGTTTTATTGGTGGTCTGTCAAGCATAAATTATCAGGTAGTCTATGGCGTCATTTTCACCTGCCCATCGTTGGAGAACCGGGCTTCGTAGCTTGCTCCTCCGCTAAAGCTTCGGCGGGGGTGCAGCCCGATTTTGATGTACAACGATCAGATGTAATACAAGCGTCTGTAATAAAGGAGGATACTGGAAGAATCCTCCTTAAGAGTAGCGTCGTAAGGCGGTTTCTTCCCGTAACCGCCTTTCTTTTAACGACCATCCAAAATAAAGGAGGATACTCGAAGAATCTTCCTGAAATTAAGCGCAACGCTCGTAAGGCGGTTTCTTCCCGTAACCGCCTTTCTTTTTAACCACCATCCAAAATAAAGGAGGATACTCAAAGAATCCTCCTTAAGACCACCTTCATATTGCTCAACCATCAAACATACTTCACCAACTGTCTACCCATTTCCAAATTACACAAACTTCCTTTGCGAAGTCCTGCATAATCACGCGCCGAAGAATATACCCATTCCACATCAGTTGTCGCCAGGCCGGCCTTCACAGGATTATTATGAATATAGCAAAAACACTGATAGGCGTAATCCGTCCCTGGCAAAAATCGAAGATCTTCCCGACCACTCGGTTGCTTCAAGGTGACAAATTCATCAAGCCAGCCGTCTTTTGCCTTACATGGCTTACGAAATAGACTTCCGGAAGCATTTTGTTGTTTATGAATCGCCCGGGCGTAAGATTTTTGCAGCATACCAATAGCATCGTTTAAACTAATGAGACTGTCCGCTTTTGATACTCTTGCCGCAGAAGGCCCCACTTTGCGAGCCCTACGACCATACTTTTGCTGCCGTCGTAAATATTCGTGCTGATCAACACTTTCCCAAAATTCCTTGCGAACTACCGCTACCCGCTTCACAAAAAATTGCCAGTGAAAATGATTCGGCATTAAACACCAGGCAACAAGATCGCCAAAGGGTCGTAAATAACCCCTCATTTTCCAAAGGAAAAACCGGTAATTGTCATCATCAAAAAAGAGGGGCTGCTGATTGTTGCCTTGATTGTAAATGTGAAATAGCTGATTGGGGTAGAAATCCATCGTGAACTGCTTGATTTTTGTTTTAAAATAAAAATAATAAAATAATTTATTCTTTTCAAGCAAATGGAAAAAGTAACTTCCCAAAAAAAGGAGGATACTCGAAGAATCTTCCTTAAGAACAGCGTCCTAAGGCGGTTTCTTCCTGTAACCGCCTTTCTTTCTACTGCAGCAACAATAAAGGA
>CAZHNG010000010.1:0-20030 GCA_964533785.1 uncultured Saprospiraceae bacterium | reverse complement strand
TAAGGCGGTTTCTTCCTGTAACCGCCTTTCTTTCTACTGCAGCAACAATAAAGGAGGATACTCCAAGAATCTTCCTTAAGCGCAACGTCGTAAGGCGGTTTCTTCCTGTAACCGCCTTTCTTTCTACTGCAGCAACAATAAAGGAGGATACTCCAAGAATCTTCCTTAAGCGCAACGTCGTAAGGCGGTTTCTTCCTGTAACCGCCTTTCTTTCTACTGCAGCAACAATAAAGGAGGATACTCCAAGAATCTTCCTTAAAAGCAGCGTCCTAAGGCCGTTTCTTCCTGTAACCGCCTTTCTTTTAAATTACCGCATAGAATTAAGGAGGCTACCCAAAGTAGCCGCCTTAAAAAACCAAAGTACCAACACCGCCTGCGGCGGTCAATTGGAGCCCTGTAGACAACGAACCGAGCGACCGTCGTCGCGGCCGAGGCTGTGGCGGTACAACAGACCATTATCGCGGAAGAAGAAGTAGAACTACGCGTCGTAACTGCCGCTAGGCGAACCCGACCAGTAGTTGCCGCCTTTCAGGACTTTGGTGGTGTACGTATTGCCATGACGGTCGGTAGGATTAACAGCGGTGCGGCTATTTCCATTCGCAGATCCAGGTTGCTCGTTACCAGTCAACTGATAAAAATAATCGTATTCGGACAGCACGTTGGATAATTGGTTGAGGTCGATAGCCGTTGCTTTAATCCCATACGTATCCACGATCATACCTACAATGCCGGAAGTGGAAATTAAGGGTGCACCAGAAGTGCCCACAGTCACGGAAGTAATATCTACACGAATTTCATTATTGTCCAGACTATAGATAGTACCCAATGCTCTACCGCGAGGCACATACCAGTCACCTTCCCGCCCAACGAAGGCGACATCTCCTCCCAATCTCGTCTCACCCAAACAGTCTTTTTCCCAAGAAGAATAGGTAGGTTTCGGCACTTCCAACAACGCGATATCTTCATTGGCAAAATTGCGGATCACATTCCCTTCATATTGTTTATAGTCCTCATAAAACTTAACCTCCACTGGTTCATCTGCTTCCACTGCACCTTCCACTACGTGGGCTGCCGTCACTACGAAGAGCACATTATAGCGCTCTCCCGTAACAAAACCGAAGCCGTTTTGGACCTGGCTGGAAATGGCCACTACATTAGGGCGAAGGGAGAGGGCTTTATCGGTTTGAGCGTGGATACCGCCAATTGTTATACTTAACATTAAAAAGAGAATAGCTTGTCGCATAGCACTTGGTTTGTAGCAAAAATAGAGTTTTGTAGAAAATAAAGGAAGAACCTTCCTTAAATCAAGCGCAATACCGTAAGGCCGTTTCTTCCCATAACGGCCTTTCTTTCTCATGACAGCAAGAATATTTCCTTGTCGTTACTTTACATCAGATTTGGGCTGCACCCTTCGGCGGCACGCGGACGGCTACGATCCCTCCCCCGCCTCAATCAGGTAAAAAATCCGCAAATACCTTACCCAACATTCATACGTTGACAGACCACCGGAAGTAATTTTGCACTAAAAATTCTGGGTTATATTATGAGATTTAGGCTTTTATTGACAGTTTTGGAAAATAAATTAAGATAATACCCAACTCATATGGCCAAACCCGTCATTCTACTCACTTTTGCCAACGAAGAAGAACGATTTCTCAACGAACTTAAAGAGGAAAGTAAAGCGATAAACAGGATCTTTACGGATTACAATAGTAAGGGATATATCCAACTCGTGCGAGAAGAGTCCTCCACACTGGAAGATCTGTCTTTTTACCTGCAAAATTACCACAACCGGATCTTTATTTTTCATTATGCCGGACACGCCAGTGCTGAGAATTTGAGCTTTGAAGGCGGGCACAGTTACATGGAAGGCTTAGCAGGTTTATTATCCGCTCAGGAGCAATTGAAACTGGTTTTCCTCAATGGCTGCGGTACTAAAGAACAAGCAGAGTTTTTATTGAATAAAGGAGTGAAAGCCATTATCGCCACTACCCTACCCATCGATGACGGCAAAGCCAAAGCTTTTGCCGAAACCTTTTATGCTGGTTTGTGCTTAAATCAAACGATCAAAGATGCTTTCAATCACGCCGTTAATAAGTTGAGATTGGGAGATCAGGCTTTTAGCCAAATGGGAGATGATCCGATCAGCACCTTCCGGTCGGCGGGTTTCTTGGGAGAAAGCTACAATACGGATCTTCCCTGGCAATTATTGATCAGTGAGCAACATGCTGAGGAAATTCTAAACTGGAGAATCCCTGTTCCTGACAAAGCTAATGACAATATCAAAATATATCCTTCCGGAACTAAAAAGCCTAGTGCTCCCAGTAATAACGGAACGCCCAAGTTCTTTTTGATGTACGATGATGAGGATAAGGACCAGGTGGTCAAGCTAAAGAAATTCCTTCACTTGATGAAAAAACGGAAGGAGTTGGAGATCCTGGACATGCACGAATTTGATGTGGTTGGGGATATTGATGAGGAGATCGAGCGAAATATTCGTGAGGCAGACTATGTTTTATGCCTGATTACCTTCAACTTTTTATTTACGACTTATGATTGGGCTGAAAAAGCGAAAGCATTAGGTAAGCCCATTATCCCCATACTGATCAATGTAGTTGGTTTGGAGGATACATTTTTTCCATCACTCAAGCGCTTGCCTTCCAACAATAAGGCGATTGCTGAATGGCCGAATGAGGATGCGGCGTATACGGATATTGTGAAGAATTTGCGGGCGGTGATTAAACGTAAGCGATAAGTCAATTGCCAAGATTAGATTCACAACGTTGTATTTGGCCATTCACGTAATCATCATTCTCTTTAATTCTTTGAGCTAATCGATAATATTTTAAAGCATCTGTGAACCCTCTCTGTCCGCCGGCGTCGAAGCGATCATCGGCTAGTTCGATAAATTGTCGGAATGCAAGGTCTAGTTTTCCGGTTAGCGCTCTTAATCTGGCGTCTGCCAAGGTATTGTTGTAATTCAATTGAAGAGCTTCTTCGTATTTTTCTTTAGCATCCATTAAAAATTCGGGGCCTTGTTGTTCAAATTCTTCTCCTTCTTTGATTAAACTTTCAAAAGCAATTTGTCTTCCTCCCCTTCTCCTGGTATCTTCAATCAAGGCTTCAAGATCATCACTGCCAGACACTATAAGTGCGTCAGGTCCAATGTTTTTCTCCCGAAAATCAATTAAGACCTGCTGAGCCGTATTAAACCTTTCTAAAGCCTCCGAAAATTTGGTTGCATCAGCAGCGGCCTTTCCTAATTCGATATTTTTTTCATACTCGTTCTTTGCTTTATCAATGATACTTTGAGTAAGGCTTTCGAAGACAGTTTGGATGCTATCACGCTGTTCAGAGACTATTTTCTGATTTTGGATCGCTTTTCTTTCATTTTCGCGCGACTGAAAATAAAAAATTAACGTAGCCGCGGATAAGCCAACACCAACTAATGCAATTCCAGAAGCCAGAAAGAACTGCCTTCTCGCCTTCCTCAATTCAGCCAAACGCTTAACTTCCAATTCCTTCAGATGCCGAATTTCGTAAGACTTTACGATCGGCTCAACCAGGGTATCATGACTAACTTCAAAGCTGCGTCCGAGGTGGGTGATCTCCGCTCTGATCAAACGGCTATCCAATAGCTGAAGCAAAAGATCCTGGTCAATATTGTAGCGTTCTTTTTCAACACCTTCCGTCATTCCGACCCTGCGCCCTGCAACGATCAATCCTTCCTCTATAAATCGGCGGGCTTTCATTTGATCTTTCTCCGGAAGTTCTGCAATAGCGTTTTCATAGTAGTCGTTCAGGATGGATTGAAATCCTGTTTCACCGCCGAAATAGTCATCTGTAACTACTATCATGATTTTTCTTTTACTTTTTTCTCGATATGCTGGCATAGTAGCTGCAACTGAAAAGATTCTATTTCTCCTCTTTCGTTGCTAAGATAGTCCAACATGTTTTCCAGGGTTTGGGAGTTATAGGTAAATGGTGGTGTGGTAAAGAAATCCCTTTCCAAAAGTGCTGGTTCAACGATTGCTGATTTAGCCTGCTCCCGGTTTAGGGGCTTCAATTGAAAACGGTTGTGCAAGATGACGGGAATTTCCTCTTTCAAATCGTCGAGTAAACTCAACCGGTCGGATCGCATAGAGATTAAAATTTTCACCTGGAAAGAAGAATACCAGGCTAAGTCTTCTTCTGTACGTTCTGCGAAAGGAATAGCACGAAGAGATTGCTGTACCCGTTTGGGAAGCCTTTCTCCTAACAAATCCGCCAATTCTACCACTAATTGCCCACGGTTGTCAGGGTCGTGTTCAAAAAATTCCTCGAATTGATCTAAAATGATAATAGGGATCTTAACATCAGGCCAATTGCCACCAAAATTACAGGCACGAAAAAACTCCCAAAGACCTGCCGTTTCCAGATTAGTATTCGTCCTTCGTGCCAATAATTCTTCGTCCAAAAAATCTGCTAGCTCATTCTTAAGGGTATTAATGGGTTTTTCTGCAACATTTTGCAACCTCACTTTTACCGGCTCAAACAACTCTACATCCAAATTTGGAATAAGCCCGGCATTGATCAGAGAACTTTTTCCGATACCGGATTTCGCGAAAAGTACAACGAGCCGATTCGCTTTTAATTGAGCATAAAGGTCTAATGCCTCGAGGTTCCTTCCGAAGAAAATATCTTTATCAGATTGTTCAAATGCTTTGAGTCCCGGGTATCTATCTCTCTTTTCGTTGCTCATTTACTTCAATTGGTTACTTAATTGCCGAACGATTTCGAGGTAAGCATCATCATTGCTCCGCCACCGAGAGCTACCACTTTCAATAGGTGTGCCATCTTCTGGTAAGGGTAATAACTCACTGAAGTCAGGGTGGGATTGCCAATCACATGCCCTGCCTACTACCGGAATGACTTTTACATCACGTGATTTTTTACGCGCGCTGATCCATTGCATTTCTACATCCATTACTTCGTCATCCGCTAAAAGGTCGGCACTTACCAATAGTAAAACCACATCGGCCTTCTCTATATTCTTTTGGATCGCTTCATTCTGCGATTCTCCCGCCATGAGTAAACCTTTATGCCAAACCGTTATTAACCCTCTTGTTTCTTGGGGTATAAATGCTTTAGTCAAACCCTCTAACAAATGTTCGTCATTATGGGCGTAAGATATATATATATGGTATTTCTTGACCGTATCCGGATTGACCATTTGTTGGTGAAGGTTAGCTACAAATCCTTCAACTTCATCTTCTACAAAATCGAACCCAAAGCGATCTTTAAAGAAGGATTCGGTCACCTTACTGGTCTGCAACCCTTTTACTTTTGGAGATACTGCCGCACTGTTATTCTCCATATTAACGGTATCCAGGAATAAACGGTATTGCCAGTTTTCGACGTTGAAGCCTAGAAAAAGATAGGATTTACGACGATCGAATTGACTTAAAATAGTATCCGGTATCGGCGGGTTGCCTTGCACTAAATTACGGATATAATCCAATTGATGATTCTCGGTAATCACCAAGGATTCAGGGTCTTCCAGCGACCCAAAAATATTGTAGACCAAAGGCCGGTCCGTCCCGATGTTGTGCAAGTCTAGCTCTTCGGAAGATTCTCCTCTTCTACTGTTGTGGTTCAATTGAAAATTGTAATAACTGAACATGGGTCTTTTCCCTGCCTTTCTTAACGCCCTCAGCATAAACGTATCAGGAGTTGTATTGATGACCATGTAGACGGGCAGTTCTGCAATCTGGGTATATACAATTGGGATTTCCTCCGTATTATCGTCCAAAAAATCATACACCGTATCCTCCAGATCTACATTTCGCACACCAGGAATGGTTAAAAATCGCTGAGCAACGTAACTCAGATTATTACGCGCTGATGCTTCGTACTCAACATCATTGTCTTCCAACAATTCAGCAATGTGTTCTGCCAATGCTTCTTCGATCAATACATTTTCGCCACCTTGATTAAAAGTAGCTAGTTTGGGGCCTAATAATACAATACATCTTTGCCGATTGAGGTCCTTGATGATGTTTTTCCAATTCGTCGCCATTAGTGGTTGAAGGTTTATCAAAGTAATACTTTGCGACGCCAATTTAACAATTAAGCTGTTAAAATTATATCTTTTGGTTTTATTACCAATATTTTAGTGGGGCTGCTCTTATCCAGCTCATTTATATTCATCGTAAATGATACCCGGTAAAGGACAAAAAGATAACTGGTTATTAATAACCGCATAAATGCCAGAACCGTCATTAGAGAATTGGGCCGGAATGATTTGGTTTTGTCGTAATTCAACAGTGAGCCATAATTTACGATCCGGCGTCCACAACTTTGCAGTATTATCCTGGCCGGTACTCAATAACAAGTTTTTGTCCTCTAAATATTGTATTGATAATACGCTGCTATTGTGGGCCCTGATTCTTCCTTCACTGATCTCTTCTTCTATCAGGTACTCTCTGATTTGACCATCCATTTGACCAGTGAAGAGTTTCACCCCTTTTTCATTGAACATAATAGAAGAAACCGGCTGATCAAAAGTAAAAGAACGCATTTTGTTCTCCTTTTGGTCAATCAGCTTCAAGTCTTTATCGATGGAGTAACTGTACACATACTCACTATTTGGCAAATAAGCAGCTTGAATAGCGACATCCTCATGTTTGACCACTTCTGATTGAAAATCACCTTCGGTATCCCACAATCTGATCATTCCATCCGCAGAACTGGTAAGTACGTAGCTACCATCTTCTGAAAAAACTGCGGAATGAATGTAGTTGTTGTGCCTCATCACTTTACCCACGCGCTTTCCCTGGTAGTTCCACAGACGCGCAGTACCATCAGCTGAACGCGTTAAGATCTTTTCTTCCGTTGGTGAAAATGCGCCGCCGTAAATATTACCGCGGTGTCCTTCCATCACGGCCAAAGAATCGCCGGCAAGGTTCCATAGCTTGGCTTTATTATCTCGGGAGCAAGAAAGAATATATTGACCGTCTGGCGAAAATACCGCATAAACGATGGGTTCTGCATGAGGTTGCAATTCCCGGTATTGGATCGTTTCAATATCTACGAAAAAAGCCTGTTTATTTTTGTAGGCGGCAAACAGGTGTTTCCCATCGGGAGAAACATTACTAGTCAGAATTTGGCTGCCCCTTTGAGACATAATCGGCTTGGCTTCCCCTTCAGGGCTTACCCTGATAACGGTACGATTATCAGTAATAACAATGAGGTCATCTGAATTGGGGATGCGCACAAAACTGGTGATGGGTTCATCGGACGAAAAAATGGCTTTCGTAAAATTCAACTGAACGGATTGCCCAAAAGCACGTTCTACCTGCTCCGGATAAGTTCCTCGCTCCAAGGAATCGTAGGTTATTTTTGCCTGGAGCGCATTTTGAAATGCGGATTCGTAGTTCAGGCGTTCTTCCATTTCATTGAACGCAGTTAAAGCTAATCGGCTGGATTCTGATTCCCACGCGGATATTTTGGCTTTTTCCCTTTCTATTTCTGCAGCTTTCAGTGCTGCTAACAAGGCGTTACGGTCAGCATCATCTGCTTTTTCGAACCAATTACCAGCTTCCCTGGACTGTGCGGGAGTTTTGGCTTCCTGTATAGCTACCCGGAACTGCCTTTTCGCACGCTCAAAATCCTTGGCTTCAAAAAGTGCCTTCCCCTCATTCAGATAATACAGATAGCTATCATCGTCCACACCAGCCTCACCCTGCGCGAATAACAACACTGGAAGACTAAACAAAAAGATCAAAAGAAACCGTAACATATAAAAAGATTTAATGGGAAATTCTGTAATTCAATTTTAGACCATAAAGCTCCTGTTGCCCATTCAGAAAGCTTACATCAGGACTTATACTCACCTTAGGGGTGCAATATCTATTGTATAATTTTACTTTTCTGAGGTGATTTTGGTACCGGATTCCCAGCCAAATCAGGTCAATCCCAATGAAGACAGCCCCTGCAATCGTAAAATTCCTTGCGTTATCTTTATTCTGATCGTAACTATCACTAACCTGGAGACCTGCCACTTCAGGTTCGCCACTTTTCCACAAGTCCTGATAATTTGCCTCATCGTCCTCCGCTCTTTGTCTAAATGACTCTCCTGCTAATAGTAGTCCTCCTCCTCCCACTACTCCTGCCGCCAAATGCGGCCACCAACGGCGAAACCCCCAATAAGGCCGGTTATCTACCCCACACTCCTGGGTACCATATAATTGATATTTAACATTGAGATTATAGTTCTTATTGAAATAAAGCCCCGTTTCGCTGATGTCTAACCAATCTACTTCCAATGACCTTCCTTTATCTATGTCTTGTATGGTATCCTGAGCCTCCAAACGATATTGACTGTAGGCTACTTCCCTACCACTTTCATCTGTTAGCGAAAAATCCATAATGTAGTAGAAAAACTTGTCAGGACCTTCCAAACTATAATTTAGAATTAAGTCTCCGTCTTCTATGCCCAGATCCCTAATTTGTAACAAATCCGTATACAAACCATCGTGTTCCAAACCCTGTAAATCTGTTAATACGCGCAATTGATTGCTGTCAATATCCACTTTAAAAGGCAACTTAACCAAATCCTGCCGCATATTGTATATTTGGCTAAAGCCAATCTGATACGCCAAAACAAAAAGACAAAAAACGAATAAAGATTTTTTCATAATCATATGCTTAATTCACTTGGAAATTGACTGGTCAATAAATTATTGTCTGGGTGTATATTTAAAAATATCGCCGAAAGCGGTCCTGCTGAAGCCAAAATCAGCACGCCCTCCGAAAATAAAGGCCTCATCGTTTCCGGCAGCGGCCGCCGCCCAGGATCTATCCTGGCCGATAAAGCGAGGAACATCGGCAGACCAGGACATTCCATCAAAACGATAAAAGTCATCGAAAAATTTATCCACTCTTTCGGCTCCCTCTGTTTCTAACTCCCCAAGCCCCAGATATACTACATCATTGAGCACGAAAACAGAAGGATTGGACCTCCATTCTCCCGGAAATTCAGCATCTTCTAATTTCTCCCAATTGCCGTCATTTTTGTATTCCCAAAATACATTGAGGGGCTCGTTATTAATGGTTTCCCACATTCCTACGTAGCCAACATCGTTTAGTGTAAAAGCAACTGCTCCTTTGGTAACCAGGTCATCAAAATTAACCACACCCGTGGTATCCAGGGTATATTCAATGATGGATCTCACCTGTCTCCATCTATCACCAGGGGCTCGGGACGGATTAAAAGAGAAAAAAGAGGTCGTAAATGGTGCTCCAAGGCCACTCGTAAAACCTCCCCCGATAATTGCAGAATCGGCAAATGTTAATACGAATGCCCCGCTTCGTCCATCCCCGATCGGATCTCCAAAATCATCCACTGTCGGAAAAGGATCCAACACAAGAGGACTCCAGCTGTCCGAATTAGTATCGTAAGCCCATACATCATTGAGTACCTCTCCGCTCGAAGTTGCACCCAACCCATAATATATAATATCACCAATGGCAAAAGAAATGGCTTCCCCCCTTCCCTGTCCTTCAAAGAAAGCCCGATCCTCTATATCTATAGCTGATATTACCTCCTCACTAATGGGTATTCTGCCCAAATTCCGGTTTGGGCTAGTAATGGCGAAATTTTCTTGTCCTAATCCAAAATAAATATAATCACCAACGCGAATAGCATGCCCATCGTTAATTCGATTGTTATTATGGAAGCCAAATAGCTCCCATCCGTCAAAAGTTTGAAAAGGCTCCGAAACAGCAGAAACGCAAGAAGTGGCGTTATTAACAACGAATGCAGTAGTGTAATAGGAAGTATTAAACTCCAATCCCCCAATTTTAGACAATACCTGGCCATTGTCATCAAGAGGTCCTAGTCTTTCCGTATGAACGATCCCCGCATTGCTCGTATCCGAAATATTGCTAATTTCATTTTCAGAAATAAAGAAACCGTGCTCGGTAAAACTGTAATTGTTGTTTCGAATACCACTATATAACCAAGATAAGGTAACAGAATCGTTACTCACACTCAGCTTTTCTCTCTCAAAACTGAGGTCAATGCCAAAATCGAGTGGAAGCCGCTCCCCGGTATCTTCGCGACCATCGAAATTCAAAAAAACTTCAAAATCATAGCTTTCACATTGGTCTAATTCACTGGTGGTGAAACTAAATTCATTATTATTCAAATCAAAGGTTTCTTGTTTGCTTGTGTTCAAAACGATCTCTTGAGTTCCCCGTAAAAAAACTGTTACACCTACCGATGCAGAAATGGAACGGTTAACATTAAGGACTCTGCCGGAAAGCGTCACATTATTTCCTGCTTCGAAAAGAACTTCCGGAGAAGTTTCTACTTCCACAAAAACAAGCTCCTCAAGATCCTCCAAACAACCAAAAGCAATAAAATTTAAAGCAATAAAAAAAACGATGGTAAGTTTACTTGAAAAGTAGGGGCTGGTCTTCATCTTAATTGTTTTGATGCTTTAAAGGTAAAAAAAAATCGCCATTAAGCCCCTGGAAAGCAAGAATCTGGAATAAATAAAAAATTCGATTGCAATCCCCATTCAGATTGCAATCGAATTGATTATTGCTATTAACTACAGAATAGTGTTAGGATCACTATTTTCTTTCGAGAACAACCATTTTTTTCACGATCTTTTGATCCTGCACCTCCAGCGTATAGTAATATACACCTGCAGCGAGATCCGTATTGGTAAATTTCACTTCATTGTACCCTTTATCGCCGATACCATCAAAAGTTTTGATGATTTGGCCGACACTATTCTGTACAGAAAGTGACCAGTAACTCTTTGCCGGGATACCAAATCCAATTACAGTTGAGTTATTAAATGGATTAGGCTTGTTTTGGTACAATACTACTCCGTCAAAATTATTAGTAGCAGCCAAGTTATCAGTATTGAATGAGTTTTGCGCCGTATTGATTCCCTGCTCCACACCAAAACTAGCCGCCAGGCTTTGCTGCTGAGGATCATTGTTATTGGACACGAAACCTTCGGGCAAAGTGATACACAATTCATTGTTGGCTGCTAAAATTTCGATAGAGACCTCTGCGGTAGTTTCACCACAAGCATTACCAATATCGCTAGTTGTTGCACTAATGGTGATAGGTTCCCCGCTACTAAGGTCATCGGCAGAAGCAGTATAAGTCACTACATCGCCTACCGTATTGTCGAAAGAACCACTTCCGGTAGTGGCCCAGTTTGGCGTTCTAGTACCAAGGCTGGTAACCGCAGCCAAAGTGATCGGTGCATCTACACAAACCGCAGGAATACCAAATACCGTTTGTACTTCAATGGCTATCCGAGGATCTGGTTTAGCTGACACTCTGACAACATCACCCGCTGTACAGCCATTCGCATCAGTAACCGTGACCGTGTAGTCTTCAACGGAATGGGCAGTAATGGTTTGGGTAGCTCCACCAGTAAACCCATTACTCCATTCGAATGTATACGGAGGCGTACCACCGCTAACTGCCGCGGATAGCTCTACCGCATCATCTTCACATACTACAATTCTTCTTGGCAAGTCGACCTTCACCGCTGGGGCAATAACCACCTCCACAACATTTGAAGGGTAGATGTCACCACTTCCGTCTTCGCGGGATGCAAATCGTTTAAAGTAAGTGGTTTCCGATAGTGGTCCGGGATCATAGGACTCTCCTTTAGCGCCCGGAATAACTTCCCATTTTGCAGAACCCGGCACATAAAGATCATCACAAAGATCGGTACTCCTTCTCCAGGAGAAGTTCCAATTACCAGGATCATCATCTCCAAATGGTAATTCTACATTATAAATCACATCAGGATCATTATCGTCTGCACAAACAATCTGATCTTCTGCAATAATACCACCCGGACAATCCGGTTTTTGAGGTTCAATATCCAGCCTTTTCTTCACTTGACATCCTTTGGCATCGGTAACGGTAATAACATACCAACCGGCTGCTAATTCAGGAACGGAAGTTGTCGTCAATCCATTACTCCACTCTACCTCGTATGGTTCCATGCCATTCTTAATATTCAGGTCTACCATATAGCGTAGGTCCCCTTTACAAGTCTTTACTTCCATAATGCTGCAACTTACGTCGGGACCTCCTTCTGAAGGAATAACCAGTGTAGTATCTATCGTAGTGGAAGCTCCGGTTAGAGCATCCTCTACCGTCAAAAGGATCTGGTTGATACCAACGAATAGGTCAGTGGTGATTACTGATCCTCCATCAATTGTTTTGGTGTCTACAACTCTTTCTATTGGTTCGCCAAACTCTTCGCTATCAATAATTCTAATGCTATTAATGGTCCACTCAGAGGTAATGCCAGGTTTATCAAGACATCCAATCGCCGTTAATTTACCACGCGGTGCATCGCAATCGATCCAAAAATCAGAAAACTCAATACCTGGATTATAGCTTTCAGGTGCAAATTGGGTGATGGAAATAGTGTCAACCAAGTTACCGGTACCCAATAGCACGATCTGGCCAGAACGCTCTCCTTCCCCATCGTTAGGTAATACTTCGAAATTGATGAAGCTATCCCCTTTACCGCTAAACGCCTCCTCACCGAGAATCACCCAATCCGGAATCTGGTCTACGTCGATGATTCTCCATTCCCGGTTGGATTGAATCCGAACCTTTCTCGCTTCGCCTTCAGCAACAATAGCATCGAAATTTGAAGGAGATACTCCAAAGAAATCAAACAAACAGGGTGGAGCAATAAATTCATTGATGTGGCTCAATCTGGATAAACCTTGAACTTCCCGCAACGCACCAAATTCATTTGGAGGATTCAACCTATTAATCGCTGAAAAAGGATCGTTCGGCGTTGGATATACAGCATCAGCTCTAAGGATTCGCGCTGAATTGGTGCTGTCAATAGCTGGAGCAATAATACGGGTTTCAAAGACTTCGTTTTGTATATAACCACATTTGATATCATCTGAGGGATCATCCGGGAAAAAAGTAAAACTCGTTGTATTTCTGGGATCCCAAGGTTTACTATTTTCATCGTACCAAACCGTATCAACTACCATGTTGCCATCGTCATCCATACCTAATGGTCTGGTAAAGCCGAACTCAAATCGAAGATCACTTGGTAGACCATCATTTCCTTCATTGATGAAAGCGCTAAAAGGTATTCCATTTACAAAATTATTGTCCGGTTCATCTATCTGGATGTTGACATTATGCTCCATATCCGGATCATCAGATAGTAAACCTCCACCGTTAGCGCAAGTCATCATTATTGCAGCTTCATCAGGTTCCATAGCAGGCGGTGGTACATCAACAGCTCTGACATCTCTTCTAACATCTGCCTTATTTCTGGCCTTCAGTCTGGCCGCGATCATATATTTACCCCAGTTGTCGGTGGCATCACTGTCAACCACCAGGTAATAACGACCTCCTGGCAAGCTGGTGCGAATGAAAGTCGTATCAATACAGTTTACTCCCGCTCTAATCTCCGCAAAAGCTATTGCCTGTCCGCCACAAACAAAGTCGTACAAGAACATGCCTAATGGTTCTCCTGACCCCAAGTTGGTCAAAGCTAATTCAACTTCATTTACTCCACCTTCAACTACGAAAGAAACAATATCGTCCTCTCCCTGGAAAGTAGAACAACCCGTTGATGGATATACATCATCATAACAACCTTCCGCTTCTTTAGAACTTTGCAAGATCTCTACTTCAGGGCCTTCGTATGATGGATCTTCAAAGCTGGCCAGACGATCACAATTGACAAAGTTATTACCTTTGCCTTGCAAAAAGCCACCGATCACCCCAACTTTCTCACCAGAAGGCGTTTCTTCTAACTCAAGGAAGGAAACCTCATCACTGGAACACGGGCTATCCGGCTTGATCTTAAAAGCATAATTTTCCCATTTTAATCCAGCAATGACAATTGTCCAAAATTCTGGTAATCTTTCTTCACCTTCGCCACAGGAAACCGGAATCGATGTCATCGTTTCAGTATCTCCAACACAAATGACATCGTTCATAGGACCACCATTGTCTACACAACGAAATAGGAAAGCTTTGACGTGTTTAGTATTCGTATGCCCAGTGAAATAGAAGTTAAATTCACATCCCTGTTCTGGATCTTGTGGGTCCCACTGAAAGTTATAAACATCGAAAAATACATCGGTAGAAGGGCGACCGTGTAGATTTACCCCGTCGAGGTTAAAGCAATCCGTACCTTCAATTAAGCAAAAAGGTTTACTACCCTTTCTTTTATCGATCATACCAGTGTAGACAATTCCGTTGGTTACCAATGGCCCGAAGTCATCACAGACGAAGTAAGGAATATCGGGACATTCATCCGGTGCTGCTGTAAAAGGAACTAAAAGACCGGTATCTTCTTCCGCTGGTTCAACACCAATCTTATCCATCCCGAATAGATTGTTCTCCAAGTATAATAGGTAACAATCTTCAGAACCTAAGGATTCGTATTCTTCAAAAGATAATACCTCCCAATCTGAAGAGGTCGTATTTGTATTGGCATTTAGACCTCCCGCCATTATTAGGAAAAATCCTATGCAGGCAAGCTTCATCAGCCTGAAAACACTGACATAAGGTAGAGAATAGTTTTTCATAAATAAAAAATTTGAATTTGAAGGTTTATTGGTAATTAATACTTTATGAATAACGGGCTAGCCGTCTTGAAATCCTAAGATTGGCGGGATGTAGAATAGAAAAGCCTCTTACTGAATAGTCATTTTGTACTATTAGCTAAAAATAATTGCACTACATGTCACAGCTTAAAAACCAAGATGCGCTTGAAAAATAATGTATGTAGTCTCTAAAAAAATCGGTGGAAAACTATGAAAACCTTCGGAGGGAGAAGAAAAGGCATAGCTTTTTGGGAATCAAGTACTTTATTGCACTCTTTACAAAAGTAGTTAATTTATAATAAAAAGGAAAAATTCGGAATAAGATTTTACTAAATAGCGTAATTTTTGAGCATATATTTGGATTTTGAGCCTGGGTTAATGCCCTAAATCAAATCAGACCCTTATCTTTCCTTTAACAAAATTGAATTGGTATGAAAAGATATTTTTTGCTAACGGGAATACTCTTCCTGTTTTTTTTACAAGTTGCTTTGGCTCAAAAAGTGAGTGGTAACAAAGCAGTTGTCATGGAATCTATTGAATCCAAAAAGGAGAAACTCATTGAAATGAGCGATGCCATCTGGGCTTTTGCGGAAACGGCATTGGAAGAAAAAGAATCTTACCAGGTTTTGGTGGATTACGCTGAGGCAAATGGGATGACGGTGGAAAAAGGAGTAGCGGGTATGCCTACCGCATTTATTGCTTCCTATGGTTCCGGAAAACCGGTCATTGGTATTTTGGGCGAATTTGATGCCTTACCTGGTCTTTCTCAAAAAGCGGTGCCTACAAAAGATCCGCTCCAACCAGACGCGCCGGGGCACGGTTGCGGCCATAATCTTTTCGGAGTAGCTAGTTTAGGCGCCGCAGTGACGATCAAGGAATTGATTGAAGCAGGCAAGCTCGAAGGCACCGTTAAGTTTTTTGGCACTCCCGCTGAGGAGAAATATTTCGGTAAGCTATGGTTTGCTCGTGAAGGGCTGTTCGATGATCTCGATGTTTGCCTGGACTGGCACCCAGCAGCAAAAAATGCGGCAGCCGTACAAAGTTCGAAGGCTTTGATCGATTTCATCGTGGAATTCAGGGGACAGGCCGCGCACGCTTCTTCCGATCCCTGGAATGGACGTAGTGCGTTGGATGGGCTGGAGTTTTACACTACGGGACTGAATTATCTCCGCGAGCACGTGCGCCCGCAGGTACGCATCCACTACCAGATCATGCAGGGTGGTGCAGTGGTGAACGTCGTACCGGATTACGCCAAGATCTGGACGCGCGTAAGGGACTCCAAGCGGGAAGGCATGCTGGCCGTCTACGAAAGGACGAAGAAAATTGCCGAAGGTGCTGCTATGATGGCGGATGTTGATTACGAAATCACTTTGGTTTCCGGCTTGCACGAAATCATTCCGAACCGGGCCGGGGGCAAAGCGATGCAAGCCAACCTGGAAATACTGGGCCCTATCACTTACACCCAGGAAGAGATTGAATTTGCCTACGGTATACAAGAAGCTACCGGTAAGGAAAAGAAAGGGATCGACGGCAAAATATATCCCCTGGAAGAAACGAAAGAGCATCCGGAAGGCGGATCAACGGATGTAGGCGATGTAAGCTGGATCGTCCCTGAGATCAGACTGGGCGTAACCACCGCTCCCATTGGTACTCCCTGGCATTCCTGGGCAGTCGTGGCTTGCGGCGGGATGTCGATCGGCCATAAAGGGTTGATGTTTGCTGCAAAAGCATTGGCCATGACCATGGTTGATCTTTACGAAGACCCGGAATTGGTCAAGGAGGTAAAGGCAGAGTTTGAAGAACGAATGGGGGATAAGGTGTATAAAGCTATTTTACCCGAAGGACCGCCGCCGGTGCCGACTTATATGTTTGAAGAGGGGAGCGAATCTGGCGAGAAGGAGTAAAAAATACTAGACTTGTCTAGACGGTGTAATCAAATTGACAACCTGCCTGCGGTGAGCTAAGGCATATACATGAATTTTAATATTCTGAAAATCAGTTATTTAGAAGATTTTTTGTCCAAACGGAGTTTGGCAAGTTATGCTGCATCGAGACAGAGTCTCTCGCGAGCAACGTCGGTACTGCTCGCGAGAGACTCTGTCTCGATGCGCAAAACATCCATTCTCTGAATGGTGTAATAAAAGATATGTATATACCATAGCCTGCGGTGAGCAAGCAGGAATGAGATTTTTTTATTGATATTTTATCTCCCGATAGCGATCGGGATTGAAGCCGCCTAGCATCGGGGGTTAAAAGCACGGATCGTAAACTGAGATACCAGATAAATTATTGTGGGTTGTGAGTTATAGGTTCAACAGAGCAACCCACAATCATTACAAGCACATTCTATTTCACTTCTCTTAAGTAATACTACTTTAGATTACCAAATTGTAAGGATATTATCCCTCCCATACGAAGAATTTTCCAGGTTGAAATTTGTCCATCCTACAACTTTAGCAGACTAGATTATTTCATCGAAAAAAGACTCCACTCTTCGTTTCAAACGCGGTAAAATTTCCGCTGCCGGCTTCAAATGTACGTCGGGAAAAGACCAAAAAATGGTTTGGTTTACCCAGTCGGGAAAATCATTGTTCAACATGGGGCGGTGTTCCTTTTCATCCAGGGCAATGGCTATACGGGCGACCTCAAAATCTTCGGCTAGCAATGGCTGGGGAAAACGCAGTGGATCAGGAACAGGAACGTTCAGATGCGATAAATACTCCAATGCTTCTCTGGATATTGGCCCTACGTTATCATTATCGAATACACTGGTGCCTCTTGAGAAGGCGCTGAGGTCTGTGTTTGTTTTTTCAGTTAAAAAATTAAAATAGTGTTCCGCAAAACGGCTGCGGTAATAATTACCAGTACAAATGAATAATACCTGACGGGATGCGATCATACCTACTTGCTTGTCGAAAATTATTGTAGGAAAGAATGTTCCACAAAATTAATACATTAAGAGCGTATTAAATTTGAAATATCTTCAATTGTTGCTAATTTTACGCCTAAATTCCCTTCCGATTAAGTAATGATGAAATATTAAATCCGCTTTTTTGAGCTGGCTATTTTGGTGCCAAAAGAGTAGCTTACAAAATTATTGATTTATTGTTTTATCATTACTAAGTATTGCTTAAAATTCCTCCTCTTAAAAAAATACGTTCAATTCAACCTGAGAGGTTGATTCCATTCCCCTTGTCTACATCCAAACACTAAAGATTTCAAGCCTATCCTTTATGCATTGTACATAAAGGAATGATCATTCTATATTAAGCAAAAACTATGACGACATCAAAGAAACTAACTCCCAGCAAGAGGACTGTGGTAGCAATCATTTTCGTTGCTGCCTTCATTATGACTTCATTTGAGACCCTATGGCTCCCCCAAACGGGGCTTTATAAACCAGAGCCGGTCGGCGTCTTTCTCAACGGAAATTTTCCTGAAACTAAACCCTCCAATGGTGGCGGAGACGTCACTTGGAGTGTCATTGAGGCATTTCCAAATGTAAGATTCAATAATCCGTTGGTCATTGAAATGTATCCCGATCCGAATGTCGATCTGATGTTTGTAGCATCTCGGCAAGGGTTGATCGAATATTTCGATGCCGGCGATCCGAATGTAAGCACCAAAAACACTTTTGGTAATTTTACCGCGGAAACTGCCGTTGTGCACGATGGTGGTTTTCTGGGTATGGCTTTCCATCCGGATTTTGCAACAAATCCTAACCGGAGATGGGTGTACCTTTATTATACAGCGAACGGCCCACACGTTTTTGACGGCCAGTCCCAACCCAACAACGGCCCCTATTCCTGTGACTGTGAATGCTTTAGTTGTGCAACAACCGGTCGTTGGTACGGTAGTTATCTCAGGTTAGCCCGGTATGATGTGACCGGAACCATTGAAACGGGATTGAGCATTGATAAAGGTTCCGAAAAAAGAATGATCAATGTCCGCTTGTACAATGCCACTCACCGCGGCGGTGGTTTAGTATTCGGCGACGATGGTTATCTGTATCTGACCATCGGTGATCAGGCTAGAAGAACAACAGCGCAGGAAATTACCCGGGCTGAAGACAATGATGATAACGTCCAAATGTTTGAAGGCGGCGTGCTTCGACTGGATGTTAATGTAGACGATCCCTCGCCGGACAGCCATGATCCGACTTACGTCCTGGGCCCCGAAAGCAACGTGCCGATGCACGATTATGACAATAATTGCGGAGGACCGGACCCCATCACTACCGTTACACAAACAGAAGACGTAACCGGTCAGTATTATCGAATTCCCAATGATAATCCACAGTGGTATCAAGGCGCCGTTAATTATTTCGAAGAATTTATTACGGTTGGCCACCGGGCACCGCACCGCATGACCAAAGATAAACTGACGGGCGATCTATGGATCGGTGAGGTTGGTGCTGGTTCCAGGGAAGAAATTAATGCGCTGCAACCAGAACTTTTGATACAAGGGGGGGCTACTCCGGAAGGAGGAGGCAACTACGGTTGGCCTAAGTACGAAGGTTTTTCAACCCAATTTAATGCCTGTAATTCACAAAGTGTTGATCCGACCTTAGGTACGTTGTTTAACCCGGTTGTTGATTTTCCACGTAGTGGGGCAAAGGGCGCTAATGCCATCATGGGTGGTTACGTCTACCGCGGTAATAAATTTGCGGCCCAACTAGGCGGAAAATATATCTGTGGAGGCTATAGCCAGGACCGTATTTTTGCCATATCTTATAAAAAGGATGCCAACGGAGTAATCGTCGCTGATTTCCCGCAAGGAGGGAATTATCGAGATGCCATTGAAGAGTTAACTACTTTCACCCCCGATAATATGATCACCTGGGGACAGGATCACGATGGAGAACTGTACATCGGCAAATTAGGAAACAATGTTACCCTCTATACTTTAGCGGCAACGGGCATTGGTGACCCTGCCCCCCAGTTCTTATCACAAACCGGCGCTTTTGCCGATCTGTCCACTTTAGAACCGGCTGAGGGAGTGCTTCCTTACGAATTGATCGAGCCGTTTTGGTCCGACGGAGCTGATAAATACAGATGGATCGCCGTGCCCAATGATGGTAGCCACGATAGTCCGCAGGAACAGATCGTTTTTTCAGAGAATGGCCCGTGGCAGTATCCTATTGGTACGGTGCTTATCAAACACTTTGAAATCGAAACCAGTCCTGGCGTTTCCAGGCGGTTGGAAACCCGTTTCGAGATTTTGGGCACCGATGGCAATTTCTACTATTTGACTTACAAATGGAATGCAGAGGGTACAGATGCCGAACTGCTCAGCGGAGGCCTTGACGAAAATATTACAGTGAACGGTCAAAACCAGGTATGGCATTATCCTAGTACTTCCGAATGTGCCGTTTGCCACCAGACCAGTGTAGGTGGAGTATTAGGCCC
>CAZHNG010000009.1:21353-44287 GCA_964533785.1 uncultured Saprospiraceae bacterium | reverse complement strand
TTGGACTTTTGACGCTAGACACTAGACACTAGACGCTAGATTTTAGACAACAAACCGCTGATATTCAATGGATATCAATTTTTCAGAATAAATAAAATTTCCGTTGATTGTCAATTAGTTAGAATTTTTAGTCTAACTTCTAGAGTCTAGCGTCAAAAGTCTAGTAGAATAGATACCTGACAGCAGATATCAGATGCCAGAATGAAGCGGGATTAATATTGAGGTTAATAGAGACTTTTAATATTCAATTAAAACAGAACTACAACTATGAAAAAACCAACTTTTTTTTGGATGGCCTTAACAGCTACATTTTTCTTTTCCGGTCTTTTGGCTACCGCATGTGCCCGTATTCCGGAAAGTTCTGAAGGCAACGAATACATAGTCGTCATTGAAGGATACGATTGGGGGCCAGCGGTGAGTAAAGTCATTCTTTCCCTGGAAGAACCGGTTTCGACAGTGAATAAAGACGATTTTGTAGTGACCGCTAAGCGCAGCACACCTTGTACAGATCTTTCGCCGGCACTAGCTGCCGGAGCACGAGCAGTCATTTATGCTTATGTTTCTGATGCAAAAGGCGATATCGTCGATAGTGGAAAATATATTACTTTAGTTCTATTCGTAGGCCCTAACGTTCCGATCGCCTCTCCCATTCAGTATACACGTAATGACCAATGCCGCGGTAATAATTGGGTTGATTACCAATTGTCGATTACCAATACCTCAACCCATCAGTTGTGGAATAAAGAGCGTGACCGGATCATGCCCATTATTGATCAATTCGATCTTTCGGGAAGATACGTCTATGATGATGATCTAACGATGTCTTATGCTTCTTTTGTTCCTGAAACAGGTAATCGGAAAGTGCCGTTGATCATCTGGCTGCACGGAGGTGGAGAAGGGGGGACGGACCCGACCATTCCGTTGGTCGCTAATCGTGCCGCGAACTACGCCTCCGACGAAATCCAGCGTATTTTTGGTGGTGCTTACGTGCTGGTACCGCAGTGCCCGGGAGCCTGGATGCACAATGCGCAAGGTGTAACGACTCGCGGCAGAGAGAACGACATCTACAACGAAGGCCTGATGGCTTTGATCAAAGACTACGTCGCTGATCACCCCAATATCGATACCGATCGTATTTATCTGGGCGGCTGCTCCAATGGTGGATACATGACTTTGAAATTGATCCTGTTGTACCCCGATTATTTTGCAGCGGGTTTTCCGAGTGCCTTGGCTTACAATGCTGAATACATCTCGGATGAACAAATTCAAAGTATCAAAAATGTCCCTATCTGGTTTATTCATTCCAAGGACGATCCGGTTACCCCGCCAGACCAAACGGTAGTCCCCGTTTACAAACGGCTGATCGCTGCCGGTGCTCCGGATGTATACTTTTCCTATTATGACCATGTGGTTGACATTACCGGCTTCTTTGGCGGCGAAAACTACCAATATAGTGGCCATTGGTCGTGGATCTATTCACATGCTAACCACTGTAAACTGGACTATGATGGGAAGCCGGTAATGATAAATGGAAAGGCGGTGACGATTATGGAATGGTTGGCGGAGCAGTCCAGATGATCGTTGGTTAACACAACTGGTATTTACGTTATTGGCCAGCGATTCTCGCTTTTAGAATAGTTTTTTGCCACAAAATCACAAAGACACCAAAACCCACTTACTTAACGTCAAAAGTCTAATTACTTAGGGAATATTTTGTTGAAATTTGAACTACCTACCCGCCCCTATGTTTTAGACTTATATTTTAACCAAACAATCAAGGTCATAAGTTTGAAAAGGCAAAATAAGGAAGTTTTTGTGCCGTTTTTAATGGTAGCTTATGTTGTTGTTCGGATAATAATCAAATTTCAAATTCCATGGCTTGAATAAAAAGTCAAATTTAATAGATAAAGTAAATGATGAAAAAGATATTGCTGTTTGCCACATTTTTTTTAGGTTTCTACGCTATTCAGGAAGCACAGGTAGCTGCGGAAAAGCCGGTTGAATCTTCGCAAAAAACACTTAATGAATCTGCTTTATTGTGGGAGATATCAGGAAACGACCTGGAAAGTCCGTCTTTCCTTTTTGGAACTATCCACATGATCGGGAAAGAGGATTACGCATTACCCGATGGTTTTAAGAATGCTTTCGGAAAGGTCAACAGGATCACTTTTGAAATCAATATGGAAGATATGACCGATTTCAATAAAATGATGCCTCTAATGATGCAAGCTTTCATGAAAAACGATACTACGCTGAAGGATTTGTTGAATGACGAAGAATACACCATCGTTGAAAAACATTTTGAAAAGGTGGGGTTGCCGCTGATGTTTTTAGATCGCATTAAGCCCATGTTTCTATCTGCGTTAACCTCTGAAGATCTACTAACCATGCAGAGTCAGCCGGGAGAAGTTGTTTCTTACGAAATGGAGTTGATGAGTATGGCCAAAGAAGAGGAGAAAGAAATTGGTGGCCTGGAAACAGCAGAATATCAAATGAGTTTGTTTGACAGTATCCCTTACCGCGTCCAGGCTAAAATGCTCCTGCAGGCTATTCAGGAAAATAGTGGCTCTGATCAAGATGAGTTCGATGAATTGGTTAATCTCTATAAGACTCAGGACATTGAAGGGATGCAGAAGATGATGAAAGCAGATGAAGAAGGGATCGGGCGTTACGAAAACCTCTTACTGATCAATAGAAATCTGAACTGGATACCTGTCATGCAGAATATGATGATGCAGTCGCCAACTTTGTTTGCCGTTGGAGCGGGGCACCTGGGTGGAGAAAAAGGAGTAATTAACTTGCTGCGAGAAGCAGGCTACCAATTGACTCCGATTAAGAAGTGAAGATCGCAGGGTAAGTACTTCAGCTTATTATAAGGGCAAGACCCTCTTTAGGGTGGCATAAAACACCTTTATTTTTATGCCGCCCCAATCTGTAATTCCATCTGTCTAACATTTCCTGCCATTCATCCAAGAAAGTAATCCGATATAGCCAGGTTTTATAGTTTCACATTTGGTCTAAAACGCTTTATCTTTCAGTATGAGTATATTCGAAAATATCAATTTGGCTATAAGGGCAGTGCGCTCAAATATATTACGTGGAATATTAACTTTGATCATTATTGCTTTTGGTATAATGGCTCTGGTTGGTATTTTGACAGCCATTGACAGTGCAATCTATTCGCTCAACAGTCAAATGGCCTATTTGGGAGTTAATGCTTTTGATATTAATCCCAAAGGAGAAGGTGTGTTTGGAAGCCGGGGTGGCCGGCGGTCGAAAAGAGGAGAGCCAATCTCTTTTCGCCAGGCACAGGAATTTAAAGACAAATATGATTTTCCCGCCCGGGTATCGGTTTCTATATTTTGTTCTGGCCAGGCCGAGATAAAGTACCAGGACAAAGAAACGGACCCCAATGCGCTGATCCTGGGGATTAATGAGAACTATCTGAATGCCAGGAAATATGAGATTGCCATTGGGCGAAATTTTACCACAAGAGAAATAGAAAATGGGGCACCGGTTTGTTTACTAGGAGATGAAGTTTTAAACCGGCTTTTTGACGGTAGGGCAGAGTTTGCCATGGACAAGATCATCTCGGCAGGAAACATTAAATTAAAGGTCATTGGTGTCCTGAAAAAGCGGGGAACTTCCCAAAATGATGGTGACGACCGGCGGATTTTGATCCCATTGCAATTGGGCAAGCGGTATTTTGGAACACAAAGAACGGACTATGGATTATATGTCTCAGTGAACGATGCCTCCAAAGTAGACCAGGGAATAGAGCGGGCTATTGCCGTTATGCGTAATGTAAGGGGATTGCGTGCTGCTGAAGAAAACGATTTCGAAATAACGAAAAGTGACAGCCTGATTGATGTTGTAAAAGAAAATACGGTCTACCTGCGTTTGGCAGCAGTTGGTATCGGACTCATAACTCTACTGGGAGCTGCTATCGGATTGATGAACATAATGTTGGTTTCCGTCACAGAACGTACACGTGAGATCGGTATCAGTAAGGCCATTGGTGCAACCCGAAATGCCATTCTTACCCAATTTCTTTCTGAAGCGGTAGTGATAAGCCTCATTGGAGGTCTACTGGGGATTGTACTGGGGGTTTTAGTTGGTAATATTGTCACCTATTTGATGGGAGGTAACTTTCTGTTTCCCTGGCTTTGGATTACCCTGGCATTGATTGTTTGTACGGTGGTTGGGTTGATCTCCGGTCTTTATCCGGCGCTCAAAGCTGCTCGGTTGGATCCTATCGAATCACTCCGGTATGAGTAAATCTTTCTTACTAAATAATTGTTAAAAGTACTACTGGAAGTCAATTGTTGACCATTCGTCCCTTAATTTAGAAGAAGAAAAGCTTCTGGAAGTATGAAAAATATAATGTTTCTATTCTGTTTTTTTTCTTTTACAAATGCGGTATCTGCGAACAGTATTGAGTGGTACAAGTCTCTAGAAGAGGCTAAAACTGCTGCACTGGAGCAAAATAAATTAATATTCATCGACTTTTGGGCGTCTGGAATAAATGTGAGCAAAGCGATGGAAGATAGGGTGTGGAGTAAAGAGCAGGTCGGCCGGATCATGAAAGATTTTATTCCGGTACGAATTGATGCTTTAAATAACCGTAAAATCGTCCGAAAATTTATAGTAGAAGTCTTGCCCACCCAAATTATTGTTGACGCCTTTGAGAACGTACTAATAAAAGTGGAAGTAGAGTTAAGTGCGGAGGAAATGATGGATTTACTCTTATCATTTCCTGCGGATTATTCTACGATCTACCAAAGTCTGGTGAAATGGCAGGCTGACAAGATGGATCCTATTGCCAATTTTGAATTAGGGAAAGCTTATCAAGATAATGCGGAGCTGCTTTCCGGAGACGGTCATTTCATTCTCTTGGAAAAAAGTAATTTTTATTATCAACGTGCGGAGAGAAAAGCAGAAAACCTTGAATTGGAGCAAAAAGCAAAACTTGGAAGTGCTTTGAATCTCATGTACTGGAACCAGTTCAAAAAAGCTAGAAAAGAACTCAAAAAAATCACTAAAAAAGAAGAGGTGTTTCCATCCAATAAGGCTTGGGTGGAATATATAAGAGTAGTCGGTTATCTCATAGAAGGGGAGAAAAAAAAGGCGAAAAGCAGTTACGCAAAACTAGATTCCTTAGAGAATGGAAAATATTTTGCTGATAGACTTATTGAGTTATCGCCTTTATTACAGTCTTACCATTATATCGAATAAGTTCAGTTTCTGGAAACCTAGAAATCATGGTATTCCCGGGCTAAGTTAACCCGTATTCCTCCGCCAATATACTGTGTGATTAAATCCAGGTTATTGTCGATAATATTGCTATTGCGGTAAAAATAGTTGGCATCGAGGAAAACATTATGAGCTAATTGGTAGCTCAGATTTAAACCAATGATGGTCGTTTGGGTATTAATGCCCTGGCCGATCTCGTTGTCAAAGTCCTGTACGCGCGTGCTGTTGGGCAATAATAGATTGCTTCCGTAGTTGAGCCCGTTAGGATCTTCTCCGTATTCGGCTGCGATGATCCGGGCTTCTGCGATCCATTTTTTAAAGGGCTGATATCGTATCCGCAGGAGTTGTTCTTGAAAATTAGCACCTAGTGGATGAGCCAGCGGTTGGTTATAGTGGGTATAACTGGAAGTACTGTCTCTGTGGGTGTAAGTATACGGGCGGGCACTATTGAATTCCGCTTGTAGATCAAGGTGGTCAATACCGAAAGCATCAATGTATTTTAAGCCGGCCTGAAAGGCAAATTTATTGCCCCACCAGCCGTTGCCACCAAACACATTTTCAGATTTAAATTCGTCGATCAGTACTTGGCCATAGGCTCTGAAATGGTTTAAGAAATCCCATCTGATGTCGGCTCCTAGGATAACATTATCCGGGCTTCCGAGGCCATGCTCAACAGCGCGGTAGAAAATAATCGGATTCAGATATTGAAATTCAAATTGATTTTCACGACTAAAAATAACTGATTCAAAAACCCCGATATTTAAGTTGGGCGATACATCAAAACTCAAATGGTGGGTGGCCATGTATTTTTTGGGTACCAGGTTATCTCCTCTCACTCCACTGGCTGAACTTGCCGATAGTTCTGCGAAAATATTCTGGTAATGAAACTTCCATACTTTCCAGTTGAGCTTCAGGTACAAGTAATTATTGGAAAAGTCCGAAAGCAATAGTGACCGGTAGCCGTTTCCGATAAAGTTTCTGCCGTAGCCAAACTGCATACCCGCATGTTTGGAAAAGTTGAAACTCATGTATCCCTGGCTATTCAAATAGTCATTTCCATCCTCAAAGCCGAGGATACTATTTTGGTATCTTTTATACAGCCCCTGACCCGGGACTGCTCTGAATTCGCGGATAAATTGCCTGACGTAATCCGGAAACCTGGCCTGGGATTCCAGTAAATTCAGGTAAAAGTAAATACGGTCGTCGATACCACCCCTAGCTTCAAAGCCGCGCCGGTTCAGGTAGATCCAGTCTTCATCATTTTGGGCTTCGGCTAGTTGCAAATTCCATAATGGATTGACTCGCAAGTGAAAATACTTTTCATTCACCTCCCAGAAATTGGCGGGCGTCTGGTAGAAATAGTTCAAAAAAGGCTTTTGACTTTCACGATATTTAGCACTCCTCAGACTGGCTTCCATCTGGGTCAGCTTTTCTCCGGAAGAGGATAAAAAAACCTTTTCACCGGCCAGGGTAGTGGGGAAATCCGTAAGAGCCAGCCATTCGTTGTTATCGTCGTAAATAAATTGTAGGTCTTGTTGATCCTGAGCGGATAAAGCAACTCCGGCGGTGTCAAGTTTAGACAAAAAAGCAATGACGTCTCTGCGTTCAAAGTTTTTCAAACTGGTATGAAATGGAGTGGCAATGTCTGTCTTTATGGACAATCTGTCGAGAATCTGGTAAGCCTGGTTACCCAAAGGAATACCCGATCCCTGGCCCATAACCAATGTAGTAAGGCCAAAACAAGCCAGCAACGGTAAGAAGACTGATTTCATGCTCTGCAATTTTCTGCAAAATAAAGATTCTTTCTTTTCTGCAAGTTAAGGTGAAGGATCGTAGATTTTTCTTGTGGAAAGATTACCTCGGGACCTCGATTTTTTCGATGATGTCATTAATAACATCTTTGGTGTTGTAGCCTTCCATTTCTCGTTCGGGCATTAAAATCACCCGGTGATTTAATACGGGGTAAGCCATCGATTTAATGTCTTCGGGGATAACGAAGTCTCTTCCATTAACGGCAGCCATTGCTTTGGCGGTCTTTAATATAGCAAGTGAGGCTCTTGGGGAGGCTCCCAGGAACAAGTCCCCGTTATTTCGGGTGTCGTGAATAATAGCAGCAATATAGTGTAACAACTCGTCTTTGATGTGGATTTGTTCGATCAGTTGCTGGCAGAATTTGATGTCTTCCACATCAATAACACTTTTTACGTCGTGTTTTAGATTTACTTTAAAGTCATTGCGGAAACGGTACAAAATAGCACGTTCTTCCTCGAGGTTGGGGTAATCGATAATAATTTTTACCAAAAAACGATCAAGTTGAGCTTCCGGCAGCTTGTAGGTGCCTTCTTGTTCAATGGGGTTTTGGGTGGCAATCACAAAGAATGGAAATTCCATCGGGTAGGTTTGCCCGTCAACCGTTACCTGGTATTCTTCCATAACTTCAAAAAGGGCGGCTTGGGTTTTTGCTGGCGCGCGATTAATTTCGTCAATGAGTACGATATTAGAAAAAATGGGTCCTTTATTGAAAGAAAATTGAGAAGTCTGCATATTGAAAATAGTAGTCCCTAACACATCGCTTGGCATTAAGTCGGGCGTAAATTGGATACGTGAAAACCCAATGTCTAAAGACTGCGCCATCAGCTTGGCCGTTAGGGTTTTAGCAATCCCGGGCACTCCTTCGATCAAAGCATGGCCTCCGGAGAGTAATGTTATCAACAATAATTCTATCAGATCCTCCTGGCCGATAATTACTTTTCTCAATTCTTCTTTTACCCTTTCTACGGACAAATAAACGCGCTGCAGATCAATGTTGGTTCCTCTTTCAATATTTCTATCAGAAGAAAACTGATTTAAACCGGGATCCTCTTCTTCTTTGGGTAAATAACCTTCGTGATTTTCCATATCTTTATTTACAGTTTTTGTAAAAGTCGTCCAAAGCGTTATGAAAGTTAATTAAAGTGTTCTCGGAAACAAAGCTGGCTGTTTCAATATTATTTCCGAGCATTAATATTTTCCGGATAGATTCTTTTGACATTTGGGAGCGGGCGGCTAGCCTTTCTACGGCTTCTTCTCCAATATGCTGACCTTGTATTTGATACCGTCTTTTAATGAACGTTTTGAACAAGCGTACCATTTCTACGCCGAGTTGTTTATGGCTGTTGCGTAAGAAATGTAAACGCCCGATCGTAGCTAAGAACTCCAGGGACGTGTTTTCGTTTTTTTCCAATACCGGAATAATCCGCTGCCGCCTTTTTGATCTAAAAAACAAATAAATTAATCCCAGACCGAGTAAAATATACCAGGCCCAGGCCAAAGGAGGTTGTGATAGAATATACTGTAGTGGATTCTCACGGCTAAGTCTTGGCCCTTGGGCAGGATTTACTGCGTACTCGGGTATCTGGCTGTGGCTGTCCCAGTAGATAGTGCCCTCTGGAAAGTGTGATAAAACAGCGTTGATATAATCCATCTTATCCCAATCCAGCAACTGGATATTTGTAAAACAAACCGGATTGGTATGTAAATAGATAGCTCCGGCACCATGGTTAATCTTAACAAAGTTAGTTAAACTGTCATTCACCATACCTATTGAAAGCATACCTTCACCGTATTCGTTGCACAGGTAGGCCTCGTCAATGTAGGCCCAGCTATTGAACTCCTTTTCACCAAAAGCTATATAGGAAAAACTTGCACTGTCCTCACTGAAGTTTGGATGTTTGAGGGACATTTTAACATCCCGCCTGGTCCGGTTATCATATCCTCCCCAATACTCATCACAAATATAGTTGCTACTGTAGAGTGCTTTGATCAATTTATCAGGAATAGCTTTGCTGGCTATCAGGGCAGTATTTCCTGATCTAGTATACGCTAAGAGCTGTTGCACATCCAGACTATCTAGCCATAATCCCGAGCCAATAAATAAGTAACTGGTTGCTTCATTGGTTTTTTTGGGTAGAGACTTTTCCAGCTTTTCTTCCAAACGAACCAATTCTTTGCCTTCAAAATACGATTTTAATAATTCCAATAAAACTTCTGTTCCGTAAGGCTGCATGCTGTCGTCAGCGTAAGTCTCTCGCCAATTCACACGTTTTTTTCTGTTCCCAAAAAGCAAGGTCATGCCGATCAGAACCAAGAAAACAATACCGATAATGAGTAGACGATTTTTTTGCATTGCTATTGCTGTCCAAGAAAAGGTTAGGGCTGGTGACGGTCAATTTCATCAACCAGGCTTTTAAACTGATGCTCTATAGCCTTGAAATCTTCCTCTGCTAAAGGCCGGTCTCCGTACCAAATTCGTTCAAATATAGCCGTTACTTTTTGAAACGGGCTCTTAAAGGATGAACTATTTAATTCGTTCAAATAATCCTGGTTGGTTTTATCTTTTTTCCAGGTGATGATCTTTTTCCGCGTCATCGCTTGTAAAATGTTCAAATAGTACAACCGGATGGCCAAAGCGAAATTCTGTTCTTGCAAGGCTCGCCGTATAAATGATGGTAAATCGGATTCAACTAAATTTTCTTCAATATGCTCGAGACTTATCGCACTGACCGTTCCTTTTTTTATCTGCTTGTTTTTAGGGGCTGAAACTACCCCCAACAAATAGAAAAGCAAAACTGCAACTATAATCACCACAATTACAATGGCCAGTATTTTTAATAAGCTTACCAAAAATGCCGGAAAGGATGATTGTGGATTCGTCGACTGTCTTTCCGGCTCAGTGTAATCGATGTCTTGGGTTAATGCTTCCCATTTTTCGCGGTCAAATCTTTGCTTTCTTATATCAGAATTCCAATATTCATCTTCTATTGAACCGGTTTCTTCACCGTAGGAATACTCATCGTCCTGGCCAAAGCTATTCAAGCTTGCCAACCCGAAAATTAGTATTAGGAAATAGCATTTACCCAAGCTTTTTGTTTTTATCCGTAAATATATCTGCGTAGTGAACTTTATTTAATTCAAAAGGCCAGCTAAATCTTTGACTTCCCTCAATGTTTGCCGGGCTTTTTCCCTGATTGCCGCTGAGGATGCTTTTATTTGTTTCTTCACCTCCTTTTTGTTTTCAATCAATGCCGACTTTTTTGCCCGGAACTCGGAGCTAAGCCCGATGAGTGCTTCTGCAACAGCGTCTTTTAAATTTACGTATTTCAACGTCCCCTTTTGAAAGTCATCGAGTAGCTGATCGTGTACCTCTTGGCTTCCGGCTGCCCGTAGCAGGCTATACAGGTTCTCAATGCCAGGACTCATCTGCCCGTTGGTGGCTTCTCCGGTATCCGTAACGGCCGATCGGATCTGCTTTTTAATCCGGGCTTCCTCGGCGAAAATATTGATGTAGTGTTTTTCACCGGCACTTTTACTCATTTTACGTGTTGGGTCAGCAGTAGACATCACTTTGGGTACTTCTGTAAAAAGCGGTTCCGGCAATTTGAAGTATTCCTTTTTCATCTGATTGTTAAACCGCTCAGCGATGTTTCTGGAAAGTTCCAGGTGTTGCTCCTGGTCTTTTCCGACGGGAACGTAATCAGCCTGGTAAATGAGGATGTCGGCGGCCTGAAGAACCGGGTAGTCAAACAAACCGGCAGAAATAAAACCATCTTTACCTTTTTCTTTTGATTGTTGACTTTTGTCTTTGAACTGGGTCATCCTGGTTAATTGCCCGTAAGAAGTAAAGCCGTTGAATATCCAGCACAATTCCGTATGCTCCGGAATTAAGGATTGGATAAAAATATTCTCCGGCTTTATCCCTACTGCGATCAGGTTGAAAGTCAGGTCCCAGGTGTTTTCCCTTAACTTTTTTGGATTGTAAGGCATCGTAATAGCATGATAATCTACAATTCCATAGATGCAATCATACGCAGCCTGAAGGTCTACCCAGTTTTTTACGGCTCCGAAATAGTTTCCGAAGTGCATATGTCCGGTCGGTTGGATACAGGAAAGTACTTGTTTTTTGTCGCTCATGGCGGATAAAAATTCTTTGTTAAGACCTGAGAACCACTAGACGCTTGAGCGTTATGTTGATGGAAATCAGATAGCTTCTAGTATTTAACAAGGACGCATTTGAATCTTAAATGAATAGTAAATTATACTTGACGCAAAGTGGTTTGGGGCTTCCCAAACTTACTTCGATCAGTATATACCGTCTTGTAGATGGCTGGGCTTCCCAAACCACTTCAACGTCGGTATATCATAGAACAAAAATACGATTTGGATACGATTTCATTGAAAAGAAAGTTCCCTAAATTGGGAAATGCTAAGGCTATAAAGCGGCAATCACTGATATCTCAACGTTGACAAACTTCGGCAGATTGGTTACTTCTACCAATTCTCGTGCCGGAGCCGTTGATTCGTCGAAATATTCAGCATACACAGCGTTAATCCGTCCGTAATTATTCATATCAGAAACAAAGACAGAGCATTTCAACACCTGCTCGTAAGAAGATCCTGCATTATCAAGAATTGCTCCGATGTTTTTCATGACCTGATTGGTCTCTGCTTCAATATTCCCTGTTATGAGGTCACCAGTAGTAGGGTCTATAGCAATTTGACCGGAAACGTACAAAATGCCATTATAGGCAACGGCCTGATTATAAGGTCCTACTGGTGATGGTGCTTTTTCTGTGTTGAATATTTTCTTCATTGCGTAAGTTTTATTGTGGTAATCAATGACAATACTACAATTTTAAATCCGAATTTAATGGGATCTGCCAAAAATGAGAAAGCCCCTAATCTTTCTACATCAGATAGGAGCTCAATTTTATATGCAACATAGTTTCAATCAACCATTACTATTCGTCAATATCGTATTCTGCTTTGACAACCAGTCTCCCACGATAATACATATTCCCTTCAGCATCATAATAGGCCCTATGACGCATGTGGGTCTCGCCGGTAGTAGGACAAGTTGAAATTTTAGGCACAGCCGCTTTATAATGCGTTCTGCGCTTGCGCTTTCTCATTTTCGATATTTTGCTCTTTGGATGTGCCATCGCCTAAGGTATTTATAATTATAAATTTAATTTTTTTAGTTCATCCCACGCGGGATTTTTTTGCTCGCTATTGTAATCATCAGATTTTACTTCCAGGTATTTCAACATTTCCTGATCACAGGGATAGGGCTTTTCTGCTTGACAATCAAAAACTTTTACGATCGGTATGGCAAGAGTGATGAACTCATAAACATACTTTGCGATGTTAAGCTGCGGGGCATCTGGTAAAACGTAAATCACTTCCGGTTCTTCATCAACCTCCTCGTAACTATATTTCAATAACAATCGCTCTTCTCCGCTTATAGGAAGATCAATTTCAGTAAGACAACGGTCACAGGCTGCTTTGATCGTCCCTTTAAAGTCAAACAATAATTCAAAAAAATCAGGTCTTTTCTCAATAGTGAAATTCAGATGAATTTTACCCTCTTCTATCAAAGAGTCCTCGAAACATTCGAAAAACTTACTGTCGATAAGAAAATCGTACGCTGATATACCTCCTTTCAATCCTTTGATTGGAATGGAAAATTGCTTTAAAGCATCCATATGCATTTGGCGCTTTTTTCATTGGGAAAATATTTAAATTTTTCCCGTTTTAAAATGAAGTGCAAAAGTAATATTTATTTCAACAAAAACAAAGGAAGTACCATGCTTAAGATGGTACTTCCTGATTTTAGGTGATTCCCTTTTTTACAATGATCAGTTTATTACAACTGATCTATTTAGTGATAATCAATGGTAACGTTTGTGCATTTCTATCGGAGCGCAATTGCAAATAGTACGTACCCGCCGCAAAATTGCTCAGGTCGATATCAAAAATATGCTCTCCTTTTACCAATTGTCCGTAGTCGTAAACATTTAGTACTTTACCGCCTACGCCATGAACAGATAATATCGTTCTGGAACTTGCTTCTGGCAACTCAAAAGAAACGCGGGTTAAATCATAAGCCGGATTTGGTAGCGCTTTGAACGACTCATTCCAACCAGATATATTTTGGGCAAGTACTTCCGGTCTTCCAAATTCCGTCAAACGGGTTAATGGATAAGTACCTCCGTTGGATAGAGCTACCCACGGTTGGAAAGTACCATCTCCTAATAACTCCGAAGCAAAGATTACCGCTGATCTGCGTTTCCAGAAGGAGAATCCGGCAGAATAGGTTGCTACAATGTTGCTGTTGTCAGTAGCTGGCGTAACGTTAATGGTATACCTGTCAGCAGGGACGACCAAATAACTGGCACCAAAACCACCGTAAGTAACGTCGTCGAATAATACGGAGCCGTCTTCCAAGGTAATATCAACATCACCAGCATCATTCGAGCCGTGGAAAAACTGGATCGCAACTTCTTGATCGCCTACGTTTTCAACTGCCCCTTCAAATAATCCTACTTCTACGGGGAAGTCGTCGGCATCGTCA
Source organism: uncultured Saprospiraceae bacterium (assembly GCA_964533785.1). Taxonomy (GTDB): domain Bacteria; phylum Bacteroidota; class Bacteroidia; order Chitinophagales; family Saprospiraceae; genus JANQRV01. The sequence goes on along the minus strand of CAZHNG010000009.1, from coordinate 30,645 downwards.
AAAGTACCGTACGCCATCACCACATAAGTTTCATCTGCTGCGAAAGTTACGGTAGTCGTAACAGGATCCGGGAAACGAGAAAATGGATTAACCGGAACCAGTGAAATCTCAAGCGGAGTTCCTGCGGGGACATCCACGTAAGGTGTAGCTGTTCTGTAAGCCAGTTCTGGTAAGAATTCCTCTCCGTTTACCAAAACCCTTACCGTTTCCGAATCGGCATTGTGAATGATCTGTACTCTTGCCGTACCTGTTTCGCCTATTTCTACTTCGATGGTTTGGGTAGCAGTGGCGGTTGCACCGTCATCGTCAGTTACGGTTAACGTTACCGTATAAGTTCCTGGTTCGTCGTAAATATGTGTAGTGGTAATTCCTGAACCGGTGGTTCCGTCACCAAAATCCCAGTCGTAAGAAACGATCATTCCATCTGAGTCAATAGAACCAGAAGCATCAAAGATCACCTCTAAAGGCACGTCACCCATAGTTGGGTCAGCAGTAAATACTGCATTTGGTGCCTGATTAGTAGGCTCTGCAGTGGAGAAAATGATACGCATATCTTCTTCAGCAGATGTTTCGGCTTCTGCGTAGGGCGTTTCCAAAGTGTTGGCGATCAAGAACTCAGCCAAAGCATCCTGCTCGGAACCGGGATCAGCAAAAGTAGCCTGACCGTCATCAAATAATACATCCCCAAGATCTACTCTATTTACCCTGGTTGGATTTGCCTGAGAAAAGGCGTCATATGGATAACCGTCTCCACCGCCTGCCAGGAAGTCTAGCGTAACGATACGGATGGTGCGGCCCTCTTCGGCAATGATCTCGCCACCGTCGATCAATTGTTCGGTTGGATTGCCATCTTCATCGATCAAAAATACATCGGTGACCTGGTTGCCTTCTTCCATCGAGGTATCAACGGTTACGCTAAAGCCTCCGACCTGTGGGAAACGACCAGGGGTATTTCCCGGGGAAGTCTCAGCGAAAGCGTGTTCAAGTACCGCTTTAAACTCTTCCATGTTCAAAGTCAACAAAGACAACCCATTATTGAAACGCAAAGAGTTAACGACGTCTAGTTGAGAAATATCACCTACTTCTTTACCGACGGATGGGTTGCCTTGAGGAGGAGCGGTTTCGTAAACGCCGGGAGCTACTTCCACGATCTGGCCAATAGCAGCGCGAATACCGCCACCGTTCTTCAAAGAAACTTCAACGGTTTCATCAAAAGATTGGGCAAGGACTAGGTTGGCATCAGCCGTCAGGTTACCCAGGTTGGTTTCCTGCGTACGTACCTGCTCTCTTCTGCCTTCCAGGAATACGTTGGTTCTACCGAGGATGTTACCATCTTGCTGATTGACAAGTTCACCGATAGCGTTGGTTAGGCGTTGTACTAACTCCGCATTAGTACCTAAGGCAAAAGGATCCTCACCAGCTACATCGGCGACGACTTCCTCAATGGAAGCATACATTCCGTTGTCTGTATTGGAAAGAGATTCTTCAATAAGCACACCATTTTCGTCAAATTCAACGATCAGGCGGCCGACATAACTGTATTCACCGGGTGATCCAACAATTGCGACGGGTTCGCCGTCGGCATTAGTGGTGGTGAAAGGATAAATTCCTTCCGCTTCGTCGCCGGGACGCAAGATGTCATCTTCCTGAGCTCTGAGCACATCGGAACCACCGGCAAAGATAATGTCGACACCGCTCAGCAGACCAGCAAGTTCTTGCTCTAGTGCTTCCTGTTGTAAGTGAGAAACTATTGCGATCTTATTGATACCTTCTTCTTCCATGGCATCAATGATGGGTTGGATAATACCGGCAAGGGCCACCATATCATTTTCTGTAGGTGTCAAACCAGTAATATTTCCAGAAGAAGAGATGGTTTCTAAAACTTGAGTAGTCGCACCAATTACTCCGATCAATTCACCACCACGTTCAATAACAGTGGATGGAGCGATCTTTGGAGCAGCAGCGGCGGCCGTCAGATCAGAAGGTAAAGACTGGAAGGCCGTATTTGACAAAAGAAGATCAGTAGTAGCCAATCCGGCTAATGCACCTTCGGTGCTGAAATCATAGTTGCTGGACAGGTATGGGAATTGAGCACCTAACCAGCGGACGTCTCCCAATCCATCTCCTCTGATATCCGTACCGATAATCTCAGCGAAAGCGTCTGGCCCGGCATCAAATTCGTGGTTACCGATGGCTGAAGCATCAAAGCCAATGAAATTCATGATGGAAATATCAATACGGCCGGCCGTTTCTCTGAGGTTGGTTAAACCGGGTTCGTTGAAGAATTCCTGGTAAGTTTCCTGGATCACTCCTCTGAGGTCACTGCTGCCGGCAGCGTTGAAGAAAGGCCCGGGGATGTAATTGTCACCCGAAGAAAGGATGATGGTATTGTCATTTTCTGCTTCCAGTGCTTCCATGATGGCGGCGAAGTTAGGTGCATTGTCCAGTGCTTCTACGCCACCTTCTAAATCAGAAGCGTGGAGGAATTGTAGCGTGAATGGTTCTGCTTCACCTGCGAAGATGATTCTTTGATCTTCTTCAGCAGGTGTTTCGGCTTCTGCGTAGGGCGTTTCCAAAGTGTTGGAGATCAAGAACTCGGCCAAAGCATCCTGCTCGGAACCGGGATCAGCAAAAGTAGCCTGACCGTCATCAAATAATACATCCCCAAGATCTACTCTATTTACCCTGGTTGGATTTGCCTGAGAAAAGGCGTCATATGGATAACCGTCTCCACCGCCTGCCAGGAAGTCTAGCGTAACGATACGGATGGTGCGGCCCTCTTCGGCAATGATCTCGCCACCGTCGATCAATTGTTCGGTTGGATTGCCATCTTCATCGATCAAAAATACATCGGTGACCTGGTTGCCTTCTTCCATCGAGGTATCAACGGTTACGCTAAAGCCTCCGACCTGTGGGAAACGACCAGGGGTATTTCCCGGGGAAGTCTCAGCGAAAGCGTGTTCAAGTACCGCTTTAAACTCTTCCATGTTCAAAGTCAACAAAGACAACCCATTATTGAAACGCAAAGAGTTAACGACGTCTAGTTGAGAAATATCACCTACTTCTTTACCGACGGATGGGTTGCCTTGAGGAGGAGCGGTTTCGTAAACGCCGGGAGCTACTTCCACGATCTGGCCAATAGCAGCGCGAATACCGCCACCGTTCTTCAAAGAAACTTCAACGGTTTCATCAAAAGATTGGGCAAGGACTAGGTTGGCATCAGCCGTCAGGTTACCCAGGTTGGTTTCCTGCGTACGTACCTGCTCTCTTCTGCCTTCCAGGAATACGTTGGTTCTACCGAGGATGTTACCATCTTGCTGATTGACAAGTTCACCGATAGCGTTGGTTAGGCGTTGTACTAACTCCGCATTAGTACCTAAGGCAAAAGGATCCTCACCAGCTACATCGGCGACGACTTCCTCAATGGAAGCATACATTCCGTTGTCTGTATTGGAAAGAGATTCTTCAATAAGCACACCATTTTCGTCAAATTCAACGATCAGGCGGCCGACATAACTGTATTCACCGGGTGATCCAACAATTGCGACGGGTTCGCCGTCGGCATTAGTGGTGGTGAAAGGATAAATTCCTTCCGCTTCGTCGCCGGGACGCAAGATGTCATCTTCCTGAGCTCTGAGCACATCGGAACCACCGGCAAAGATAATGTCGACACCGCTCAGCAGACCAGCAAGTTCTTGCTCTAGTGCTTCCTGTTGTAAGTGAGAAACTATTGCGATCTTATTGATACCTTCTTCTTCCATGGCATCAATGATGGGTTGGATAATACCGGCAAGGGCCACCATATCATTTTCTGTAGGTGTCAAACCAGTAATATTTCCAGAAGAAGAGATGGTTTCTAAAACTTGAGTAGTCGCACCAATTACTCCGATCAATTCACCACCACGTTCAATAACAGTGGATGGAGCGATCTTTGGAGCAGCAGCGGCGGCCGTCAGATCAGAAGGTAAAGACTGGAAGGCCGTATTTGACAAAAGAAGATCAGTAGTAGCCAATCCGGCTAATGCACCTTCGGTGCTGAAATCATAGTTGCTGGACAGGTATGGGAATTGAGCACCTAACCAGCGGACGTCTCCCAATCCATCTCCTCTGATATCCGTACCGATAATCTCAGCGAAAGCGTCTGGCCCGGCATCAAATTCGTGGTTACCGATGGCTGAAGCATCAAAGCCAATGAAATTCATGATGGAAATATCAATACGGCCGGCCGTTTCTCTGAGGTTGGTTAAACCGGGTTCGTTGAAGAATTCCTGGTAAGTTTCCTGGATCACTCCTCTGAGGTCACTGCTGCCGGCAGCGTTGAAGAAAGGCCCGGGGATGTAATTGTCACCCGAAGAAAGGATGATGGTATTGTCATTTTCTGCTTCCAGTGCTTCCATGATGGCGGCGAAGTTAGGTGCATTGTCCAGTGCTTCTACGCCACCTTCTAAATCAGAAGCGTGGAGGAATTGTAGCGTGAAGTTTTCCGGAGCATATTGAGTACCATCGATAGCTGCATCCATCAATTGTCTGGCTAATTCTAGTACATCAGCCTCATTGGCAAGGCTGTTATTGGTTGATACGAATACGCCAATATCAGCATCTTCGCTGTAAAGCAAGGTTGTTTTATAGTTAAGGCTACCAGTATGGCCGACAAATGGAAGAATCACACCGTCTATTTCGAGGTTAAATTGTTCAAGGCCTAAGCCGTAAGCTTGACTCAATCGGCCCTCAACGGGTCTAAAGTCATTTAATAGCCGGGAGTTTTCTTCGCTGATAATTCCGGCATCGACAAACCCTTGAATAGCATTCATTACCCTGGCAACTTTGCTGGGTTGAGCTATTATATTACCAGGGAAACTTGCACCCGTAAGAGCAGCAGCATGATTTGAAAGTGATTCGACACTACTTCCTTCCGGTTGGACGAAAAGAGAAGCAAGGCCCACAGGGTCCATACCTGACCCAGGATAGAAAGCAAAACCTTCTAGGTCAGCCAATTCAAGGAAGAGATCCAATGATTGTTCCAGGGTAAGAACGCCATTGGCCGACTCTAATACCAAGCCTAAAACCAAGAAATTGGTATTTGAATAATTGAAAGTACCAGGGGCTTGTGGTTCACCGACGAAAAGCTCGGTTAGTTCTTCGGGGGTAAAGATTCTTTCGGGGGTGGAAAGTAGAGTGGACCGGTAAGTTTCATCGTCCGCAAAGTTATCCAACCCACTGGTATGGCGAAGTAATTGTTCTATCGTGATGTCTCCGGGAACATTGGTTAAAGTAGAAACATCAATGAAATTACTAATTGGTTGATCAAGACTCAAAACTTCGGCTTCCTGCAGTAAAAGGGTAATGGCCGAAAGCACAGTTTGCGAAGCATCGGATAATCCAAGCATAAAACTGGCATCCATAGCAAAGTCGGCCGTTGCGTCTCCTGTAAAAACATCGTAAGTTTCTCCGTTTTCGGTAATCAAGGAAGCACTTACGCCTCCAAAATTCATGTTCATTACGTTCGTCAAGGTTTGCGCGTCCATGATGGCTTGTAGCATCGACTGCAAATCGTTTTCACAATCGTCAACTGAGTAAATTGGGTAGTAATGGCTTAGGTCATTACTTTGTTTACCAACATCAGTTGGAGTAGTTGTGGCTTGTAAAATTGCGAATGAGCTTAAGAAAAAAATGGTACATACGAAGGCTCGAATGTAGGAAATCCCCATGAAGAATAGTTTTATTGAGTTAAAAAATAGTTTTTGCCCAATTTATAATGCAAAATCACTGTTTCAATATCCTCGTTGAGTTGTAGTATGCTGGACTTTGTATATTTAAATTCTACAAGATTATTTAACGCCTTTTTAAAATACAATTCCATGTAAGCATATTACTATTTTCTCTTTTTCTGATTATTTAACCTTAGAGTAACAATGAGTTAACATGGGTTTGAACTCAATATTCATTCAAGGATAAAAATGTGTTAATCTCGATAATAAATGAAAACTATTTCCATTTCTAAAGGAGTACTACTTAATTTTGATGCTCGTTTAAATTCGAAGAGCTACTAACAACCATAACCTATGATTCGGAAGTCCCTATTCGTCCCCCTGTTTTTCTTGTCATTGGTTTTGACTGAAGCACAAACAATTTTACAACCCGGAGACCTGGCCATCGTTGAGTTGGGGTCTAATGTAGGCGGTGTAGTCGGAGATTGTGTGCCCGGAGGTATGGGGGCCCTGCAAGGCAGAGACCGTGTGAGCTTCATTTGTTTTAAAGATATTGAACCGGGTACGGTAATTGATATAACAGATAATGGTTGGGAACGTGAAGTTGCTGGCCTTTGGGGAAATACGGAAGGGTTTGTAAGGGTTACACGCACCGGCACTAACATCATACCGGCAGGAACGGTAATAACTTTTGAACTACCTCCCCAAAATGATGATTACGTGGCCATTAGCCCTGATGACGAATGGAGCTTTCAGGCTTTAGGAGTGAATGCGCTCAACTTCAATGACAATGGCGACCAGATCTTCTTTATGCAGGGTGGCAATTGGGATAATGGTACGGTTCAAGGTTGTTGTAATGGCGATCAGGATGCTAATTATAATGATGGGAGAATATTATTTGCTTTCAATTCCAAAAGCGACTGGAATGCTTTTGGAATGGATTCTCAAGATTCCGGGTTACATCCTGATGTCGTTCCTTGTTTTAATATGGCTCCCACCAGTGGAGTAACCCGGTTTACCAAATACAATGGTCCAATGGACGAAGTATCCCAACTGGAATGGGTTCAACGCTTATCTAATCCAACCAATTGGATCGCATATGATGACTGCCGATCCTTTTTGGATGCGGGTTTGTTTTCTTTTATTCCTATCGGGCCCAGCAATATGTCAATCACTTGTTCTGCTTGCCAGAGTTGCACAAGTTTTCAGGATACCCTGACCCTTAATCTTCCCCAGACCGGAGGTCCATTTGTGGTTGAGTACACCGACGGCAATGATATTTTTACGGTAAATAATGCTCAAAATGGGTTGCAAATCTTCCGTTTTATTTCCACATCAACCACTTTTGAATTGGTAAGTGTTGCAGATCAAAATGGGTGTCCGGTCTATTCTAACTTCGAAGACAGCGCCCGGGTAACCATTAGTGATAATCTTTCTATTGATGTATTACGTCAACAAAGTGCTCTTTGCGAGGGGGTTAACAGTGGTCTCATCGAAATTGGGATCTCCGGCGGGGCAGAGCCCTATGAAATAGATTGGAACCTCAATCGATTGGACGGTGACACCTTAGCTACCGGCTTAGCGGCAGGAGAGTACAGCGTAACAGTGACTGATGCTGCGAATTGCACAATTGCTGATACTGTTACCATTATTCAGACCATCCCTCTGGCCATTACTTGCGAGGCGAGTATGGAACTCTCAGATCCCAACAGCACCGATGGTGAAATAACGATCTCTATTAGCGATGGTGCGATGCCATATTCGTTAACCTGGACCGGTCCCGATAATCCTGGTGGAGTCGTCAGAGATAATGTGAGCAACCCGGTCGGTATTTCAGGGCTATCAGCAGGTACTTACGATATCACGGTAACGGATGATAGTGGGTGTATGACGACTTGCGCCGTGACCCTGGGCGTGGTCACCTGTAACCTGGATATTGAACTCAGGCCCCAGGATCCCAATTGTCTCGATGAAAATTCGGGAGCAATCGAGGTCATCACAAATGGAGCGAATGGGACCAATATCGATTACGATTGGGGGGATATTAACATTAACGGTCAGTCAAACCCCTCTAACCTTAGTGCAGGATTTTACAAGGTGAGGGTAACCGATTCTGCCGGTTGTATGGCTGAAGATTCCGTGCAACTCATTGCACCTGTCGATCCTTCCATTAGCTGTACCGTAACGAATAATGTAACCACTGCCGGAGGGACGGACGGTCAGGTTCGGATAGAAGTTATCGATAATGGTGTTGCTCCCTTTAAAGTGTTGTGGGAAAGAACCAGTGATGCTCAAACGGACTCATTAATCAACCTGAATACGCCTGTTATTGATATTCCGAATCTAGCAGCGGGGAATTATACTTTTATTCTATCCGACGCAAACGGGTGTACAGCTTCCTGCAGCAGTATGATATCAGAATCTTTATGCGATTTACAGCTTACCCTCAGCCCAGAAGAACCTACTTGCGTGTCGCCCAACTCCGGCCGTATCGAAGCGGTTATTGCAGGTGCTAACGGACAACCGGTATATGACTGGAATGTCGATAGCCTTGATGGCCGTGCCCAGGTCACCAGTTTGGGACCGGGGCAATATATGCTTACCGTAACGGATGGGGCAGGCTGCGTAGCAGCAGATACCGTGGAATTTGCTGCCTTTGACCCACCCCTACTGGATTGTCAGATTATCAATCAACCTTCCATGGGGGGGAATGATGGTGAAGCACAGATTAATATCACCGGAGGAACTCCTCCTTTTCAAATAGAGCTTAACGGCCCGACTACCCAATCACTACTTAGTGACGGCACTTCTATTATTGCTTTTACCAGTTTAGTGGACGGCGTTTATACGGTAAGTCTGGTTGATGACGCGGGGTGTGAATCTGAATGTATTTTCACCTTAGGGCCTATTGATTGTACTTTGTTACTGGAGTTAAGCGCAGTAAACCCTGATTGCTTCAATCCTAATGCAGGGAATATTATCAGTTCAGTAATGGGGGCACAAGGTGAGGTCAATTACGATTGGAATATCGATAGCCTTGATAATCTGGCTAATGCAAATAATTTAGCGGCGGGCACCTATTTTCTAACCGTAACGGATACGGCGGGCTGTATGGTTACGGATAGTATCGTACTGGCCATTGATTCGGATATTGCATTGGATTGTGAAGTGCTGCAGGATGTTACAACAACCGGCGCTTCTGATGGGATCGCTCAATTATCCATTACCGGAGGAAATGCTCCTTTCGCGATCAATTGGGCGGGTCTGAATGGTTTGTCTGGTGGTATCAATGAAGATTCCTCGGGCGTTGTCCTGATCGAAGACCTTATTCCTGGAATGTATATGGTCACCGTTACGGATACGGACGGCTGCTCCTCTCCCTGTTCTTTTACCGTAAGGCCGCCAACGCCTTCGTGTTTTTTGAGCCTTCAACTGGAAGGTGCTAGCCCGGGATGCGGAGATCCAAATTCGGGTTTTGTCGAAGCTATTGTAACCGGAGCAACCGGCAATGTGACCTATGACTGGGATAATGATGCTTTCGACGGTTTGGCCCTTATTCCCGAAGCAGTCGCCGGTTCTTACCA
>CAZHNG010000009.1:0-21343 GCA_964533785.1 uncultured Saprospiraceae bacterium | reverse complement strand
GCTCATTATTACGGATGAAAGCACCTGTACAGATACAGCCAGTATTGTTTTAACGGATAACCAAAATTTAGTGGTAGAAAGTGAGGTTATTCAACCCTCTGCCTGTTCGGGAGAAGGAGGAACGATTGCTTTACCTCGGATAAATGGAGGAATAGCCCCTTTTTCAGCATCTTTGAATGGTGGTACACCTGTTACTGTGGAGACCTTTCCCTATGCTTTTGAGGGATTGGAAGGAGGGAATTATGAGCTGACCATCGCTGATGTGAACGGTTGTGCAGACACGCTTAACTTTGTATTGGAGGAAAGCAGTAAAGGGTTAACCTTGAGCCTTGGCCCTGATTTTTCCATCAATGCGGGTGAAAATGTACGCCTGCAGGCTATTCCCAATTTTCAACCTACCCAAATCATCTGGACTGCTTCCGATTCCTCTATTGTATTTCCCGATTCCTTAATCGTCAATATCCGGCCCGCTAATGATGTGACGATCTCTCTGGAGCTTTTTGACGAATTTGGTTGCGCTGTCATCGATGAACTTTTTATCGAAGTAGATACCAAAACAAGGATCTTTGCTCCCAATGTTTTCACTCCTAATGGCGACGGGGTGAATGATCTATTCTCTTTATATGGTGGTGATAATGTTACCGGTGTTAAAAGATTTATGGTTTTTGACCGCTGGGGAGACCTGGTCTACCAACTGGAAAACTTTTCAGCGGATGGCCGTTTTGGATGGGATGGGAACTACCAGGGAGGAGAGCCGGCTACCCAGGGGGTATATGCTTTCTTCGCTGTTGTCGAATTATTCGATGGTTCGGAGGAAATAGTAAGGGGAGATATTAACTTGATTCGTTGAAAATGAGAAAATTGACCACGAAAGAAGGTAGAATTTAAGCAATTTCTAATTTTAGAATTCATTTGTTAATTATTTAGAATTCCGCGGTACAAGGAGCTAACTCAAATGAAAAGTTCTTGGTAGAATCTTGATTTTCACCATTAGAAAAGGGTGCAAGAATTTCTCTGACCTTACATTGCAATTACCCGTATTTGAAATAATATTGAAGTGAAATCATGGTGTCTATGACTTCATGTCAGCATCATATTTATTTATTAGGTTAGACCACTTTGGTAATTAAGAAAGGGCCTATTTTTTACTCCTTCCAGCCATTGTCAATACTGCGTAAAAACTAGGAATTTTTTGGAGTTTTGATACTTATGCAATTCTTCTAAATATGGCTTTCATCTGCGGATTATTGTTGAATGTGCCAAATTATATTTTTCAATTTTACTTGAAAGAGCATTATCCATTCTTTTTTAAGACTTCAAGTTCCCCAATATCCTCCTCCTCTTTTCCAAACATTTAATGAATATGGTAGTTTCGACAGTTAAATTAAAAATAATCGATATGACATACGTTGGAAAAAAATTCCCGGATATTGAAGTGAACGCGATGAATGAGATGGGCGACACCATCAAAATCAACGTGTTAGAAGAAGCAAGACAGAATAACAAGAAGGTATTGTTGTTCTGGTATCCAAAAGATTTCACCTTTGTTTGTCCTACTGAATTACATGCATTTCAAGAGGCCCTGCCAGAATTTGATAAGCGTAACACTATTGTCATCGGAGCATCTTGCGATACTGCAGAGGTACATTTTGCCTGGTTAAATACTTCAAAGGATAACGGGGGCATTGAAGGAATTACCTATAATTTACTGTCAGACAGCAATCGTAACCTAGCAAACATTCTTGGTATTTTAGATACTGCAAATCACAGATTTGATGAGGAAACGGGCGTTGAACTAAAGGATGGGGATAATGTCACCTACCGCGCAACCTACCTCATCGATGAAGAGGGAACGGTTTTTCACGAAGGGATCAATCACATGCCATTGGGTAGAAATGTGGAAGAGTACCTAAGAATTTTGGACGCCTACACACATTTCCAGGTAAAAGGAGAAGTTTGCCCGGCAAATTGGGAAGAAGGCAAAGAAGCAATGAACGCAAATCGTGAAGGGGTCGCTGCATATCTTGGTTCCAATTAAAATCAGATCGTGCAAGTTTTTGAACTTTATCTACAATTACACTTAATTAATACACACTAAAATGGTAACAGAACTAAATCAAGATAATTTAAAGGAAATAGTCGACAGTAAAGAAATCGTAGTAGTGCAATACTCGGCAGGATGGTGTGGTAATTGCAGAATTATGAAACCAAAATTTAAAAAACTGGCGAGTGAAAATGAAAATACTTCGTTTATCATTGTTGATGCAGAGAAGTTTCCTGAATCACGAAAGCTAGCTAGTGTAACTAACCTGCCTACTTTTGCTGCCTTCAAAGATGGTAATTTTGTAAACCAAGTTCAAACTAACAAATTTGAACTACTCAAAAATTTAGTCCATGAGGTTACCGATAATTAAACATATAGTCGATTTTATAGCTGAAAGGGACGAGGACTTTCTACTTGAAACGATTGAAACTTTAGAAGCAATATCTGAGGCTCCTCAAATAAAAGATGAGGAATTGGATGTTATTGGGGAAATGCTATCCAACCTGTACGGCGCTTTAGAAGTGAACAAAGAGGTAGAAATGGGAAAGGATAAAAGGACAGCCTTGAATGGATTTATGAAGAGAGTCGTTGGAGCTATTGATCATTAACTAAGTAATGGTAAAATAATAAGTTCGCGTTTTTGAGCAGGCTATTTTGGTGTCAGGCAAGGCAAAAAACGCAGTCATCCTCCTCAGGCGGACGACGAGGCTTTTTAACGAAGCCTGGCGCAAAAAGAGGCGCTCACAAAATGATGAAGTTATTGTTTTACCATTACTAAAGTGAAATAGTCGAGCAAATTTTATTTTGCTCGACTATTCTACTAGTGCTAACAGGTTATCAAAAGTGTACGAATCACAAGCAATAATCATTAGCCGCAATTAAAGCATCAGCAATTTTTCTCCTTTCCAGTTTTACATTTACCGGCGTATACTTCGTAAACCTTTTAAGTCCCATCAGTAATGTCCGTAGCAGGTCTCCTTCGGCGAAAGAAACTAAAGCATCGGTTGCGTTTTTATTAATCCGGGTCGTTGCATCGGTAAAGAAGACCTTCAAGATGGCATCGTAGACGGCTTGGTCTGCTGGCTTTTGCTCTAATTCCGCCAGCCGCTGTACCCTCAAAAGTGTAGATTCTGCAACGAACACATCGATCATAATATCCGCGATATTCATGAGGACTTCCTGTTCATTTTCAAGGTTCAACTCACCGTCCATTTGCTTTTTAGCTGCCGTACCGGCGACCATTAGCAATACTTTTTTAAAGTCTTCAATCGCCTTCTCTTCTGCGCCGTAAGTTCCTTCCGCTTTGCTGAAACCAGGCATGGCGGCCAGTTCTTTTTGCACTTCCCAGGCAGGACCTACGATGTCCAGCCTTCCTTTGAGCGCACGACGCAGCAGCATTTCAACGGAAAGCAAACGGTTGATCTCGTTAGTTCCTTCGTAGATACGATTGATCCTGGAGTCGCGGTAGGCTCTCGCTGCCGTACCTTCTTCTGAAAAACCCATACCTCCGTGGATCTGCACGGTTTCATCCACGACGTAGTCTAAAGCTTCTGATCCGGCTACTTTCAATAAGGCACATTCTATGGCGTATTCTTCTGCGGCTTTCAACTTGGCTTCGCTAAAACCATCACCATTTTTCTTGAGCTCTTCTGCTTTTAATTGTAGCAAATGAGAAACGCGATAGGTTGCACTTTCGGCAGCAAAAGTCCTGATGGTTTGTTCCGCCAGTTTATATTTAATGGCGCCGAAGTTAGCGATGGGTTGTTTAAACTGAATTCGCTCGTTGGCGTATTTTACAGCGGTGGCAATACTGGCTTTTGCACCTCCCACACAAAGTACGCATAGTTTAAAGCGGCCAATGTTCAAAGCATTAAAAGCGATGTGGTGACCTTTACCGATCTCACCCAATACGTTGTTTTTGGGCACTTTTACATTTTCAAAGAAGACCTGACGGGTAGACGATCCTTTTATTCCCAGTTTATCTTCTTCTGCACCCAGGCTCAGCCCTTCAGAATCTTTCTCGACAATGAAGCCGGTGAACTTTTCACCGCCTACCTGGGCAAATACAATAAAAAGATCCGCAAATCCAGCATTGGATATCCACATTTTCTGACCGTTGATCAGGTAGTGCTCGCCGTCTTCGGTTAAATCCGCTCTCGTTTTGGCGGCCAGTGCATCAGAGCCGCTTGAGGGTTCCGTCAAACAATAAGCTGCTTTCAATTCTCCGTTGATCAATCCTGGCAAATAGCGCTCTTTCTGTTCATTCGTGCCGAAATAAAGAATGGGCAACATCCCGATCCCGGTGTGAGCTGCGTAAGAAACAATAAAAGATCCCCCGGGCCCCAGGATATCGGCAATGATCGTATTGGTGTTATTGTCCAATGCCATACCACCGTAAGCTTCGGGCATGTGGGAACCCAGCAGCCCGAGTTCTGCCATTTTTTCCAGCAACTTAGGCGCAATGCCATCTTCTTGTTTTTCAATTTTATGAGCATTGGCCAGGATATCATTGTTGAGAAAATCCTTGACCATATTTTTGATCATCAACTGTTCTTCGGTGAGCTGTTCAGGGATAAAAATATCAGCGGGTGCCGATTTTTTGATGATAAATTCTCCTCCTTTGAGGTAGTTGGAAGTCATAGTTGCATCAGCCATGGGAACCTGTTATTGGGTTGAAAAAATTAGATTTAGTAATGATGGATCTATTGCTTTCATCATCACTTAGCGAAAATTCGCTATAAATATAAATACTTATGAGCGAAGAGGAAAGGTTTTTAAGGAAAATTTAGCGAAAATTCGCTGGATTCTTTTTGGGCCAAAAATATTAGCGGACTATTTGGTCGTTTGGCTCTCCTTTCGCAAGCCAATAAGAGCTTGGGGTTTGCAGATAACCAAGCAACCTTTTGAAGATGCCTTATGAAGGAAATAGGAGAGTGGTGGAAGGATATGGCTGAGAGATACATTAAGAAACCAGATAATTCCTTGTGCATTAGCGTAATAAATCTAGTTATTCATAAGCCAAGCCAGCGCCGCCAGTAAATTCCAAATATACTTGAAGATGGTTTGGGTTCCCAAACCACTTCAACGTCGGTATAGATTGAGCTTCTCCTACCTTACCTCCAACTCCTCATTCTGCTGCAACGCCTTATACCGCCCCTTTCCGAATTTTGTGCCGTTAAACTCAGTGACCGGACGTAGGGCCTTTTGTTCTTCTTCGGGCAAAGCGATAAAATCCTTGCATTTCTTAGAACAACAGGCGTTGTACTTTTCGGCACAGGATTCACATTGAATAAACAGGATGTGGCAGGCGTCATTGGCACAATTTACGTGCGTATCGCAGGGTTCACCACATTGGTGGCAGCGGGCGATGACTTCATTAGAGATGCGCTCTCCCATGCGTTCGTCGAAGACGAAGTTTTTACCAATGAATTTGTTAGGCAGGCCTTGTTGCTCACACTGGCGGGCATATTCAATGATGCCTCCGTTGACCATGTATATATTTTTGAAACCCTTATGGAGATAATAGGCACTGGCTTTTTCACAGCGGATGCCACCCGTGCAGTACATAACAATGGGCTTGTTCTTTTGATCCTCCAGCATTTTTTCCACCACCGGTAAAGCTTCCCGGAAAGTTTCAACATCCGGGCGGATCGCATTTTCAAAATAGCCCACTTCACTTTCGTAGTGGTTGCGCATATCCACTACGATGGTGTCAGGATCACTGGTAATTTCATTGTATTCTACCGCATCCAGGTGTTTGCCCCTTTTGGTCACATCGAAGGTTTCATCATTCAGGCCATCGGCAACAATTTTTTCGCGAACCTTTATTTTTAGTTTGTAGAATGATTTGCCGTCATCGTCAATGGCAATATTCAGGCGAACGCCGTTCAAGAAAGAAATCGCGTACATGTCCTTTTTGAACGCCTCGAAGTTGTTTTCCGGTACGGAAATTTGCCCGTTGATACCTTCTTTGGCAACGTAGATCCGCCCATATACCTCTAGCTTAAACCACCGTAAATACAATTCATCCCTGAACCGGTAAGGATCAGCAATATGGTGGTATTTATAGAAAGAAAGTGTAATGCGCTTCTCCTCATTTTCAAGCATCTGCTGCTTTAATTCTTCGTTATTGATCTTATTGAACAACTTCATAGGCCAAAAAATAAAATTTTACAAAAATCCATTCATCCAGCGTCTAAACTCAATTCACAAAAATACGCAATTCTTTTACTCCTTTCAATGGGGATAATTGTCATAGGGATTGAAAAGAAATAAGACGAAGTCTTGTTTAACAATAATTTGACCAAATTTTTCTCTGGAAGAGACGCGATTGCAAAAATATTATTTATCTTTCTCGCGAAAAATAATTATTTCATGCACCTATCTGGAAGTCATCAATACAATGCAACTCCTGAATTAATTTGGTCCATGTTGATGGATCCGACTATTCTGGCAAAAATTACACCTGGCATTTCAAAACTAGAAAAAACAGGTGAAGACCGGTATGATGCTATTGCGGATGTGAAAATTGGCCCGGTAAGAGGCTCCTTTAAGGGACAGGTGGATTTGACCGACAAGAATGAGCCCAGATCCTTTATCCTGCACGTAAAGCAAAAAAGTAAGATCGGTAATGTTTCAGCCGAGATCGCAATAAACCTTGATCAACTCGAAGAACAAGGCTGTGAAGTAGTATTCGACGGTAAGGCAAAATTGTCAGGGCTTTTAGCCAGAACGGGCCAGCGGGTTTTATCCGGTGTGGCAAATACATTGTCCCAACAATTTTTCGATGCTCTTGAAAAAGAATTGCAAAATCAGCAGTCCGCCAGTTAGGTTGAAAACGAAACGATTCAAGAAACTTGTTCGGCTATTGTTTGATATTCCTATTTTTATTCCGTTCAAGTAGTAATTTTAGAAATATTATTTATCTTTCGCTTAGAAATTGTTTAGCTTAATCCTATCAAATTTATGGCAACCACAATAAATATTTCCGTAAACGGTAAATCCTACCAACACGAAGTGGAGCCGCGACTTTTACTAGTACATTATTTGAGAGATGTTTTGCGTCTGACGGGAACACATATTGGTTGTGATACCAGTAGTTGTGGTACCTGTACTATCCTTATGGACGGCAAGGCTGTCAAGTGTTGTACGCTACTCGCGGTTCAGGCAGACGGTAGTGAGATCACAACCATCGAAGGTTTAACTGATAATGGTGAAATGCATCCCCTGCAAGAAGGCTTTAAAGAAGAACATGGCTTGCAATGCGGTTTTTGTACACCTGGTATGATCATGACCGCCGCTGATTTTCTACAACAAAATTCCGATCCTTCAGAGCAAGAAATTCGCGAAGCTCTCGAAGGGAATTTCTGTCGTTGTACGGGTTACCATAACATTGTAAAAGCTGTCCAATACGCAGCGGATAAAATAAATCAAAAGGAGGTAGTATCATGACATATATTGGAAAATCAGTTAAACGAATTGAGGATAAACGGTTTGTCACCGGAAAGGGTAAATATACTGATGATATAGTACTGCCAGCTATGACCTACGCCTATCTCGTGAGAAGTCCCTATGCCCATGCTAAAATATTGAGTGTAGACACCTCTGAGGCCTTAAAATTGGAAGGGGTTGTGGCGATATTCACCGGTAAGGATACGGATGAAGCTGGTATAAGAGGAGTACCTACCGGCTGGCAGGTGAACTTTAAAAATGGGGATACCATGAAAGAACCGCCTCATCCATTATTGGTTTCTGACAAGGTCAGACATACGGGGGATGCGGTTGCTATGGTTATTGCCGAAAGCCGGGAAATCGCTCGTGATGCGGCAGACCTGGTAGAAGTAGATTATGAAGAGCTGGATGCTGTAGTGAGTGCCAGGGCAGCAGTTGCAGACGGAGCGCCGCTCGTACATGATGATGCTCCCAATAATATCTGTTTCGACTGGGAGCTGGGAAACCCTAAAGAAGAAGTAGATGCGGCTTTCGCCAATGCCCATCACATTACAACCCTGGATTTTAAAAATCAACGCGTTATTCCAAATGCGATCGAACCGCGTTCGGCCATTGGCCATTACGAGGAGGCCGGTGATAAATACACCTTATATACAACTTCGCAAAATCCGCATCTAACGAGATTATTGTTGTGTGCTTTTGTTTTGGGGATTCCCGAACATAAAGTGAGGGTAGTCGCTCCTGATGTGGGAGGAGGTTTTGGCAGTAAAATTTTCCATTACACGGAAGAAGCGCTGGTCGTTTGGGCTTCCAAGCAGATCGGGAGACCTATTAAATGGACTGCCGAAAGAAGTGAAAGCTTCGTGACGGATGCGCACGGACGGGATCACGAATCGGTTTCCGAAATGGCTTTTGACGCTGAAGGCAATATCCTGGCACTCCGGTCTAAAACTTATGCCAATCTGGGAGCCTATTTGTCCACCTTTGCTCCCGCTGTCCCGACTTACCTGCATGGTACCCTTTTGCAAGGCCTTTACACTACGCCGCTTATAAATGTAGATGTGACCGCCGTTTTCACCCACACCGTTGCGGTAGATGCCTACCGTGGAGCCGGTCGTCCGGAAGCTACCTATTTACTGGAAAGGTTAATGGATAAAGCCGCACTGGAAATGGGCATGGATCCGGTTGAGTTACGCCGGAAAAACCTGATTCCAGCCTTTGACGGGGTTAATGAGCCGGGGTATCAAACCCAGGTGGCGCTCCAATACGATAGTGGAAATTACGGCGCAGTAATCGATAAAGCGCTAGAAATGGCCGGATACGAGGAGTTCCGTAAAGAACAAGCGGAGGCCCGGGCCGAAGGTCGCTACCTCGGGATTGGCTTTTCAACGTATATTGAAGCCTGTGGAATTGCCCCGTCTGCGGTAGTTGGAGCACTAGGCGCGAGAGCAGGCCTTTTTGAAGTAGGCCAGGTGAGGGTGCAGCCCACTGGAAAAGTGAGTGTGTACACTGGAGCGCATTCTCATGGGCAAGGACACGAAACAACTTTCGCGCAAGTAGTAGCGGATAAGCTGGGTATTTCGCTTGACGATGTGGAAATAGTTCACGGAGACTCAGAAGCGGTAGCCTTTGGAATGGGAACCTACGGATCGAGAAGCTTGGCAGTTGGGGGTAGTGCCATTATTAAAAGCATCGACAAGATATTGGAAAAAGGAGCTAAGATCGCTGCTCATATGTTGGAGGCTGCTCCCGAAGATCTCGACTTTGCTGAGGGTAAATGGACGGTGCGTGGTACGGACAAATCTTTAGCTTTCGGCGATGTTTCTCTGTCTGCTTATGTACCTCATAATTATCCGGAAGGATTAGAGCCCGGTCTTGATTTTTCAAGTTTTTACGATCCGGTAAACTTCACTTACCCTTATGGTTGTCATATCTGTATTGTAGAAGTTGATGCAGAAACAGGGTCGGTGAAAGTAAAACGGTTTATCGCCTGCGATGACGTTGGTAATGTCGTCAATCCTATGATCGTGGACGGTCAAATACACGGAGGCGTCGCTCAAGGTATCGGGCAGGCTTTATATGAAGGAGCTATTTACGATGAATATGGTACCCTGGTCAACGGGTCGTACCTGGATTATACAATGCCAAGAGCAGATGATTTACCGATGTTTGAGGTAGACCGTACGGTAACGCCATGTCCACATAATCCACTGGGTGTGAAAGGGGCAGGTGAAGCTGGTTGTATTGGTTCCACACCGGCAGTCGTTAATGCAGTAATGGACGCCTTGTCTCCATTTGGGATTAAAGATCTTGAAATGCCTTTAACCCCGGAACGTGTCTGGTCTGCTATTCATTCTTAATGTACGAAATTCAAAAACATGATTCCTACAAATTTTAGTTATCATAAAGCACAATCGGTTGATGAAGCTATTGCTTTATTGAACGCTAATGAAGATGCAAAGCTTTTGGCAGGTGGGCATAGCCTGATTCCCGCCATTAAACTCCGCCTGAATCAGCCGGAAACCTTAATTGATATTGCAAAGATACCGGAGCTAAACTTTATTAGAAAAGAGGGTGATGAATTGGTTATCGGTGCGGGAACAACTCACCACGCTATTGCATCCTCTGATTTGATCAAAGAGCATGTCAGCATGATTGCAGAAGGGGCTGATCTGATCGGGGACGTGCAGGTTAGAAATATGGGTACTATCGGCGGAAGCATCGCCCATGCCGACCCCGCTGCAGACTGGCCCGGACTGTTAATTGGTAGCCGGGCTAATATTGTAGTTAAGGGATCAAACGGAGCGAGGATCATTAACTCCAATGATTTCTTTACCGGCTTTTTCAGTACGGCCATTGAAGAAAATGAAATCATTACGGAAATTCGGGTTCCCATTCCTCCGCCAAATACGGCCACTGCTTACAAAAAATTCATGCAACCTGCTTCCCGCTACGCAATTGTCGGTTGTGCAGCCATGATCACTCATGAAGGCGGTAAATGTAAGAATGTAAGTGTTGCCTTTACGGGAGTTGGAGAAAGCGCTTTTAGAGACCAAAACGTGGAAATCGCCTTGACTGGGAAAGACTACACTAAAGAGAATATTGAAGCGGCTGCAAACTCAGCTGCTGAGGATGTTACCATCATGAGCGACCATTTTGCATCGGAAAAATATCGCAAACACCTCGCTAAGGTATTCGCCAAGCGTGCGTTAAACGCTGCAGGGCTGTAGTTTTTGTGACTTAAGGTTTTAATAATAAATTTTAATATAGCGCTACGAGATAAGAATGAATTACTTTTCTCCGCGCCCAAAAAGCGATTCTGACGCTTGATCTTCAGGGTCAATCACAACAAAACGAAAAACTACTTTAGAAGGCGGAATTTTTTCCGCCTTTTTATTTGTTTTATTAGAAGCAGTTTGAGTACTGATTTAAAGTATTTATAAATGTTTGAGAACAATGCAGAATACCGGCACATAGAAAATTTATTGAATAGTCAGGGATATATCACTGAACCAACGATAGTGATGAGTATTTTTCTGGCGATCCAACTCAATAAACCTTTGTTGGTAGAAGGACCTGCCGGTGTTGGTAAAACGGAGATCGCTAAAGTAATGGCCAGAGCCATGGACACTGACTTGATCCGCTTGCAATGTTATGAAGGGCTGGATGCCACTCATACACTATACGAGTGGAATTATCAGCAGCAATTATTATATCTGAAATTGAGGGAACAAAGTAATTTGAGCATTGAGGATAAAGAAGCAGAATTGTTTAGCGAGAAATTTTTGTTGAAAAGGCCATTGCTTCAAGCCATTACTCATCACCAAAAACCAGTTCTGCTTATCGATGAAATAGACCGCTCTGATGAAGAGTTTGAAAGCTTCTTCCTTGAGGTCTTATCCGATTGGCAAATCTCTATTCCTGAGATCGGAACGATCAAAGCTACGCACATCCCTGCTGTCATTATTACCAGTAACCGTATCCGGGAACTATCGGAAGCCTTGCGTCGTCGCTGCTTATATCTTTGGATTGATTACCCTTCAATTGAAAAAGAACTGGCTATCGTACAGCGAAAAGTACCGGGAATAGATGAAAGGCTGGCTAAGCAGATCGTCCACTTCATGAAAGAAGTCAGGACGCTCCGCCTTGAAAAGGTGCCGGGTATCGCTGAAACACTGGACTGGGCAATGGCGCTTGCAAATCTCCATTTTGATTATCTGGACAAGGCAATCGTAGAATCTACCCTTGGTATTATTCTCAAGGATTGGCAGGATATTCGGACTGCTCAGCTATCCCTGTCTGAATTATTCAAAAAAGTGGGTATTTCTACTAAAATGGACGATCTATAATCTCAAATCCATAAAACAGGGCTGTGGAGGAAAAAGGAAAAAAGTTATTTAAAAGACAGACCGCTTTGAGCGCCAATTTGGTCGGTTTTTGCCAGTTTTTGCGCAAAAAAGGATTTCGGATTGGTCCTAATGAAATAGCAGATGCCTTACAGGCTTTGGAGATTATGAATCCTTTTGAAAATCCAGGACGATTTCAATTGGCCCTACAGTCAATTCTTGCCAAAACTCGCAAGCAACAACAACAGTTTCCGGAGTTATTCAGCCATTACTGGAAAGAACTTGAAAAAGCCGTTGACAGTAAGTTGAAGGATCAAAAAGACCCTAAAGCCAAAAAGACAAAAACCAAACAAGAAGCGTTCTACGCATTAAAGGACTGGCTACACGGAGGCCAAGAAAAGACGGAAGACCAGGAATTAGCAACCTACAGCCCGGTGGAGTCGATAACTTCCCGTTCCTTTTCTTCCTTCTCAGAAGAGGAAATGCAGGAAGTTGCTAAAGTGATAAGGAGAATCGCCAGAAAATTGGCAAAGAAAGTAGCTCGGCGAAAAAGAAGATCAAAACGAAAAGGTTCTTTTGATGTGAAAAGAACGCTAAGGAAAAACCTGCGCCGGGGTGGGGAAATCATTGAATTCTCTTTCCGCAAACCAAAAAAAGACAAGTGGAAACTGGTGCTCCTCTGTGATGTCAGCCAATCTATGGAATTGTACAGCAGGTTTCTAATGCAATTCATATACGCCTTTCAAAGTGCTTATCCGAATATCGAAACTTTTGCTTTTAGTACCCAACTTACCAGAATTACCAATGAATTGAAAGAGGAAAATGCGGCAGATGCGCTCCGAAGAATAGGCGAAAAGGTCACCCATTGGTCCGGAGGTACCAGGATTGGCGCTTCCTTTCAACAATTCCTTCAACAATATGGCTATAAATTATTGGACAATAAAACCTACATGATCATTTTAAGCGATGGTTGGGACGTTGGAGAGACCGCACTTCTGGAAACCGCCATGCAGCGCATCCACCGCAAGGTCCACAAGGTGATTTGGCTGAATCCGCTGGCAGGCAACCCTGAGTATAGCCCGGAGGTCAAAGGAATGAAGGCCGCATTACCCTATGTTGATGTATTTGCTTCAGTCCATAACGTCAATAGTCTAACTGAATTATACCGTTATCTATAGATGTTGTTATTGATGTTTTTTGATCTTCACTTTGACCGACTTGGAAATCGGAGTATTGCTTTGCTCTGCAAACTCATCAATTGGGATTAAGGGGTTAGTTTCCGGAAAATAGGCTGCCAGGTTCTGAGTTGGTATTTTATACGGGATAACATGAAACTTTCTTACGCTCCTTTCTACATTGCCGTAATGGGAGAATAGATCGATTAAATCCAGGTTTTGCAAGCCGTACTTTTGCATGTCCGCTTCGTTCATAAAAACTACCCTTCGTTCATTATAGATGCCGCGGTAACGGTCATCCAGGCCGTAGATGGTAGTATTAAATTGATCGTGCGATCTGATGGTAGTCAGCAGAAACTCATCTTCAGCTATAGCATGATCCGGTAAGGAACAGATGGAAAACTTTGCCCTGCCCCCTGGGAGATTGCTGAAGTTTCCATCGCGGGCATTGTTAGGCAGATAGAATTCCTTGCCTTTTTCGATGCGTTGGTTGTAATCTTTAAAACCTGTTATGACTTCGGCAATATCGTTTCTGATCAAGCTGTAATCATTCATAAAAGCCTGCCAGTTGATGCCCGGTTCATTACCAAAACAAGCCATTCCCATCCTGCAAATAATAGCAGGTTCACTCATTAGGTCTTTGGAAATAGGGTTGAGGGTGCCTTCCGATGCATGGACCTTTCCCATACTGTTTTCAACCGTTACCTTTTGTTTTTTTCCGCCGGTTAAATCCTTTTCTGATCGTCCCAGCGTAGGGAGGATTAAACCTGTTCTGCCCGGAAACAAATGGGTGCGATTTAATTTTGTGCTGATAGAAACGGTAAGCTCACAGTTTTGTATAGCGGATGCAGTATAGTTGGTGTCAGAAGCAGCAGCCAATAAGTTGCCGCCTAATGCAATGAAGACTTTGGCGTCGCCGTTATACATCGCTTGAATACTGTGTACCGTGTCATGACCGTCCTCGGAAGGCGGTTCGAAGTGATACATAGCTTTGAGCTTAGTTGCCATAGATGGAGCCAGATGATGATTAATGCCAACGGTACGATCTCCCTGTACATTAGAATGGCCGCGAACAGGGCAAGTGCCGGCTCCTTTTTTCCCGATAGCGCCCTTCATGAGCAAGAGGTTTACACATTCCTTAATATTGTCTACACCATTTTTGTGTTGCGTCAATCCCATAGCCCAACAAATTATGACACGCTTAGCCGGGATGAGCAGTGCCAAGGCGTTTTCAAAATCCTGTTTTGATATACCTGCTTTTTCTAGTAAGCCTGGGATCGAGTGCTGTTTTAGGTGGCTTTTAAATTCATCAAAACCGTGAGTTTGTTGAGCGATGAAATCGTGATCCAACACTGAACCTTTATTTTCATCAGCATTCAACAAGCCTAACATTAAGGCTTTGAGTAATGTGATATCTTCATTTATCCTTACCTGTAGATAAATGTCCGTTATTTGAGTACCGTTGGAGAAAAAATCAGCCACTCTCTGAGGGTTGCGAAATCTTTTTAGACCTGCTTCTTCTAATGGGTTGATAGTGATGATTTTACTGCCATTTTGCTTAGCTTTTTGCAAGGTAGACAACATACGTGGATGATTCGTTCCCGGGTTTTGGCCAATGATCATAATGACTTCCGCTTCAGGGAGGTCGTCCATGGTAATGGAACCCTTTCCTATACCTAGCGTTTGAGACAAGGCTACTCCACTGCTTTCATGGCACATATTGGAGCAATCCGGGAGGTTATTCGTGCCAAAACGGCGTGCAAATAGACTGTATAAATAGGCAGCCTCATTAGAAGAACGTCCGGAAGTGTAAAAAACTGCCTCGTTTGGGTCATTTAGTTTCGACAGTTCCTCGTTAATCAAAGCAAAAGCTTCATCCCAGGTAATCACTTCATAATGTCTTGAGTTTTCCCGAATAGCCATCGGAGCTACCAATCGCCCTTTTTTACCGATCTCGTAGTCCGACCAAACTCGCATATCATCAATAGAATGAGTTTCAAAAAAAGTAGGAGTAACCTTTTTTAAGGTAGCTTCTTCGGCGAGGGCTTTGGCCCCATTTTCACAGTATTCTCCAAGAACCGATCTTTTGTCATCAGGATCAGGCCAAGCACACCCCGGACAATCAAAACCTCCTTTTTTGTTCATTTTATTTATGGCTTGAAAAGCCCTGATCGGTCCCATTTCCGAAAGCAAATGATCAATTGCTTTTTTGATGGCTAATGGTCCGGCCGAATATTCTGCAGGGGCTTCTTCCCTTATTCCGGAAAGTTTCTCGGGGAAAATCGGTGCGTCATTGTTTTGGTCAGCCATGATAAGATAGATTTTATAAAGAATTAGATATTAATTTGGACTTTTGACGCTAGACACTAGACGCTAGATTTTAGACAACAAACCGCTGATATTCAATGGATATCAATTTTTCAGAATAAATAAAATTTCCATTGATTGTCAATTAGTTAGAATTTTTAGTCTAACTTCTAGAGTCTAGCGTCAAAAGTCTAGTATTAATATAAGGATGAAAAATTAGGATTTAAACTAAAATAATGATTTTATTACACTTATATTACAAGTTTGAAAATCAGTATAATATGAAAACTCCAAACCTTGTTGTTTTGTTGGTAACTCTTTGCATAGGCTGTTTTCAATGTACGCCTTCGGTTGAGCCGGATGTCAACCACTCAATTTCTGAAGCCGAAATGGGTTTTGATTCCATAAAAGCGAAAGCATACGGAGCTGATGCTTATGGCATGAAAAAATATGTATTTGCATTTTTGAAAAAAGGGCCAAATCGTGCTATCGAAAAAGATCAAGCTATGCAATTGCAAAAAGCTCATTTGGAAAATATTCAGCGGTTGACGGATCTTGGCAAATTAGTATTAGCGGGCCCCTTTCTCGACGGTGGAGACATTCGCGGCATTTATATTTTCAATGTGGAAAGTCTAGAAGAAGCAAAGACTTTAACAGAAACAGACCCGGCTATCAAAGCGGGTAGTTTGGCTATGGAATTGAAAGAATGGTACGGCTCGGCAGCCTTGATCGATGTCAATAAAATCCACGGAACTTTAGCTGGGAAGAGCATTGTACAGTAGTGATCAATATTGAAAACACATTCAAGTTTCTATCTATCTAGAACTGTTGTGTGTCGGTTAATATTTAGTTAGCGAGTTTCAGATTAAGAATTTTGGTGTTATTTAACCCGAAACCCGCCAACTTTTTATAGCGAAATGAATGTCAGTACTTTGAGGTAATTTGAAATAATCTAGCGTAAGGCATCTCTTGCAATCTCTCAAATGACAGGCGAAGAAATACGCCATCATAAATCCAAAACGATGTAAACTCCAACAGTCGTTTTCAATAAGAATATTATTACCTCAATTCTTCTTCGCAGCTACTCTTCTTTTCAAGTGCAATGCTTTCTTTTTGCTAACGGCAGCTATTTTTTCAGTAGCTCCTTTCTCTTGCATATCTTTTTCTTCTTCCGTCAATTCATCGACATAGTCTTCCCAGTTGTCGAATCCGGCAGACTTAGCTTGCTGTTTTTTTACTTTATCTTCAATTTTTGATACCATACTGATAGCTTCACCGATCATCTCACGTTTCTCATTTTCTTCCTCGGAGACCTTATTGGATTTGCCTATCATTCCGGCGTAGGTATTAGTTGAACGCAATTTTGCTGCTAAATTCGAAATGAAGTTATTGTTTTCAATGATTTTTTGCATCGTCCAAGATCGTTCGTGTTTGGCAATGGCACCGGCGGGAGATAAACGGGTAATTTCTCCGGCATTCACTACGGCATAAGCTTTTAACGATTCTTCGACACTTTCAAATCTGGCGCGATCATCACCGTTCGGACGTTTCATGGCAGTATAGTTTTTATCGATGGGATCACGCTCGGGGCTTAGAACATAATCGTAAGAATAAGCTACGATCCTGGCCATAAACACTTCCGGATATAAGCCATATTCATCGGATAATTCCAGTACTTTTTTCTTGAAACGGTCATTGATTAAGGTCGCAAACGGAACATCCCTGTGTACACCTTTCCAGCTCCTCACGACAGTGGCATGCACACCTCCTACGCCTTCGGGCTTCTCTGATCGAAAAGCTTTTGCTGTTCCAGGATCTTCAATATCCGGAATGCTGGATTTTTCATAATTCGGACCACTGTAATCTGAACTATTGAAAGACATCGTCTCGTTTGATCCTT
The DNA here is from genome assembly GCA_964533785.1 of uncultured Saprospiraceae bacterium. GTDB lineage: Bacteria > Bacteroidota > Bacteroidia > Chitinophagales > Saprospiraceae > JANQRV01. The sequence continues at coordinate 4,120 of CAZHNG010000009.1, read as the reverse complement.
TACCCGAAGTATATCCGGAGGCTGCAGAAGCTTTTAGTACTTTTGCCTTATTGGTTCCGTTTTTTTCTACGGTGCTTTTTTGATTTGAAAACCAGGCGAAAAAAAGCACTCCGCAGAAAGCAAATCCCATTAATTGTAAAATTAATCTCAATGCTCTGTTTTGCATAACAAATGTTTTTTGATCAACGGTCTTCTACCATTGGTATTTGAAAATAATATTTATGAAAATGATAATTTGAAGATGTTTATGTGTGTTCAGGATCGAATGAACATTTACATAAATTCAATTGCTTTTTTGCCACAGCAAAAAAGTTAGCTAAAGATTCAGCTGATAATGATTTGTGTAGTTTCTTTTTTTCACCTACCCGCACAAAACTAATTGATCATCACTGAAAGGACATGTTCAGCGTAGAGGGATAATTAGGATATCAATCATGATTTGATAATGCAAAAAAGATAGAGATAGTTTTCGACTTTCCAATGAATTTAACTAGCTCCAGAAAATGACACTGTAATCTATGCGCCACAGTTCGTAGGTTTCGATAATGTACGCTAATTTTTGAGCGTATTGCTTATTAGTGGCATAACCACTTTTTTTCAAACCCACTGCCCATACTGCGTAGTAAGGTACGGATTCTTTTTCAAACCATTGTTGTTCCAGGCTATAATTTCTGCCGGTTCGGTACTTATTAATCATCCAATTGTACCTTTTATTATTGAGGATCAGATCAGAATGCCGATGATAACTTACTTCATCTGATTGGTACATTTCGAATCTGTCCCAATTATGATCATCCGATACCTGCTTGCAGTTGTAGGCCAGTCTATCGTGTTGAAAATCACCACTGGTAATACGGCCATCACTTCTGAAACCCTTTTTGGGGAGGCATTTAATGCCAAAATGATTTTTGCATACTCTTGCCAGATAGCTTTTCCCGGCGTTACTTTCAAGTAACCCTTGGGCTAGTTTAATACTAGCCGGGATCTTGGTGTAGTACATCTCTTTAGAAGCGAGATCTTTATATTTTTCAATGTAGCTAAGATAGGCCTGAATGTCTTTCATCTTTTTCCTGCCCAATTTTTTGGTCAATTTTTTTTGTATAGTCTCTTTGGACCAGGCTGCATAGACAATAGAATCAGTATTGCTTATGATAAGGGAGTCTTTATCATTGTGAACAAAAGTAAGCGGTTCCGATTGGCGATCATTTGATTTTAGGGAATCTTTGTTTTCTTTATTATAATCCTGAATTTTAATACTTGTCTCGATTCCGTAAAATTTATCGGCTTTCATTTGAAATACGTCTCCTACTGCTACTACTCCTGTTTCAAAATCACGAGAAATACTGCTTATAACTGGTAGTGAAGTTGACGTATTTAATTTAAATTCAACAGAAAGAATATCATTCATGATCAATATGCCTGGAATAAAAAAAGCCAGACCAAATAGAATTCCTTTTCCGATCCAGGAAAAAGCTGGGGATGTGTCTGTATTTCTTCTATTGGGATTCATGATTCAAATTTTGGCAAATATAAAAAACACGTTCTGAGGCGTATAAACAAAATTACTAGAACGCTGTTGATCTTCCATAGTTTCGAATATGTACATAAAAATACCTGCTTTTGGCAAAAAGAATCATTGTTATCGGTGCAGGCTTTTCCGGCCTTGCGGCAGCAACCAAACTCGCGGATCGAGGTTTTGATGTTACTATTTTAGAGAAAAACTCCAGTACAGGAGGAAGGGCCCGTAAATTTCATGCGGAAGGATTCACTTTTGATATGGGACCAAGTTGGTATTGGATGCCGGATGTTTTCGAACAATATTTCGAAAGCTTCGGTAAAAAGGTGAGCGACTATTATCAACTGGTGAGATTAAACCCTTCCTACTCAGTCTTTTTTGGGCAAAATGATAAAGTTGATTTGCCTGCTGATCTGGAGGAACTCTATGGTCTATTTGAAAAGCATGAAAAAGGGAGTAGCGCAAACCTCAAAAAGTTTTTGTCTGAAGCAGAATACAAGTATAAAGTTGGCATGAGTGACTTTGTACATAAACCTGGTCACAGCATCATGGAATTTGCTGACTTTCGCATAATGCAAAGTCTCTTCCGCCTTCAGATGTTTACATCCATCGATAGACATGTCAAAAAGCTTTTTTCAAACGAGAAATTAATTCAAATCCTGGAATTTCCCGTTCTTTTTTTGGGCGCAACTCCCGAGAATACTCCTGCACTCTATAGTCTAATGAATTATGCTGATATTAAATTGGGAACTTGGTATCCCATGGGGGGAATGAACGAGATCGTAAAGGCAATGACTACTCTTGCAGAAGAAAAAGGTGTCGATATTCAATTGAATCAGGAGGTATTACAGTTCGAAATTCGTGATGGTGTAGCTAAAGCCGTTAAAACTAGTAAAGCTTTATTCGAAGCAGACGCTGTTGTCGCCAGTGCAGATTATCACCATGTCGACCAGAAGATTCTCGATTCGAAGTACCGGTCTTATTCAAAAAAATATTGGGACTCTAGAGTGATGGCGCCTTCTTCGTTGTTATTCTATTTAGGAATCAACAAGCGGTTAAAAAACCTACATCACCACAATCTTTTCTTTGATGAAGATTTTAAACAACACGCAAGGGAAATCTATGATTCTCCGCAGTGGCCTTCTAAGCCGTTGTTTTACGTCTGTATGCCATCCGTTACAGACCAAAGCGTTGCACCAGAGGGGTTTGAAAATGTGTTCGTTCTGATGCCGCTGGCTCCAGGGTTAGAAGATCAGGAAAGTAAGCGTGAATATTATTTCAATTTGATTTTGGATAGGTTAGAAGAATTGACTGAACAAAATATCCGGAATCACATTATATTCAAGCGTTCATTTGCACATCGCGATTTTATCGGAGATTACAACTCTTTCAAAGGTAATGCATATGGTTTAGCAAACACATTATTGCAAACCGCATTCTTAAAACCGAAAATGCGAAGTAAGAAGGTTAGTAATCTATTCTATACTGGTCAATTGACTACCCCCGGGCCTGGAGTACCCCCTTCATTGATTTCGGGGCAAGTGGTGGCAAATGAAGTTGAAAAGATCTTTTATTAAAAACTATTGACGATAAACCTTATCTTCTAAACTTAACAGTTGCACCGCTATGATGAATCTATATAACCAGGTTTGCGCTGAATGCAGCAAATTGATCACGACCAGGTACAGCACTTCATTTTCAATGGGAATTCGTGTTTTTGCCAAAAGATTTCGACAGCCTATTTACGCGGTTTACGGGTTTGTAAGGTTTGCTGACGAGATTGTTGATACTTTTCATGATTATCCTAAGAAAGTTTTACTCGACCGCTTCCGGGAAGATACCTACAAAGCTATAAATGAAAAAATTAGTCTGAATCCTGTCTTGCACACTTTCCAAGAAGTTGTTCACCAATACCAGATTGAAATAGAATTGATCGATGCTTTCTTGGAAAGTATGGAAATGGACCTCAGCTTTAATACGTATGAAGACAAACTGTATAAAAAGTATATTTATGGTTCGGCAGAAGTGGTTGGTTTAATGTGTTTGCGGGTCTTTTGTGAGGGGGATGCAGAATTGTACAATAATTTAAAAGGCCCTGCAAGAAGTTTGGGGTCCGCCTTTCAAAAAATTAATTTTTTGAGGGATATGAAAAGTGATTTCGATGAAAGAGGTAGGGTGTATTTCCCAGGAGTAGACTTTGTTCATTTCACTAATGACGATAAAATAAAAATCGAAGAAGACATAAAGAAAGATTTTGATGATGGGCTAAGTGGTATTCTTCAATTACCCAAAGGAGTGCAGTTTGGAGTTTATCTGGCGTATGTCTACTATATTAATTTGTTTAATAAGATTAAAAAGGCATCTGCTGCAAGGGTAAAGCAAGAGAGAATTCGTGTGAGGAACCGGCGTAAAGTTTATTTGTTATTCAGTTCTGCTTTGAAACACCAATTTAGATTGCTTTGAAAAAAATAAACAGCCAAGTATTTGGAAAAAAGAAATAAGGCTATATCTTTGCAGCCGCTTAGCGAGGAGATGTGGATTCGGCGGATAAAAAGGGCTAAGAAAGTGTTAATTTTTTTGTAATTGTTTTGATAAGTATTATCT
>CAZHNG010000008.1:35401-44550 GCA_964533785.1 uncultured Saprospiraceae bacterium | reverse complement strand
TTGATAATGAATCGACTACACTTATGTTAATTTTTAATTGCTGCCAATGGCAATCTTGCGGGATTTAACGAAGTGCAGTATAAAATTTCCCTCTTGTAGCCGTTTGATGATCTCGCCGAACAAGTCTATTAAAGATTTAAGTCATCCCCAAGAAACTTATTACACCTCCGTATTAAGTTTCTTAGCACTTTGGGTGAACTACCCGCCTATTGAGCCCGTATGTATAGCTATTGCACATACACACTTTGATTTATAATGGAAACCCTACCCAGCGAATGGATATTTTACACATTAAGACATCTCTCGCAAGCAAGACTGGTGCTTGCGAGAGACTCCGTCTCGACGCAGAAAAACTTGCCAAACTCCGTTTGGTCACCCATATAAACAAAAAATCTTTCTCAACAGTCCCCTTCGCTAAGGCCCCTATTCCTGAAAAACCCGCTCCCAATAACGAACCATCATTTGTCGCAAGTGAAATGAGGTATTTTCCCGCTCCCGGATACCGTGTGCTCTCATAGGGTAAGACATCATATCAAACATCTTATTGTGCTTGATGAGCTCATTGGTTAATCGCTCAAAACTCTGATAGTGGACATTGTCATCCGCCGTTCCGTGGATAATAAATAGATCTCCTTTCAGATTTTTTGCATGAGTAATCGGCGATCCGGCAATATAGTTGGCTTCGTTTTCTTCTAATAAGCCCATATACCGCTCCTGGTAAATATTGTCGTATAGCCTTTGGTCGGCAACAAAGGCTACCGCCAGCCCCGACTTATAAATATCCGGATACCTGAATAAGCAGTTCATGGTCATTTGGCCTCCTCCACTCCAGCCCCACATCCCTACCCTTGCCGTATCGATGAAGCTGTACTTACTGAAGAGCGCTCTGGCCGCCGCTGCCTGGTCATGGGCTGCCAATATACCAATCTGACCGTAGATCGATTTCCGCCAATCTCTTCCGCGAGGGGTTCGGGTTCCCCGGTTATCAATACTTACCACCACATAGCCTTGCTGTGCAAGATAGTGGTGCCAAAGATCTCCTCCTTGCCAGGCATCCTGAACGGTAGAGCCGGCCGGCTCACCATACACATAAAACACAATCGGATACTGCTCATTGGGATTAAATTTTGCCGGTTTTAAAAGCCAGGCATCCAAACCCACTTCCCCGATATCCAGTTTGATAAATTCTTTTTTCGTCAAGTTCAATGCGGCCACTTTATCCGACAACGCTTTATTGTCCTCTAATACCCTGATCGTTTGATGCTCCTGAAGATCAATTAGCGATATTTGATTGGGAGTGGTCGTATTGTGAAAGGTATGTATGGCGTATTTGGCATCGGCAGAAATTTGATAAGCGTGCTGTCCGGCCTGATCTTGGGGACTAACTCGCTCTGGGGCTGCGCTACCGTCTATCTTGCTGCGATATAAATACCGTTGCGTGAAATTTTCAGGCGAAGCGATGTAATAGACATAGCCCCCTTTGGGATCAATACAGTTAATTCTTACCACATCCATCTCGCCCTTGGTGATGGTGCTGAATGCTTTCCCATCTCTTGACACCTTGTACAAACGCAGCCATCCGTCCTTTTCACTCGTCCAGGTAAAATATTGCTCATTTTCCAACCAGATAATGTTATCATGGACATTCAAAAATGCTTCGTCCCGGTCTATGAAAATATTTTCGAGGGCCATGGTTTGGGTATTCCCTATCCAGACCGTATTCGAATTTTGTTTCCGATTAAGCTGCTGGATCAGGACTTCGTTTGAATGGGGAATGAAATCCATTCTTGCTAAATAGTTATTCCTTGGATCTCCCGGTACATCGAACCATTTGGTTTCGCCTCCGGCAGCGCTTACCACCCCCACCTTGACGGCTGAATTATCCGTTCCTACTTTGGGATAAGGCAGTGGAATGATTTGCGAATAAATGGAATCTACATTATTGATCATGTAAAAGGTCCCAATGCCTTCCGTATCGGATTGCCAATAAGCAATTTGCGTGCCATCAGGGCTCCATCGAAAGCCGTCTCTGCACGATAATTCCTCTTCATAAACCCAATCGAACGTACCGTTGATAATGGATTCGCTGCCGTCCGTTGTCAGTTGAGTTATTTTCCCGGACGATAGGTCTTCGACAAAAATATTGTTTTTGCTTACATACCCCACCCTGCTTGCATCGGGCGAAAATTTGGCAAACATCATGGTTGTCCGCTCGACAGACTTGCCCAATTGAGTTAAGAGGCCCGATTTCATATCAAGCACCCAATAGTCTCCTCTTGTGTGGTAACGCCAAACCTTGCGCGTATTCGTGAATATCAGCAACTTCGTATTATCCGCTGACCATTCATAATTAGCAATGGGGAGCGGACTTGATGCACCTTCCGGAATCAAGGATTTTGCCGAAATGAGTACAGAGCGCTCTCCTGTTGATGCTTCGTATCTGATGATATCCATGCCTCCCAATTCGGTATTCCTTTCTAAAGTGGAGTATCCTTTATTATCCTTCATCCATCTAACGGGACCATATCCTTTTGCTCGGTAGGTGCCATTCTTGTAAATATCCTCCAGGGTTAAGGCACTCTGAGACCAGGTTACCATTGATATGATCAGCAATAGGGGAAATAAAACCAGACGTTTCATAAAGCTTGTTTTTTAAATAAAAGACCATTTCGCAGTAGCATGAAAGTAACAAAAATTCACTTTATTGATCGTCAGTTTATATGACTTAGATGGATTGACATCTAGCTACTTCAAATTCATATTTAAAATCCAAAAAGATGTTCTCACAAAAAACGTACATAGAAAGGCGAAAAGTAGTAAAGGAGAAAGTAGGCAAAGGAGTGATGTTGCTGTTCGGAAATGAAGAATCCCCGATGAATTATACCGATAACCCCTATCGTTTTCGGCAGGATAGTACCTTTCTGTATTACTTCGGCATACAGCGGCCTGGTTTGGTAGGCTTGATGGATATCGAGAATGACCGGGAGATTATTTTTGGAGAGGAATACACTGTCGAGGATGCGGTATGGATGGGGCCACAGCCCACTATTATCGAGCAGGCAGAGCAATGCGGTGTGGTGGATATTCAGCCCATCAACAAGCTAGCAGGACTACTCGATTCCATAAAAAGTAGTAAGCGGCCCATTCATTTTTTACCCTTGTACCGTCCGGAAAATAAAATAAAGCTACAGGAGTTACTTGGACTTGCACCGGTGGAGGTAGCCACTAAATGCTCGTTAGAATTGATAAAAGCCGTAGTGAGTCAACGTGAAATTAAAACAACAGAAGAGCTCATGGAGCTTGATAAAGCAGTCGATATTTCAGTGGATATGCATATAGCAGCCATGAGGTTTGCCCGGCCCGGCATGACGGAAGCACAAATAACCGCAGAGGTTTACAAAACGGCCATTGCAGCCGGAGGTGATATTTCATTTCCCATAATTGCCACTAAAAATGGACAAACCTTACACAACCACTACCACGGAAATACCATCAAGAAGGGAGACCTCTTCTTGCTGGATGCTGGCTATGAAAGCCCCATGTCCTATGCCGGGGATTTGTCGAGCACCTTTCCCGTTGGTCAAAAGTTTACGACCGAACAAAAAGAGATCTATCAAATCACCTTAGATGCTCATCAGGCCGCAATCGATGCGTTGGGATTAGGCATTCCATTCAAGAACGCCCACCTGGCCGCCTGCGGCACCATTTTCGACGGCTTAAAAGCTATGGGACTAACGAAAGGTAATACTGCTGACGCAGTTGAGGCAGGTGCCCATGCACTTTTCTTTCCTTGCGGGACGGGACATATGATGGGGCTGGATGTTCACGATATGGAAGACCTGGGGGAAGGGTGGGTGGGTTATGATGGTCATCCTAAAAGCACCCAATTTGGCTTGAAATCGCTGCGATTGGCGAAGCCTCTGGAAGCAGGCCATGTTTTCACTATTGAGCCAGGAATTTATTTTATCCCCGAACTCATTGACCGCTGGCGCTCCCAAAATAAATTCAACACGTTTATTAATTGGGAAAAAGTAGATCGTTATCGCCATTTTGGAGGCATTCGGAATGAAGAAGATTTTGTCATGACGAAATATGGACCCCAATTGCTAGGTAAACCCAAACCTAAAACGATTGAAGAAGTTGAAGCCCTTCGGTGACAGGGGTGGGGCTAAAACACGCCCAGATGTAATAAGAAAAAAGCACTAATGATTAGGGGTAATCCAAGCTTTGCCAAAAGTGTAATATGGATGACTTAAAATACATTAGTTTTTTAGAACCAGGCAAAGCTGTTTCGGAAACTTTAAGAAAGATAACCCTTAAGATTTTTGGGTTCAACGGATTCGTTTACATCGGTGGGCATTTAATGGTTCTTCTAATCAATTTCCTCACTCGACACACTTCAAGAATCATCTCTTATCACTCATCGGAATTAGACGTGAGAAAGCCATTAACGTCTAACCAGTGTATAAAGGCATCAAACCAACGATTGCTGGTTCGGTTGGGATTTCCCAATCCGAATCCGTGACCACCATTTTGGTAAAGATGAAACTCAACGGGTATGCCTGCTTTGAACCAAGAATCGATGACACCAAACTGACCCCTAAAGAGAAAATCATCGGTGGCAATAACATTGAACATAGGAGGAGCATTCTCCGGCACTTCTACCGGACCCATACCGCCATAAATCGGATTGATGAAGGCCAGGTCCATGATTTGAGAGTTCAGGGTTGAGTGCATGGTGAGGCCGGCACCGGCCGAAAAGCCAATCATGCCTATTCTGGTCGTATCGACCCCCCATTCCTCAGCTCGTTTAACGATCATGGCGTAAGCGGCCTCAGCGTCTTCGAGCTGGTTGGATAGATCTAGTCGCGGTGGACGCGGTGGTGTTCCGTCTTTAGAAGTATCGGAAGATTCAGCTGGAGGCGTGCGTGGACGATTCATCCAGGTCTTGAAGTCATCAAGGGACTCTGCAGTTGGATGGAGCCTGTATTTAAGTACAAAGGCGGCGATTCCCTGTTCTGCGAGTGCCTCTGCAACTTCCCAGCCCTCATTACCCATCGAAAGCCATCTGAAGCCTCCCCCTGGTGCTACGATCACAGCCGCACCATTCGCCTTTCCAGGTTCCGGCAGGAAGGGGGTGAGGGTCGCAGTGGTGATGTTTCGAGCCATCGGGTCTCCCCACTGGCGGAAACAGGTCTCTGAGGCGGGTTGGTTCTCAACACTACCCGTACCAAGCGGAATGGCATTCGGCTCGGCTGGGGGGCTGAGTGGGTATATAGTTCCATCTTGCGCTGTGGTTATTTCAACGAAGATAAGTGAGCAGTAGGCCAACATGGCTATTCTAGCCAGGTTTTTAAGGGTAAAAAACATAATGAAGTAATTTACTGGTCGATACTTAATCAATGTATTTCAAGGGAAGTATCCCAATGTCATATAAATCTAGCTATATTTACCGAATTTCCGATATATTTAGGTAACGAATAAAGAATTTTCGCATAGCTGCTTTGTTTTGTACTCAAAATTTAGTGTTTTTTGGTTTTCCAACAATTTCAATCTCCTCTTCATGAAAAAAAGATCATCCTTCCTGTTTTTTGCGCTGCTGCTGTTTGGATGCTTGTACTTCACGAGCTGCAAGCAGGACACCCCCTTTTCTGGAGTCTATGTTAAAGTCGATCTTCAGCAAACCGGAGAGCCCATTCAGAAATACGTCTACGGCCAGTTCATCGAGCATTTGGGCCGGTGCATTTATGGAGGCATCTGGGCTGAAATGCTGCTGGACCGGAAATTCTATTACCCCGTTACCGATGATTATGCTCCCTGGGCGATGACCTCTGAAAACTTTTGGGGCGATGGCTCTCTGCTGGAATATCCCCATCTGGCCGGATCACCCTGGCAGGTTATCGGGCCGGCCGGAAGCCTGAGTATGGACAAAGGGAAGCCCTATGTTGGTGAGCAAACGCCGGTCGTTATGGTTGAAAGTCAGAGAGCCGGCATCAGGCAAAATGAGCTGAGTGTCGTAACCGGCCAAAAGTACGTTGGACGGATTATCCTGGCCGGTGAGGAATCTGTGTTACCGATTTCCGTCCAGTTAAGATCAGCCGCAGGGCAAACGGAGACCGTAACCATCGACCGCCTTACTTCCGGCTTTCAAACTTATCCCTTTGAGCTGACGGCCTCTTTTACCAGTGACAGTACTTCCCTGGAAATATTCAGCGAAGTAAATGGCCGTTTCCGTATCGGTACGGTTTCGCTGATGCCGGCAGACCATGTTAAAGGTTGGCGGAAGGACGTTGTAGATTTGCTCAAGGAATTGAATTCGCCGATCTATCGCTGGCCGGGCGGCAACTTCGTCAGCGGCTACAACTGGCGTGACGGGATCGGGGAAAGAGATAAAAGACCACCTCGGAAGAACCCTGCCTGGAAAGGCATTGAGCACAATGATGTGGGCATTCATGAGTATATGGAGTTGATGGAAATGATCAATGCAGAGCCATTTATCGCCGTCAATACCGGCCTGGGCACCGTTGAGGAAGTTGCCGAAGAGATTGAGTATTGCAACGGCGCCGCCGATACCGAAATGGGGAAATTGCGGGCTGCCAACGGTCACTCCGAGCCTTACGGGGTAAAATGGTGGGCGGTCGGTAATGAAATGTATGGCGACTGGCAACTCGGCCATATGCCCCTGTCGGAATACGTGAAAAAGCACAATAAGGTGGCCGAAGCCATCCGAGAAGTTGATCCGGAAGCCGGCCTGATTGCCGTAGGTCACGTCGGAGAGTGGAGCGCCACTATGCTCAGTAGTTCTTCCGATCACATGGATCTGTTGAGCGAGCATATTTACGCGACCGGTTCTGAAGCCCCGTCAGAGCACATCGGTCTGGTGAGCGGCTTGATTAGAGGCGTAGCGGAAGCTCACCGCAAATACCGGGATTCAATCCCGGGCCTTGCGCAAAAAGACATTCGCATTGCCATGGACGAATGGAACTATTGGTATGGAGATTATATTTACGGCGAACTGGGGGTACGATATTATCACCAGGACGCTCTCGGAATAGCCAAAGGTTTGCACGAATACTTCCGCAACAGCGATCTTTTTTTTATGGCCAATTACGCCCAGACCGTCAATGTGATCGGCTGCATAAAAACGACACCAACCGCTGCCGGTTTTGCAACCACTGGGCTACCGCTAAAACTTTATCGCCAGCATTTCGGCACCATCCCCGTAGAGGTAAATGCCGATTCGACCCATCTCGATATTGTGGCCGCCATGAGCCCGGATCAGGCCTATTTGACCCTGGCCCTCATCAATACGAAAGCTGAAAAACAGGAAGTAACCTTTGATTTTGGGAATACCCGCCTCGAAAATGCTGGAAAACAATGGCTCATCCAACATGATGACCTGATGGCCTATAACGATCCGGATAAACAACCCGCCGTAAAGATCGAAGAATCAGACATTCTCCTGGAGGACTACCGGGTGGAAGTGTTCCCGTACTCCATCCATTTAATCCGGCTTGACATCAATGAGGTTAATTGAGATGCATTCCCACGATTGCTTTAAAACAACGGGTTTTTTAAAGAACACTTTTATCATTTCCCCATAATAAACTGAAACAAAGAAGTTACAAAAAATGGTCTCAATGATTTTTTTCCTCTTGAACCGTTTTTTTGTATCGAGCTTTACCATTCTAAAGCCATAGATCACACAAACGCCAACCGCTCCCCTTTCTTACTTTTATCGAACTGCCCTAAATGATAGGCCAGATGGCCACTGACAATGGTGCTCTTCACCTGACCGGTAAAAGTATGTCCCTCAAAGGGAGACCAGCCGCATTTTTGGTAAATATTGTCTTTGGCTACCGTCCATTGTTGGTCGGCATCCAGTAACACCACATCCGCCCACATGCCTTCTTCCAGGTATCCCCTGCGGTCAACCTTGAAACATTGAGCAGGGGCGTGGCACATTTTCTCCACTATTCTTTCGAGTGCAATCAAATTGCGGTGATAGAATTCCAGCATCACATTCAGGGAATGTTGTACGAGAGGTACACCGGAAGGCGCTTTAAAATAAGTCCCTTGCTTTTCATTCCAGGTATGAGGAGCGTGGTCAGTTGCGATTATGTCCAGACGATCATCCAGCAATGCGGTCAGTAAAGCCTCTTGGTGCGCTGGTCCCTTAATAGCTGGATTACACTTAATTTGCGTGCCTAATTGATCGTAATCGTTGCTGTTAAAATAAAGGTGATGCACGCAAACTTCACTGGTAATTCTTTTATCCGTCAATGGAATATCGTTGCGAAAAAGATCCAGTTCTTTGGCAGTGGAAATGTGCAGGATATGCAGGCGCGTATCGTATTCTTTTTCTTTCGCTAACTCGATGGCCAGTGAGGACGATTTATAGCATCCTTCTTCGCTTCGGATGACCGGATGTAAATGAACGGGAATGTCCTCTCCGTAAATACTCCGGTAGTGCGCAGTATTTTCGTTGATAGTCGTTTCATCTTCACAGTGGGTAGCGATCAGCATGGGGACTTTGGCAAACAAATTCCGGAGGGTCGTTTCATCATCTACCAGCATATTGCCGGTACTGGAACCCATGAAGATCTTGACGCCACATACGGTTTTGGGATCGGTTTTCAAGACTTCTTCAACATTGTCATTGGAGGCGCCCATAAAAAAGGAATAATTGGCCAGGGCGGTATTGGCACCGATATCGTATTTTGCCTGGAGCAATTCCTGGGTGAGTGCCGGTGGTTTTGTATTGGGCATTTCCATGAAAGAAGTGATGCCTCCCGCCACTCCAGCTTTAGCTTCCGTATAAATCGTAGCTTTGTGTGTCAGGCCCGGCTCTCTGAAATGGACCTGATCATCGATAATGCCAGGGATGGCATAAAGCCCTTCGGCATTGATTTCTTTATCGGCATTGACATCTATTTCGCTGTCAATCTGTTCTATAAATTGACCCTTGATCAAAATATCACCGGGAAAAATTTTTCCCCGATTGATTATTTTGGCGTTCTTGATTAAAATGGTGGACATGAAGCATAAGAATTTTCATGAAATAAAAATTGGTGTACTGGGTGGTGGCCAATTAGGAAAAATGATGGCCTTGGCTGCTGCTAACTGGCACCTTTCGTTACATTTTCTGG
>CAZHNG010000008.1:0-35391 GCA_964533785.1 uncultured Saprospiraceae bacterium | reverse complement strand
GGATAAAGCTAGCAATTTTCCCGCTGGGATAATAGCCGGTTCTTTTACCGAAGGTGACTTTAATGATTTTGATGATGTATACAACTTTGGTAAACAGATGGATATTCTCACCATCGAGATAGAACACGTCAATGTAGAAGCTTTAAAAAAATTAGAAGCGGAAGGAAAGACCGTTCATCCTTCGCCGGAGAAATTAGCGCTCATACAGGACAAAGGACTACAAAAGCAGTTTTTTGAGCAAAACGATTTACCTACGGCTTCCTTTTCCCTCCTAAAGGATAAAACCTCCATTGCCCGTGCTATTCGTGATCAGGAGGTCGAATTCCCTTTTGTTCAAAAGTCCCGTACTGCCGGTTACGATGGTCGTGGCGTAGAAGTGATCAACCGTCCTTCCGACCTGGATCGATTGATGAATGTACCGAGTGTAGTAGAAGAAAAGATCGACTTCCACAAGGAGTTAGCGGTCATTGTCGCCCGCAACGAAGCCGGTGATACCAAAACCTTTCCGACGGTAGAGATGGAGTTTCACCCTACGGCTAATCTTGTAGAATACCTTTTGTGTCCGGCAAGGATCTCCGCCGAAATAGATACGGCTGCCAAGAAACTGGCAAAAGATACGATCCAGGCGCTGGATATCTGTGGTTTACTGGCGGTAGAATTATTCCTGACTCACGACGGAAAATTATACATTAACGAAGTAGCCCCCCGGCCCCACAACAGCGGCCACCATACGATCGATACTTGCTATACTTCACAGTTTGAGCAGCATTTGCGCGCCGTCTTGAACCTGCCCCTGGGCAGTACGGCCTTAAAATGTTCTTCGGTCATGATGAATTTATTGGGAGCCCCTGGACAAACGGGCCCGGTTCATTACGAAGGATTCGAAAAGTGCCTCGCCATGGATGGTGTAAATTTTCACCTTTACGGCAAAAAAACCACTAAACCCTTTCGGAAAATGGGACACGCCACTATTATCGGCAAAGATCTGGCAACTGCTAAAAGAAAGGCGGAAATGGTAAAAGAGACACTAAAGATCGTAAGTATATTGAAATAGTCAAAAAATCAGGATTGAGAGCAATACAAAATCTTCAATTATCCCTGAAACTTAAATTGATGAAAAATCGTATATGATTGAAGATTTATTCGTATTTTTATATTGCATTTTTCTTATGCTTTTTGATTTCCCTCCCTCAAAATGTTCACCTTTTTAAAAATCTAAAACTGTTTTTTATGAAAACGTACGTTATTTTTGTCTTTGCTTTTTTAATCAGTGCTGTAACATTCGCTCAATCTGATGCGGTATATACTGATTCAGATTACTCAAAACTTTTGAGAAAAAGTAGAAGTCAGGTTAATAAATTCATCGAACAAAGAGAGGCCTTCGCTATGGCAGAAAAAAGTTATGCCGAAACGATTAACTCGATCATTGAAACCATTGACGTTAATGCCATCCAAGACAAAAAGCAAGCTCAGAGCCATATTGAATGGGTATCTAGTATTGCTCCTTTGTATATTAGTACAGCAGGTTCTAAAAAAGCAACAAGACAAAGAATTGATTTAGTAGTAAATAATTTTGGCGAAACCTTCAATATTTCTCCGGAAAAACAGTCTTTATTTAGGAATCAATTGGAAGCGTATTATGGTGCTTATCAAGACTTTGCCGTTTCCTTGGGTGGCTTCCAAAATATTTTGAGTTTCGGACCAGGTTTTTCTAAAGGAGCACCTATCCCTGTTCAGGTTCACCAAGTTCATCAGGTTCATCAAACTCACCAACCTCACCAAGTACATCGTGGTAACTAATAAGTAAGAAAGAATATATTTTAAGATGTACCTATTACTTTTGGACTTTTGACGCTAGACGCTAGATTTTAGACAACAAAACGCTGATATTCAATGGATATCAATTTTTCAGAATAAATAAAATTTCCGTTGATTGTCAATTAGTTAAAATTTTTAGTCTAACTTCTAGAGTCTAGCGTCAAGAGTCTAGTATTACTTAAAGTGATGTAAATAGGGTAAAACTTTCTCTTACGGCTATCTCTTATACCATATGCCCTTATCCCTTACGACAAAGAGGGAAGGTCTAATTAATCCTCCATAAATATTACTGTTAGAATTATACCAAATTAAATTAATGATGAAACTTTTATCAACTCATCGTTAATTTAATTTGGTATAACCCCTGCCTGTCGGATAAGACTTTCGGGAGTGGCAAACAGGTCGATTAAGAAATTGTCAATAACATAGGAATTGATAATTTCAAATCTCCTGGAATTAGATTCATACGGGTCTTTATTCATTTATCCATCTTCACAGGAATTCGACGTTTAGGTTTTTTCAATATTTATTTTTCTCATTCATAGGTATATAGAGTAAAAATTGAAATTTTTTAGTATGTATTTACGTGAAATTAAGTGTATAGGAATACTATTTTTATTGTTTTTGGGAATAAAAAACAATACGTTATACGCTCAGGTAGCTAACATTACAATTGATAATCCTGCTCCCTTCGGAGGGAATTTTGGAACAGTTGGAGGAGGTGCAGTATACCAAAGCAAAATACGGACACAAGATAATGCAGACGCCAATGCCGGTTTTTCTCTTGGATTAGGGAATACGGAAAAATTCTTCGGTGCAACAGTAAATTTTAACATTTTTGGTCTTTCTAATTCTGGAGGTGAAGATGGTAATTTTGGCTCTGGAACACTTGACTTGCAAATTAATAAATCACTAACCAACAGAATATTTATAGGCGGTGGAGTGAGAAATTTAGCAAAGTGGAGAAGTCCAAAACTGAGGGCAAGGAACGTCAGGTCATATTATGGTACTGCCAGCACGATCATCCCACTGACCAGATTTTATCACCGCCCATTCAGCATGTTATTTTTTACTGCCGGTCTTGGGAACGGTGTGTTTCGTGCCGAAGAAGATTTTGATTTCCGAACGAGTGGCAACCTTAACTTTTTCGGAAGTGCTGCTATTCAAGTATTCAGAGGATATAACTTGATAGTAGAATGGAATGGTTACGATTTGAATAGTGGAATTTCAATATTCCCATTCAAAAAGATACCTGCTTTGGGCGCTACGCTTTCTATCAATGATTTAACAAGATATGGGCCCAAAGACCGTTTCATCATTATGGTAGGGTATGCCTTCCAGTTTAGGAATGCGATCCCTACAAACGTAGATCGTCCTTAAATGATAAATTCATCTATCCATTATTTTGGACATTTCTAGTTTGAATTCTAGTAAGTTCAGATTGAACAAAGGAGCTGTATTGGTAAAAACAATACAGCTCTTTTCTTTTTATTTCTTTTAACAATAAAACGCTAAGGTGTATTATCTTCAATAAAAATTTCTAAAATGTCCTTAATTAAACTTGTAATACTCTGTTGTCTTTTATTCCTTACAGAGTGCTATTCTCAAGCAGATCAACCTCCTATCCAAGAGCCAAATGCACTGATCAACGAAACCAGTCCCTACCTTTTACAGCACGCCAATAATCCGGTAGATTGGTACCCCTGGAAAGCAGAAGCCCTCCAAAAGGCCCAGGATGAACAAAAAATGATGATCATCAGCATTGGTTATTCTGCTTGTCACTGGTGCCACGTCATGGAACACGAATCTTTTGAAGATACCACGGTGAGCCGGATCATGAACGAAAACTTCATCAATATCAAAGTAGACCGGGAAGAACGACCCGATGTTGATGATGTATATATGACTGCCTGTCAACTCGCTACCGGTGAAAGTTGCGGGTGGCCGCTCAATGCCTTTGCTTTACCGGACGGACGGCCAGTATGGGCCGGCACTTATTTCCCCAAGAAAAACTGGATCGAGATCCTGAACTACTTTAAAGACCTTTATCAAACAGACCGGGAAAAACTGGAGACGTACGCCGATCAACTCGTCAAGGGCATCCAAACGATTGATGATATCTCTATTCCTGCTGACTTAAGCGATCAATATTCCGCAGCTACCTTACAGGATATCACACAGAAAATGCTGGATCAAATTGATCCACAATGGGGCGGCCGCAAAGGAGCGCCTAAATTCCCCATGCCTAATCAATACGAACTTCTGTTGAATCAGTATTTTTTCACTCAGGATACTGCAATACTTGATGCCGTCACGGTTACGCTTGATCAGATGGCTAAAGGCGGGATCTATGACCACCTGGGAGGAGGTTTTGCCCGTTATTCTACCGATAGTGAATGGAAAGTCCCTCACTTTGAAAAAATGTTGTATGATAATGCTCAACTGGTCAGTCTTTATGCGCATGCCTACCAAATCACTCAGAAACCGCTTTATAAAAAAATAGTGCAGCAAACACTGAAATTTATAGAAAGAGAATTATCAAGCCCTTCCGGTGGGTTCTATTCTTCACTGGATGCAGATAGTGAAGGGGAAGAAGGTAAATTTTACGTTTGGGAAAAAGCAGAGATCGATTCCATTTTGCATGATCAAAAAGCAGCTCTGGTTTTCAATGATCTATATGAGGTGAGTACTCGCGGCAACTGGGAAAATACGAATATACTCCACCAAAGACAACCGATCGAGACAGTTGCCCAAACGCATCAATTGGATGTTGAGCAGACTGAGCAACTTCTGAAGCTGGCAAGAAATCAGCTATTCGAAGCAAGATCACACCGGGAACGCCCAGGTCTGGATGATAAAATGTTGACCAGTTGGAATGCATTAATGATCCAGGGCTACCTAAACGCCTACCGTGCCCTGGGTGAGGACGCATATCTCAAAACCGCCGTTAAAAATGCGGAATTCCTGCTGGATAACGTATTATACTCCCCAACAGAAGATCATTACCATCTTTACCGAAACTATAAAAACGATACCGCAACTATTCGTGGATTCTTAGATGATTACGCGGCAGCCATTACTGCGTTTACCCAATTGTACGAAGTTACTTTCGAGGAAAAATGGTTGCATTACGCAGAAGGCCTTGCCGAAACGGCTATCGAGGAATTCCATGATCCGGAGAGCGGGTTGTTTTTCTACACATCAGACCTTTCCCAGCCTCTGGTAGCACGAAAAAAAGAGATCGGTGACAATGTCATTCCTTCTTCTAATTCAATGATGGTCAGAGTATTGCATCAATTAGGCACTTATTTATACCAGGATGAATACCTGAAGATCAGCCAAAAGGCCATTCAAATTATTTCCAATGAATTCAATAACTCGAACAATCCTTCCTTTTACTCCAATTGGTGGCAGTTGTACAGCACTCTGGCTTATCCCACCTACGAAGTTGCTATTGTGGGGCCCGGGTTTCAAGAGCTGCACCGTCAAATGCTAAGTCGGTACCTGCCCAATGCGATTTTTTTGGGTGGTAATGATGAAGGTAAGTTGGAATTGCTGGAAAATAAGCTGGTTCCGGGAGAGACCTATATTTACGTTTGCCAAAACAAAGTTTGTCAACTGCCGGTACAGAAAGTGCAGGAAGCACTGGAACAGATGAGGTGAGTTATTCCGACGATGTAGTGGTTTGGGAATCCAAACCATCTTCAAGTACGGTATATACTGACCGAAGTAGGTTTGGGAAGGGATCCCAAACCACTTCGCGTCAAGTATAGTATTGCTGGTCGGTAATATTTTGCTCTTCATCTATGCTTTTTTCAATCGGGCTGTAACTTTCCAACCTTACAATCGTCTTCTGACAAAAAGCACGATTCATAAGCTATACTTTTAACCTGTTTTTCATTACACAACCCCGGTATAACGCATGACCCTGGAGCAATTTAAATACGAAGTTTTACCCTTAAAGGATAAGCTGTACCGTTACGCGCTTAGCCGGGTTTACGACGTTGAACTGGCTAAAGATGTCACACAGGACGTTTTGCTAAAGTTGTGGGAGCAAAAAGACCGGTTGAACAACATAAAAAACATTGAAGCCTGGGCTATCCGGTGTACCCGCAATTTAAGCATCGACATCCATAGGAGTACCAGGAAAAAGACTGGGGAGATTGAGGAAGCAGCTCATTTATCCTCGGAAGCTCATTTGGATCAGGTTCTGGAAAATGATGATCTGATTCAATCGATTAAGCAGATCCTTGAATCACTTCCCGATAAACAAAAAGAAATATTCCGGCTTAAAGACCTGCTAGGGTATAGCAATGCTGAGATCCAGGAAATACTCTTCATGAATGAAAATCAGGTTAAAGTATACTTATTCCGAGCCAGGAAAAAGATTAAACGATCCTTGTTGAAAATGATACAATATGGACTTGATGCGTAGAGAAATATTATTAGAAAAGTATTGGGCGGGCGAAACCAGTCCCGAAGAAGAATCAGAATTGAGGAAGCTTTTCGAAAGCGCTGAAAATATCCCAAGAGATGAAACGGAATTGCTATATTTTCAAAAGCTGGAAAAATACAGGCAAATCACCTTGGCTCCCTCTTTCGAAGAAAAAATCTTGCGAGAAATCACCACTCAACATAAAGTTAAAAGAAGAATATTCCCCTGGCCAAAGGTATGGGGGATGGCTGCGTCGATTGTTTTGGTGGTATCCCTGGCTATGGTGGTTTACCCCTGGCCGGTACCGAAAAATACCCAGGTAAGCAGCATTGAAGAAGATCCCGAAAAGGCATGGGAATTCACTAAACAATCACTCAGGCTCATTTCATCAAAGTTAAACGAAGGTGCCGGGTACACTATGGAATTGAGCAAATTCAATCAAACCTTAGAAAAAATTCAAAAACAAGAAAATTAATACCATGGAGAGATTATTCATTATCATAATCAGCTTACTCATTTTCAGCAATCTATCCGCACAGGATAATGCGATTACCAAATACTTCTCGGCCTATCAATCTGATCAAGATTTTACAAAAGTGACTATTACAAACGAGATGTTTGACCTGTTTGCAGAATTTGATCCGGAAGATGAAGAAGAAAAAGCCTTGATGGAGGCTATCAGCAAACTTAAAGGAATTAAGGTCTTAATGAACGACGAAGCCAGTGATGGTATCAAATTGTTTAATGACGCCATCAAAAAGGTAGCTGCCGGTGCTTACGAAGAGTTGATGTCCGTTGAAGACAAAGAAGAAAATGTTAAATTTATGATCCGAAAAGAAGCTGGAAATGGTAAAATTGTTGAACTGTTGATGCTAAACGGATCGAGGAATCGATTCGTTGTCATGACACTCTTTGGAGATATCGACCTGAAACAGATCTATAAAATAGGTCGGGTGATGAATGTTAGGGGCATGGACTTGTTCGAAAAAATGGAAGAGAAAGAAGATAAATGAAAATAGTTTCTGGGCTGTTTTTTTTGTTGCTATCGTCTTATTTTGCCTACGGTCAAAGTAAGACGATAGCGCAATTAAAGGAAGAAGAAAAAACCCACCGTGGGTTTTATTTTTATCCGAGCACCTTAAGGATGATCAACCTGCAGGATGATCAAGATTTTAACGACCTGGTAAAGGATATTCGGAAAATAATATTTTTCCGGATGAAAAAGGATGCTTTTTTTGAGTCCGACTTTTACAATACGATCAAGCAATTGCAGCGAGAAGAGAACTACAAAGAGTACATCATTCTGGAAGGTCCGGAGTTGAATTGGTACGTAGTTGGTAAAAAGTCCCCAGATCAGGTGGTGATCTTCGGGGCAACTCCGGAGGAACATTACATTATAGAAATACTGGGCACATTGGATCTTAGACGAATTCCAGGTTTGTACCGGGAATTTCAGTCTGGAGAAAACAATTTGGGCGAGGGGTTCCTGGATATTTTTTCCCTGATGGGGATAAATAACGGAAAAAAGCGCAACAATACTGGCGAAACGGAAGAAAATAGCGAACAAAACCAATAAATTGAGTCTGCTAGAAACGAATCAGCTAACGAAAAAATACCGTAAGGTAACTGCTCTTAATAAATTGGATCTGGTGATTGAACCGGGCATGGTTTTCGGTCTATTAGGTCCAAACGGGAGCGGAAAAACCACTACTCTGGGGCTTCTTTTGGATGTCTTAAAACCGACGAGCGGCACTTACAGTTGGTTTGGAGAAGCTCCTTCCCCAGCTATCCGGAAAAAGATCGGGGCTATCCTGGAAATTCCTTGTTTTTATCCCTATATGTCGGGGCAACAAAACCTTAACATTGTTGCCAAAATAAGAGAATGCCCCCTCGACGCCATTGACCAATCCTTGGAAGTAGTGGGCCTGCTGGAAAGGAAAAACGACCCTTTCGGCACCTATTCTTTGGGCATGAAACAAAGGCTTGCCATAGCTTCGGCATTATTGGCCGATCCGGCGGTGTTAATTCTCGATGAACCGACGAATGGTCTCGATCCGCAAGGGATCGTTGAGATCAGAGAGATCATAAGAAAGATCGCTACAACCGGAAAGACGATTATACTGGCCAGTCACTTATTGGATGAAGTTCAGAAAGTATGTACCCATTTTATGGTGCTGCAAAAAGGGAAGAAGCTATTCCAGGGAAGTGTTCAGGAAGCCTTAGCCAATGAAAAGAAAATTGAAGTTTCGGCTTCCGATATGGAGCGACTGAAAGACTGCCTGGAATCTTTCGTCGGGATTGAGCACCTGGAGCAACAGGTGGATAAACTTATTTTAAAGCCCAAGCCAGGTATCACGCCGGAAGCAGTCAATCGTTATCTGGTTGAACAAGAGCTTATTTTAACCCATTTAGTAGAAACTTCCGGTAATTTGGAAAAAGAGTTTTTAAGAATACTGGCTGATCATGATTAGATTACTGCAAATTGAATGGATAAAGCTCAAAAATTATCGTCCTTTTTGGGTATTGATCGGGATGTACGGTCTGGGTATGGTCGTCGTTTGTGGTGGTGGTAGATTGTTTCTGCAATATTTGAAAAGCCAGGGTGCGGATTTCAATGGGATTGACCCCACTATTATCCCATTATATGACTTCCCTGATATCTGGCAAAACCTCGCTTTTTTAGCAACGATGTTCAAAGTGATACCTGGATTTATCGTTGTAATAACCGTAGCTAATGAAGCAAGATTCCGCACCTTAAGACAAAATGTTATCGACGGATTAAGCAAAGGAGAATTTTTGTTTTCCAAACTACTGTTTATCCTTGCACTATCGATCGCCTCTACCCTGCTCCTTTTTGTTTTGGGTTTGCTACTGGGGCAATTTTTTTCCCACCCCGATGGTTTACCCTACCGATTTCGGTCGCTTGATTTTTTATTTGCCCATTTTTTAGCCGTCTTAACTTATTTAAATTTTGCCTTACTCCTAACATTGATCTTACCCAAAGCCGGCCTCATCATCGTTGGCCTGTTTATGTACACCTATATTTTTGAGCCGATCCTGAGTGTCATTCTTTGGAACTATCCGCATTTTAGCAATTGGGTAAGGGAAGTCCCCGGTTATTTACCGGTTACCAGCCAGAATAACCTGATCCATTTTCCTTTTTCGAGGTATGTATTTTATGAGATTCAGGATTTCGTTTCTGTGAAGGAGACGGTTATTGTCACCAGCTGGCTGCTGTTTAATATGAGCATGAGTTATGGTGTTTTAAGATGGAAGGATTGGTAAAGCCTTTAGTTTTTTAGTAATGCGCATTGTTTAGAACCTGCGGAACAGGTTTTAGATTTCTTACTCTGCGGTAAATAGCTTCCAATGCAAGCACACATCCAATGGAGTGCAACTCAATCTGTTGATCTATTCCTTCAGCATTGCCAATACGCCACAAATTTTCCCCTTCTTTGAACCAGGTTTGAACCTTGGGAATTGTTTGATAAATAATCATGTATTCTTTAAAGGAAGGAATACTGCGGTAAAATTCGAATTTCAATCCTCTATCTTCCTCCTTCGAAGACTTTGACAGTACTTCAATTAACAGCATTGGATTCAAAAGAACAGTTTCATTTTCATCCAAGTATTCTTCTGTGCCACAAACCAGTGAAGCATCAGGATAAACACATCTATTGTATTTTTCAATTCTAACTTTTAGATCAGCTGTAAATACCGAACAATCCATCTTCTGTCGCAACAGATAATTATTGATAGCAGTGCCGACATTGCCAGCAATACGGCTATGATCACTGGTACCTCCTGCCATTGCAACAATTTTGCCATCGTGATATTCATGTCTCTCGGTTGCCATAGCTTCAAAACTCAAATATTCTCCTATTGAATATTTTTTATCTGTATTTAAACTTGCTGTTCCCATCGTTCTACTATTTACATCATTTCAACTCACTTAAGCATGGCTAAAGCCAAAATTTCGTCAATACTACTTAAATCCACCTTGCCTATTTTTTCAAGTATTCGCTGCAAGGCATTACGAGCTTCATTCTCCTTTTTTTGGAAAACCTCTTCTTTCAGTATGACCACAATTTCTTCGTCCAACTCACTTATTTTAGCTAAATCCGAAGCAGGCATTTTGGGAAATTGCAGCAATAATTTGAAAACGGTATGAATAGACTGTATTATTTTACCTTCTATTTTACCTTCTATTTTACCTTCACTTTTACCTTCACTTTTCCCCTGTATCCAACCTTCTTGAATTAACTCTTCGTAAGTGGAACGAGCTTCGTTCTGCAAATTTGACGGCATATTATCTATCATGATATTTATTTCTTCTTTTTCAAATTTATGGATTTTTGCAACGTATAACAACAACGTACGATGCAATTGCTCACCTTTAATAGAATGGTCTAGCAGTACAAAAATATCTCCTGCCCTTTGTATAGCGTACTGCTTCTCATACCTGTGTTTCATCAATAACAACGCCGCCGCTGCAAAACCAGTTTCCAATGCCGCAATCTTCTCGTCGGATTGTAGACTCAAATCCACTAAATGATAGTGAAAATCGGGTATGCATTTTTCAAACCCGTACGCATTGCTACCAAAATAAGTTTTAAAAGTCAGGTACTTCCAGTGCTGGTGGCCATGATAGAGTACAATCGGTACGATTTCTCGAAGTTCAGCCAGACCATCTGCCGCTTGCTTGCTATATCCTTCAAATAAATATTGCCCGAGCTGTACATGAGGAAATGGAGGAATATAACTTTTGTGTTCCAACAAAAAGCAAATTAAACAACTATTGCCATCTTTCTTACGACAAGAGTAAATAAGATCTGAAAAAAGTTCTCCCAATTTTTTATCTATGAATGAATCCTTCTCAATCTTCAGCGTGTCTAAATCTAACTGCCGAAGATCTTTGGCAGGCAAAGCCATAGATATTAAATCTTTGGCAGCCGCCTTGTATCCAAAAATTACTTTGAATAGCTTGTCGTGCGGATTGTTTATGTTTTGTGTGTTCACATGTATAGCTTGAATGCAAACACAAATTACAAAACCTACATAAAACCACAAAATATTTAAAAAATATTTTTTAAAAACAAACTACCATTTTATCAACCCAGCACCCCAGGTGAAGCCACTACCAAAAGCCGCCAAACAGACAATACTGTCTTTCTTGACAACACCCGCCTCAACCGCTTCACTCAGTGCAATTGGAATGGAGGCCGCCGTAGTATTGCCGTATTTCTGAATATTATTCCAGACTTGTTCGTCTTTTAACCTGAGTTGTTTCTGAATAAACTTTGAAATACGCAAATTCGCCTGGTGAGGAACCAACAGATCTATATCAGAAGCACTAAGGTTAGCGGTTTCAAGAGCTTCACGAATCACTTCGGGAAATTTCTGTACGGCCATTTTAAAAACAAATTGTCCTTCCATCACTGGGTACATCTGAGCATTATCCAGCATGTGTTGCGTTACGAAAACTTCACCGTAGGTCCGATCATCGTAGCCAAAGTCTATTTCTTCTCCCCGCTGCCGAAAATGATACCCGCTGTGACAACCTGGGTTGAGCATGGCCAGTTTTTCGGCGTAAGTCCCATCTGAATGCAACTTAGTAGTCAGTACTCCCCTATCCTCTTCTTTTGTAGGTTGCAATACTACTGCTCCTGCACCATCTCCGAAGATGACTGTTACGCCACGACCCCGGGTGCTATAATCCAATCCCATTGAATGCATTTCCGCCCCTACTAACAAAACATTTTTGTACATCCCTGTTTTAATGAACTGATCCGCAACGGATAATCCATAAACAAAACCGGAACATTGATTGCGGATATCCAAGGCACCTATTTCCGTATTCGTGATCCCCAGCTCTCTTTGCAACAGCACACCACAACCGGGAAAGTAATAATCAGGACTTAAGGTCGCAAAAATGATAAAATCAATATCTTCCTTGCTGATCCCGGCGCGTTCTATGGCCAGTTCTGCAGCACGAGCTCCCATCGTAGTGGTCGTTTCCTGCATTCTACTACCGTACCTTCTTTCTTTTATTCCGGTTCTTTCCTGGATCCATTCGTCTGAGGTATCCATTACCTTCTCCAGATCCTGGTTGGTGACGGTCCATTCCGGGACATAGTGCGCTATTCCAGCGATGTGTGAATTGAGCATAACAAAATTTTTAATTGACCAATGAAAGAATTTGCAATATAAGATGTTTTGTTTATAGTGAAAGAGCCTTATTTTTGAGAATTGATGAAAGAAATAAACATTGCAATTGTTGAAGATGAACCTTTGGTGAGGGGGAATCTGGAATTTTACCTGAATAAACAACCGGGAATTAAAGTGGTGCAAACCGTTGATTCCGTGGAAAACTTTTTGGAAGAAGCCAATGGTCTCATTTCCATTGACATGATCTTACTGGATATTGGGCTTCCTGGTATGTCAGGATTGGAAGGCATTCGGCTGATCAAAGATGTTTCGCCCAATGCTGATATCCTTATTCTCTCCGCCTACGATGACTCCGATAAGATCTTTAAAGCATTATGTGCAGGAGCTGTTTCGTATTTATCCAAACGCACAGATCTGCCAACCATAAAAGAAGCGTTGCTGACTGTTTACGGCGGCGGATCTTATATGTCCCCTAGTATTGCCCGAAAAGTGATCAACTATTTTGCGCCCCGCAAACAAACGGAAAAGGACAACCAGCTCACTCCGCGGCAAGAACAAATCGTACAAGGTTTGGTAGATGGATTGAGTTATAAAATGATCGCCGATAAGTACCTTATTTCCATAGAAACCGTTCGCGATCACATCAAAAAGATATATAAAAAGTTACAAGTCAATAGCAAAGCCGAAGTCATTAGAAAGAAACTCGATGGAGAAATATGATCGATCCAATCAAAATGCATATTAGACTTGTTTTGTTAAGTGTTCTATTGCCTTTAGTAACGATATCCCTGAAGGCTCAGCACGATTATATTGAAACCGCATTTTATTCGGTAAATAACGGCTTATCAGATCGTTCGGTGACTAATATTTTGCAAACATCGGATGGTTTGATGTGGATGGCCACTCCATCAGGGTTAAATAAATTTGATGGATATGAGTTTACTATTTTCAACGATCACCCCAACAATGCCAACCAAATTTCCGCAGCCAATGTAGAATGGATAGCCGAAGTTGCAGACAAGCAATTGTTTATTCAATACGAAAACAACCTGGTTTCTTTCGATCTTTTAGATCTAAATTCCTACGAGCTCAGGAAAATCAACCTCTTGGATAATGGCGTCAAAGGAATTGTACGACATATTGCCATCAATAATTCAGGAACCATACAGGTATTATCGCAAACCGACACCACTTATAATATTTACCAACTTAATGAACCCGATTTTGACCTGCTTTTTCAAATTCCCTTTACCAGCAAACGCAAATCGATATATGCTAAATTTCTGCAATTAGATAATCAACAGTTTTTGATCAACGACAATGTCACCGGATTGAGATTATTTAATCAATCCGGTCAATTGATCAAACATTTCAAAACCAAGGATTTTGATAGCGATTATTACCCCAGTGCCTATCCCAACCGCATCAACTTTATCCACCAATCCAAAGATGGTACGGTATGGCTTGCCTTCGCCAAAATTTCCTGCATTTTTCAACTGGATACTCTCGAACAAAAACTCACCCAATTTTTACCCCTCGCGTCCAGGAGGATATTCCGTCGTATTTGGGAAGATAAAGCCGGGAACCTTATGGTAGAGCAAAGTAGTTGGAGAGGAGGAACCTCCGTAGCTGCCGGAATGTATTGTATTAAAAACAACGGAGAAACCGAAAATTACAATTTTCTTTTAAAAGACCGCAATACTATCAATGACCTCTACAGTAAGGATTTTACCAAAGAAATATTCCTCGGACAATCGATCGGTCTGAGAATTCTGCAAAATAATCAGGCCAAGATCAAAACTTTTCTGGCTACCAATGAATACAACCGGAGAGGTGCTTTTTTAAGAGGTATTGTCGGCAACCGTCAATCGGATGTTTTTTTTGCCGCAGACAACGGTAAGATCTACCAGATCGATCTGATAAACGATCAATTGTCTGATGTTCCCATCGTTGACGAAACAACGGGCACTCCCCTGCAGATTTATTGCCCGTATAATTTACATTACGATGCTGACAGCAACTGGCTATGGTCGGTATCCTGCGAAAGTTCTTCTTCCGGAAGTCTTAACCGCATTGATCTTGACTTTTGCACTTCCAAAACCTATTTATTTGAAAACAATTTCAAGGGGTTCGTCAAAGGTCAGGACGGTAACTTCTGGTTAATTGCAGAAGACGAGGACTCCAGAGGATCACTCGTTTCTTTTAATCCTACGACAGAAGTGTTTACTACTTTTGCCGACACTTCCGGAATAAATCCGCTTCACCATACCAAACCCCGCTACATTTTGGAAAGTGCTGATCAAATCTTGTGGATCGGCACCGACAACGGGCTGATGGCCGTCAACCGGGACAGTTTAACCTCTACTATTTACGACAAGGATAATCTGGACCTGACCAGCAACTCCGTCTATGTTATACATGAGGATAACAATGGACTGCTATGGCTCGGAACGACCAATGGTCTGAATATTTTTAACCCGGGGAATAAAACAGTAGAGACCTATGATAAAAGTCATGGATTAGCCAGTAATACTGTATGTGGGATTATTCAGGCAGCGGAGAATCAATTTTGGATCAGCACTTATTACGGCTTATCTCATTTTGATTACAACCAAAAACTATTTCACAACTTCTATCAACTGGATGGATTTAGCCATGACGAGTTCAACCGTTTTTCTTTTTATCAGGATAATAGTGGGCGTTGCTTCTTTGGTGGCGTAGACGGATTGAACGTCTTCTATCCGGAAGTACTCTTAGAGCGCAAAGATGCACCGCAAATTACGCTGACCAAATTCGTTAAATACAATTCCAATTCTTCGGAACCAGAGGTTTACACCAACAATCTTACTAACTTAAGAAAAGTTGTACTTTCACCGTATAATACCTATTTTCAATTTAACTTTACCTTTCCCGATTACAAACATTCAAGTAAAAACCAATACAGTGCATGGCTGGAAGGTTTTGATAAAGATTGGATCTACCTTGGGAACACCCCCACGGTACGTTATAATAAATTACCGGCCGGCAATTACACCCTTCACATCAACGGGGCCGGGCCTAATGGTAATTGGAGCGATCAATACCTGTCACTTAACATTAAGGTAAAACCTTTCTTTTATAAGACCTGGTGGTTTATTTTGTTGTTATCCATAATTTCAGCAGGATTGATTTACGGTATTTTTCAGTATCAATTAGAACAACGCGTAAAGATGCAGGAGATCCGGGTAAAGTTGTCCAGTGACTTGCACGACGAAATGAGTGGATTACTTTCAGGTATTGCTATGCAATCTGATATTTTGCAAATGATGGCGAAAGACGAAGAAAGTAAATCCCGGTTGAAAAGTATTGGGCAAGTGAGTAGAAAGGCCATGTCCAAAATGAGTGATGTGATCTGGTCTATAGATTCGCGCAAGGACAGGGTGCAAGACTTGCTACAACGCATGCACGAACATGCGGATGAAATCCTACTCCCCTTGAATATTAAATACAATTTTTCCATTAAAAAATTGGAGGAAAACAAAAGAATTCCCGTCCACATCCGGCAAAATCTATATTTTATCTTTAAGGAAGC
Organism: uncultured Saprospiraceae bacterium; assembly: GCA_964533785.1. Classification (GTDB taxonomy): domain Bacteria; phylum Bacteroidota; class Bacteroidia; order Chitinophagales; family Saprospiraceae; genus JANQRV01. The sequence continues at coordinate 19,399 of CAZHNG010000008.1, read as the reverse complement.
CATCAACAACGTTGCTAAACATTCTAATGCTACCCGGGTAGATATTTCTATTGGTAATAATGGCAGTAACTTTGAAATGACCGTTAAAGATAATGGCACTATTCTGTACGAAAAACCCATCCCAAAAACCGGACAAGGTCTTTCCAATTTGAAGATGCGCGCAGCACGCATCGATGCTTCTTTGGACATCATTCGCAAGAACGGATTCTCTATTCAACTAAAAATGAAGAAGTTAGCCTAAAAAATCTTCACCCCATGAACATGGGGTTTTACATTGAATTAACCTACAGTACATTTGTAATGTAAAAAGAAAGAAAAAACATCTTAGCAAAGGCTAAGATCAAAAGATATATCCTTCCTATTCACCTATCAACAAGAAGCGTGTTTACTAACTGGGATCCTTCTCTCGAAGGATCCCATACATTTTTCGAATAGGAAAAAGAATAAATTTCAACCTCAGTTAATTTTTTATAACTAAACCTCACAGGCTTTTTCGGTTAATACCGGAAAAGCCTTTGTTTTTTATTTAGACCTGTTTATTAAACACGCGCCTTGCTTATCAAACAAATAATTTATAATTTTGTAAAAAAGTAGTTATTTCCTGCCCCATCGTATTCACCTTTTGTAGTTCAGAGTTGTTATCAAAAAACTATGAGAAATACCCTCGCTCGTGAAACGTTAAAAAAACATTTCGGATATGAGCATTTCAGACCAATGCAAGAAGAAATAATTTCCACAATTTTAGAAGGAAAAGATGTTTTGGTTCTTATGCCTACCGGAGGCGGTAAGTCTATTTGCTACCAAGTACCTGCGATTGCCATGAAAGGCACCGCAGTAATCATATCACCACTGATCTCCTTGATGAAGGACCAGGTAGAAGGATTGCTCGCCAATGGCATAAAGGCTGCTTTCTTAAACAGCAGTCAGCCCACTAAAGAACAACATCGAATAGAAAATATCATGCATGCTGGTCAACTTGACCTTCTTTACCTATCTCCCGAAAAATTACTTTCCCCCAATTTTATCAGCCTGCTTAAAACATGCCAAATCAATTTATTTGCTATCGACGAAGCGCATTGTATCTCAGCCTGGGGACACGATTTCCGCCAGGAATACACCAAACTTAAAGTACTGAAAAAAGAATTTCCCGACATTCCCGTCACTGCTTTCACCGCCACCGCAGATAGGTTAACCCGCCAGGACATCATTAAACAACTACAAATGCAAACCCCGGAAGTATTTGTAGCCTCCTTTGACCGGCCCAACCTCAGTATTGAAGTTCGCTCCGGACAAAAAAAGATGGAACAGATCACCCGCTTCATTCGTCAAAAACCCGATCAATCGGGCATCATTTACTGCCTGAGCCGTAAATCTACCGAACGCGTAGCTGAATCATTACAGGATAAAGGGATCAATGCTTCTTTTTACCATGCCGGTATGTCTTCCAAAGAGCGCATGCAAATTCAGGAGGCTTTTGTCAAAGATGAAGTTCAGATCATTGCTGCAACTATTGCGTTCGGAATGGGCATTGACAAATCTAATGTCCGTTGGATCATCCATTATAACCTGCCTAAAAACCTCGAAGGGTATTATCAGGAGATCGGTAGAGCCGGACGTGACGGCCTGCCCGCTGATACCTTGCTTTTTTACAGTATTGCCGACTATAATATGTTGGAAGACATCATCAGGAACAATGAAAGTAATAACCTCGACATTCAGCTCAGCAAATTGGATCGCATGCGCCAGTTTGCAGAAGCGTTATCTTGTCGAAGAAGACTACTGCTTAACTACTTCAGCGAAAATCAGGATAAGGATTGCGGCAATTGCGATGTTTGCCAAAATCCTCCTCAATATTTTGACGGCACTACCATCGCTCAAATGGCTTTGTCAGCGATTTACCGGCTACGACAAAAGGTAGGCCTGGGTACACTAATCGATGTTCTGAAAGGTTCTAAAAAACAGGAAGTCCTGAAACAAGGGTACAACAAGATCAAAACTTTTGGAGTGGGTAAAGAAATTTCAGCGCCAGCCTGGCAATATTATTTATTACAAATGATTAACCTGGGCTTGTTGGAGATCTTTCCGACGCAAAAACGCACCGTCAGATTGACGCCACTAAGCCAGCAAGTGCTTTTTCAGCACAAGAAGATCAGACTGGTACAGTTCAAGGATTATCAAAAAAGAAAGACGGATCAATTCGATGCCTCCCGAAAATTATCCGTTAAGGAAAAATTCCAGAAAGATTTATTCAATCGATTGAGAATTTTACGCCGGAAGCTAGCCCAAAAAGAAGGCTTACCGCCCTATATTATATTTAATGACGCTTCATTGAAAATGATGGCGGAACAATATCCGCTTACCGCAGATCAGTTCCTAAACATTTCTGGCGTTACCGAAAACAAACTGGAAAAATACGGTGATATCTTTATCGATGAGATCCTCTCTTTTGTGCAGCAGCATCCGAAAATATTTAAGGGCTCTTCTTCGATTGTGAGTAAAATCTTGTTGCATCAAGGTTTGTCCGTTGAAGAAATTGCCGCCCGACGTAAAGCATCACCCGCTACGATCTATGCCCATTTAACCAGGTTGTATGAGCAAGGGGATTTGCTGGATATCTCCCAATTTGTCGATGAAACGGAAAAGAAACAGATCGCCAAAGTATTGGATATCTTTTCCCCACCCTATAAACTGAAGGAGGTTTACGAACATTTAAACGAGGAAATTGAGTACCACAAAATCCGGTTCGTAATTGCCGAAAGAAACAGGCAAAACAACAAAAGTCATTTATGAGGGAATATGATTATACCATCATCGGTGGAGGAATATTTGGTTGTTACGCAGCTCTGTATCTGGCAGAAAGGAATCAACGCGTTCTTCTGCTCGAAAAAGAAAATCAATTACTGACCAAAGCTTCCATTGTCAATCAGGCCAGATTGCACAGCGGTTATCATTACCCCCGAAGTATCGCCACCGCTAGAATGTCAGATGAAAATAAATTGCGGTTTACCGAAGAACACCAAAAATTTATAAATTTTTCCTTCGATAAATATTACGGCATTGACAAACACGGTTCGTTTACGGATAGGGTTCAATTTCAAAGATTTTGTGAACACCTGAAGATCAAATGCAAGCAGGTTACTGACCATCCTTACATCAATTTCGATCGCCTGGAAGCCTTGTTTTTAACCACCGAATATAGTTTCGATCCTATTCTCATCGCTCAATATTACCGGCAAAGAGTCTTGAATTGTCCCGGTATCGAGGTAGAATTAGGTATTAAAGTCGCTTCTGCGAACGCTACCAAAGATGGCTGGCAGCTTTATTACCAGTCGAAAAACGGCAGTGCGGAAAAGTTGATGGCCAGGCAAGTCATTAATGCTACTTACGCGGGAAGCAATAGTATCAACCAAATATTCCGGGTACGTCCCCTCCGACTCATGCACGAAATATCGGAAATGGTCTTTGTCACTTCTCCTCAGATAAAAAATATGGGGATTACGGTCATGGACGGTCAGTTTGGCTCGCTAATGCCCTACGGACTGTCGGGTTTGCTTTCCCTCTCTTCCGTCGCTTATACGCACCATAAAGTTTCTTACGACTTTTTGCCAAACTTTGATTGCCAGGACATAAATACAGCCTGTAAGCCAGATTACCTCAGTAACTGCAATTATTGTCCGGCACGACCAAGGTCCAATCAAAAGAAAATGCTCGGACAGATCAGGCATTATTTCAACCCTTCCGTCACCTTCTATTACTATAAATCTATGTTTACTATCAAATCAAAACTCCGGGCCAATTACATCGATGATGGCCGACCTACGGAGATCGCTCTTTTACACGAAAATCCCAACTTTTATTGCATCTTTGCAGGAAAAATTAATTCGATATATGAGATTGAAAAGATGGTAAGGTGAAATGCCAGATTTTAGACAACAGACGCCAGAATACATGAGATCATTGAAAGGATTACCTGATCATTTTCAATTCTAATCCTGTTAAAACACAAAATCCTAACTAATTTTTAACCGATATGCAATCGCGAGTAAACGTATCTTCCGAAATCAAACCATTAAAGCGGGTCATTGTACACCGTCCTGATGCCGGCATAGCCAGAATCGCTCCCAAAAGAGCGGGCGAATTATTATTCGACGATATCGTCCACCTGCCCCAGATGCAGAAAGAACACGATATTTTCACCGATGTACTAAGGGCATTTCTCGGAAATGAAAATGTACTGGAGTCTCAAGATCTACTCGTGGAAGCTCTCCAGGCCGATCACGACCTGAAATCAGAACTCCTCGACCTGGTCATTGATTTTGAAGAGCTACCGAGAAGTTTCTTGTCAGAATTTGAGCCATTGTCCGACGAAGATCTGGCTGAAGTTTTGATTTCGGGATATAATAAAGCCAGTGGGCATATTCTCTTTGATCCGATACCTAATTTTATTTTCACCAGGGACATTGCAACCACTGTAAATGACCATGTCATCGTCACGAAAGCAGCCAAAGAAGCCCGGTTCAGAGAAAATTTCCTCACGCGTTTTATCTTTTTGGCCCACCCTATTTTCAGTCAACTACAAAAAGAAAAGCGCGTTATAAACCTCAATTCGGTTGATTTATTTCCGCCTTCTTTTCGTGGCGAGAGCATCTCCTTGGAAGGGGGGGATATGATGATCATTAATAAGGATTATTTGCTATTAGGGTGTTCGGAACGGTCGACTCCCCACGCGATCCATTCCTTAAAGGATGTCCTATTTGAAAGAGACGTCGTAGAGAATGTTGTTCAAATTAACATTCCTACTGACCGGAGCTTCATGCATATTGATACTATTTTCACCCAAATCGATCACGATGAATTCGTCGCATTCAAACCAGTAGTGATCGATGGGTTGAGTTCGTACGTTGAGGTATTCACCAAAGGCGGAGCCAAACGATTCTACCATACCATTGAAGAGTTTTTGCGTGCCGAAATTAATACGAATATTAAATTTGTGCTGAGCGGTAACGGCGAGTCTCCTTACCAGGAAAGAGAACAATGGACGGATGGCTGCAACCTGGTTACCATCAAGCCGGGAGTAGCCGTTACTTACGACCGAAACCCCAAAACAGAAGAAGCACTGGTAGCAGCAGGATACCAAATTTTACCTGCTCTAACATTTCTCAAAGGAGTGGAAAACCAGCAAGTAGATCCCCAAAATCTGGAGAAAACCATTATTACGTTGCCTTCTAATGAATTATCGCGTGCTCGCGGCGGCTCTCATTGTATGACCATGCCGGTTGAAAGAGCGTAAATTTTCGTCTACGCCAATGGGGCAACCTCTACTTAAGTAAGAGAGCAGATATCAGATACCGATACCAGACTGCGGGAGTTTGGAGAATAGAGAGTTGTGTGTGAACAATCAATATAATAAATCTGCTTGACCACTGAATACTGATTTGAAATTATGTTGTCCTATAATTTCATCGGCATTATTCCATTTTGAATACCGTCGGCGGGCAAAGAAATACGCCATCATGAATGCATAATAGTATAAATGCTTACTTTTGTGAATTTTAAAGCAATGCCAAATAAAATATACTATGAAGTGGTATAACTGTTTTTTTGCAACTTTTCTCTTTTTGGGAACGGCTTGTACGCCTGATCAGGGTAACAACCAAAATACCGTTAATAGTAACGATACCGATGCTGCCGTCAATAATAATCCGGCTTGCATCGAAGGGAGCTACGCTACTGCGGTCGCCCCCGGTAATTCTTATTTCGAACAATTATTGGTAAGAAATTGGTGGGTAATGGAATTTTATATCGACACCCAGGGTCCCAAAGACCGGCTCAACCGGACTCAAACGGGCAGGTGGTACAAGTTTGAGCCTGACGGTACTTTTACCGACGGACATTGGGAAGAGCAGATCGGCTACGGATCCTGGCGATTAACAACCAGGGAAGGGAAAAACTATCTTTTTATTGATAATTTTTGCAGTAACAGAGACGGAGAGTGGGAAGTACAGGATGCCAACAATGCAGAAGACGCTATGTCCTGGAATGCTGTAAAAGGTTATAACGATGATGGTGCGATCGTCAAGATCATCAACCTGCTCTCCCGGCCTACCAAACAGCAATTCGGATACCAATAATTTAATTATGCATTTACAAGTACTCTACGAAGATAATCACCTTATTGCCGTCAATAAACCCGGTGGGGTCCTCGTTCACGGAGATGAAACGGAGGATACTACCTTGCAGGATTATGTCAAAGATTATATAAAAGTAAGATACCAAAAACCGGGAGCAGTATTCCTTGGGGTTATTCACCGGTTGGACAGGCCGGTTAGCGGAGTCGTCATTATGGCGCGTACGAGTAAGGGGCTTTCGCGCATGAATCAGCTATTTAAAGAAAGAGCCGTAGAAAAAACCTACTGGGCTATTGTTCATAATACTCCCCAACCGTTAAAAGGTAAACTGAAGCACTTCATTGCCAAAGATAAGAATAAGAACGTGGCACGAGCTTATACTACTATGAGCCACCGTGCCGAAAGAGCTAAGGCTAAACCGGCAAGCCTGGAATACCGCTTGCTTTCCAAAATTAATGACCACCATTTACTGGAGATCAAGCCGCATACCGGCCGACCGCATCAAATTCGGGTGCAACTATCACAAGCGGGTATGCCTATCCTGGGAGATGTAAAATATGGATTCCCGAGAGCTAATCGTGACAAGAATATCCACCTTCACTGCAGAAGTCTTTCTTTTGTTCATCCGGTGAAAAAAGAAAAGGTCACCATCGTAGCCGAATTACCGCATGATGATATTTGGGATTTGTTCCGCTTGTTTGAAGAAGAAGCCACTGTTGCTTAAGGTTTATTGTTTTCCGATTTCCTGGTTTTTTCTTCTTCTTCTTCTTCCTTTTTATCCTTTGGATAGGAGATCCGAACGTGGTGAACGGAACGCATGATCTGACGGAAAACAGCCACACATTCTTCCAATTCTTTAAAAGAAAGCTCGGAATTAACCAATTGACCGTGCTGGATTTTACCGGAAACGATCTTGTCGATCAGATTCATCAATTCTTTGTTGGTGGGGTGTTTAAGACTTTTACAGGCCGCCTCAATGGAATCCGCCAGCATTACAATAGTCTCTTCCTTTGAAGTAGGTAAGGGCCCAGGATACCGAAATAGACTTTCGTCCACTTCTTCCTCAGGATGATCCTTGAGATAATTCCGGTAAAAATATTCAGTTCGCGTAGTACCATGATGGGTGCGGATGAAGTTCGTGACAATGGAAGGCAGTCTTTGTTTTCTGGCCATTTCCACTCCATCGGGGACGTGTTGGATAATAATTTTGGCGCTTTCCAGGTTATCGATCTCAGCGTGAGGATTTTCACCACTTTGATTCTCAATGAAATATTCAGGATTCCGCGTTTTTCCAACATCATGATAAAGCGCTCCGACCTTTACTAAAAGTGGGTCTGCACCAATTTCCTGAGCGGCAGCTTCCGCCAGGTTGGCAACCTGTAAGGAATGCTGTAAAGTTCCAGGGGCTTTAATACTCATATCTCTCAAAAGCGGCCGGTTCATGTCCGACAATTCCATCAAAGTGATCGAAGAAGTAAACCCAAATAACCGCTCCAACAACGGAATTAACGGATATGCCAAAAGAGTGAGAATGACATTGAGGAAGAACCAGGTAAATGGTACCAGTTCAATAGCTTCCAGGTCACCGGATTTTATGAGCGATAAGCCCGTATGCCCCAGTGCGTAAGTGATGAAAATAAAAAACATAGAATAGAAAAACTTTGTCCAGTCTCTCGTATTCACATCAGCCAGTAATACGACGATACCAACCAGGATCTGTAAGAAAGTAAATTCATATCCCAATGAACTAAGGAAACTAGCGATCAAAACGATCACTATATGGGTAAATAAAGCCAGCCGCACCTCGAAAAACGTCTTCACAACGATCGGTACGATCGCAAAGGGAATTAAATATGCGCTCAAACCATTCAACTCCTCCACCAAAAAGACCAGATAGCTGTAGAGCAATACCCACATCAAAATGAACAACAACTTATTAAACCGCCGGAAAACCGCGCGGTTATAGGTCAGCAGATAAATGAGGAAAGCACCGATGATCAAGGCCGTCAGTATAAAATACCCTGCAAATACTAACCAATGGGACTGGTCAGCGGCAATTTCCTGCTGGTACTGTTCTCTGTAAGAGATCAATTTCTGGTAAGTCTCTCCATCAATGAGGCCGCCTTCTTTTACAATCACTTCCCCCTTATTCACCTTTCCGCGCACGGTAGGGATCTGAGCCAGCAACTCTTGCTTGAATTTATTGGTAACTTCCTCGTTGAAAAGAATATTGGGTCGGATATATTTTTCAAGCAAAGGCAATAAAAACTCAGGTTCCTCCAATTTGCTATAGGGCAGATCATCGCTGACTTTTGCCAACGCCTCTTCATAATCTGTTATATTACCGAGCGTTTTGGTATAGGCGCTATTGCCTTCCAGTATATTGATGGTAAAGCTTTTATCCTCCGATAAATGAGCCGTGTCAATTCTGATGATCCCCGCTTTGAATAGATTTTCCAAATATTCTTTCCCAAAATTCCGGTACACATCCGGTCGGGCGACCACATCTTCAAATTGTTCGCTTTCCTTTACTTCCTCTAATTGTTGATCAAAAGCTGCTGAAAAAGCTTCAATTTGTTCATCCGTTACATTTTTATTGATTTCATAATAGGGGGAAAAATTTTCTTCAATTTCTTTATATTCATCAGCCAGTACGGCATCAGACTTTTTGATAGCAAAATCGAATGGAGCGACCAGGTCATCATAATTCCAATTTTGACCATTGCTGAATTCGTATTTAAACTTTGCAGTATTTGGAAATAGGAAACTGATTAAAAAAACGACCCCCAATACCATCAGATAGTTGATGGCTTCAGGAATTTTCTTCAACCTATTTTTTTGCTTTGTGTTCATTTTGCAAAGATAAGTAAATAGAACAGATCGGTATATGCTCACACTTTATCACTTTACATTTCATTTCTATTTGCTAAATTGTCGATTTGGTGACTTTCTATTGGTGATAACATGCTAAAAAATACTATAGCACTCAAATTTTTTGGTTGGATGGTATTGCTGTTGGCCTTTAATGCCTGCAATACTGCCAAGTTCTTAAAAGAAGAAGAGTTTCTTCTGCGGGGCAATAGTATTAAATTCAAAAGCAAAGAAAAAATCAAGAACAAACCCTCCTTCAGATACCAACTCGCCGAATTGTACCAGCAGAACAGCAATCGCAAGTTCTTTGGAATTCCGAGAGAATGGTTTTACTTCAAAACCGCAGGTAGCGGTGATACCACCAAACTGGATAAATGGATACGCAGGGTTATCGCCGAACCGCCAACTATCTATTCTGACTCCCTGCGGTTCGCCACCGAAAAAGCTATCGTTTTCTATCTTAATAAAAGAGGATATTACAATGCTGAAGTTTTTAGCGACAAAAGAACAAAAGGCAAAAAGATATACATCGATTATTACGTTAATCCCCGGAAACAGTTTACCATCGACAGCGTCAGCTTTTTTAGCCCTGATTCTACGGTTAATCAAATCCTGGATAATATCCATCACCAAACAGCCCTTACCACGGATGCACCGATCGATGTCGCTACTTTCGAAAAAGAAAAAGAACGCATCACCACTTATCTTCGCGATAATGGCTATGCCAACTTCTACCCCTATCATGTCTCTTCTTTAGAAGCCGATACTACCGTAGAACCACAAAAAGCAAATTTGTTCCTGACCGTTGATTTGCCGGCCAATGATAGCATCCACCGTATCTTTCGCGTGGGAAAAATCGAAATATTCCCAAATTTCTCCCCCTTGTACCGGCCTTCAGAACTCTATCATACCGAAATTGATAATTATCATTTTTACGATACTATCCAAACTTTTAAGATCAAGCCCAAAACCGTCATCAATGCCATCTATTTAAAAGAAGGCGAATTATATAGCGAAGAGAATTACGACAAAACCTACCAAAGACTTTCTTCTCTGGGTGTATATAAATTTATCAGGATCCGGCAGAATGTCGACAGTATCCAGCAGGATGTTATCAATTTCCGAATAGAACTTACACCCGACGAGAGAATGGAATTTAACCTGGATTTTGAATTGAGCTACACCAACAGGAATGCTGTCTCTGCACTTACCCCAAATTTGTTCGGGACGACCATTAGTCCGTCATTTAGCCATAAAAACTTACTACACGGAGCAGAACTATCGGTAACTAATCTTTCGGCAGGTGTTGAATTTAACCCGAATATCAATACTGCAGGGAATCGATTTTGGAATACCGTTGATTTTGGTATACAGACCGAGCTAACCGTTCCCAAATTTCTGGACTATTTTAAACTATGGAAGCTGGCAGATAAAATTCGACTGGGAAAAAAAGTAGTGCCGGTTGAAAAAAGGTTTTATACCGCCTTGAAAGAAACAGCCGTGAGCAGAATTTCTACCGGGTATAATTACATTTTAATCCTGGACCTATACCAATACAATCTTTTCAATACAACTTTCGGGTACGAAGTAAGAAGAGGACAGACGACCCGGACTTTTATCAACCATATTGGTATAGATTTTCTGGAGCCACGCATAAAACCAGCCTTCAGAGTAATTCTTGATGAAAACCCTTTCTTGGAAAGGAGCTTTGGCCAGCAACTTTTTTTCAGTGCTTTGTTCAGGAATTTTAATATGGTTTTCAATAGCCGTCCTAAAAGTAATGGTGAGCAGAATTATTTCAGCATCGACCTGGAAACGGCAGGTGGAGAGGTTTGGGCCGTTAACAGCTTAACAAACGCAATACGTAATGCAAGAGACACATTCGGAATCGGGAATACGAAGTTTTCCCAATACATCAGCCTAAAAACCGATTTCAGGTATTATAAACAGATAACTCCAAAACGCGGGTTTGGCACCAGATTCTATTTTGGCATCGCCCGGCCGTTTGGTTTTTCTTCCGATGTGCCTTTTATCAAGCAATTTGCGGTGGGCGGCCCCAACAGTATTCGCGGTTGGGTGGAACGCGGCCTGGGACCGGGAGGTTACCTCGATACATTGGCCCATAGCCCTGACAACCGGTTTCGACTGGATTCGGGTAACCGTTTAAGACTTTACCAGACCGGTGACCTGAGAATAGAATTCAACGCAGAATACCGGTTCAATTTATACTGGTTGTTGGACGGAGCGTTTTTTTTGGATGCCGGCAATATCTGGACAATACAGTCCGACCCCAGCCGGTGTGGCTCTCAGTTCCTATTTCGTTCCAGAACACTGGAAGCTTGCGAAGAGCAAGGCCTGGTAAACGATCCTTTTTACCGGCAAATTGCGATTGGTAGCGGATTTGGATTCCGGCTTGACCTAACCTATTTCATCCTGCGATTAGACATGGGAGTAAGGTTAAGGTATCCTTTTCCCCTTCAGTTCCCCAGGACGGAGAATATTACAGAAGGGGACTACTGGGAGGATTTTAACGGTTGGGGGATCAGAGATGTCAACTTTAACCTGGGCTTTGGTTATCCCTTCTAAACCTTAATAAACCTGCATTTTTAGCTGTTGAAAGTTAAGATCTGTTAAAGGATTCAATTTACTTTGCCAATTCTTGTTAATTTTGCTACCATTGATAGTATTCATTCAATAATAAACTGAAAAATTATGATCGGAAAAATACGTGTTGGGCTGGCGTTACTTGTTACAGCTTGCTTATTTCTGGCTTGTGAAACTGTTCCTGACGGCACGACGATAAGAGGGGAGATTGCCAATTCTGCCAACCTTCAAGTCTTTTTGGATAAGGTGATCATCGGGAAGGCAAGTAATGTTTTAGCCAAAAAAGACATTGATGCTTCAGGAAATTTTGAGTTTAATTTCCCGGAAGGCCTGGAAGCCGGAGTTTATAATCTTAGAATTGGTGCTAAGCGCATCAACCTGGTTTTAGACGGCTCGGAAGATGTCATCCAATTGAGTGGGGATCTTTCCAATATAGAAACCTATAATTTTGACATCCAAGGCTCCAGTTCTACGGCCTCTTTAGCTAATTTACTACAGAACAGATCTTTATCGAGTAAAGCGATCGACCAATTTGTCGACACCACTGCTAATCCAGTTTTAGCGGCGTTTACCGCTTACATGTTACTGGATAACAACCTCGAATTGATAGGTATTCAAAAGAAAGCTTTTGACCGCCTTTCTCGATCACAACCACAAAGCGAACTGACACAGGGCTATGAACAATATATCCGGGTGAAAGAAATGCAGTATAAACAGTATATGGCTACCCAGGCTATCCAGGTGGGTAAACCAGCACCAGATATACAATTACCCAACCCTACCGGAAAGGAATACAGCCTGAGTGATCTGAAAGGTAATGTCGTTCTGTTGGATTTTTGGGCCAGTTGGTGTAGACCCTGCCGCTACGAAAATCCGAACGTAGTCAAAGTTTATCATAAATACAAAAGCAAAGGCTTTACAATATTCAGCGTCTCGCTGGATCGTTCAAAAGATCGCTGGGCTAATGCCATTGAGCAGGATCAATTAGCCTGGCCGTACCACGTTAGTGATTTACAATATTGGGATTCCGAACCCGCCAAGACTTACGGAGTTAGCGGTATTCCAAAGACCTTCCTTATCGACAGAGATGGAAAGATCGCTGCCATCGGCCTCAGAGGAGCAGACCAAATTGAACAGGCTCTATTGAAAGTGTTGTAATTTTCAAAAGGAAAAGAGGCCGTCTCATTTACTTTTGAGACGGCCTCTTTTCAATTGTAAGGTTCTATTTTCTTCTTAATCCTACTACTTTCCGGCTTTTTCCACTTCAAGACGAAGCACCTGCGGAAACTGGTATTTGACAAATTCATACCCTCCAAAGAGTACAGCAATACAAATCAAATCACCGGCCAGCGTAGCTCTAAAGAAAGGTAACCCTGCCGAGTAACAAGCTATTAAACCAGTAAAAGTCTTCGGATACATAGCTGTGCCCAACCACGAACCAAAATTTGTAACCACAAAAAATAGTACGGAAGCACCAAGCCCGGTCAAAAGCAACGGTAAGGGGCCGATCTTCTTCAAAAAAACCATTCCCAGCACTACGATCATCAAAAAACTACCGTACACCCAGATACTTCCCATCCATGCAAAACCTTCGAAAAATGATGCGTAAATTGTGTTATTCAGAATGAGATCCGTCACCCACATTGCCAGCAGTGGAATGAGAAAAGCGTACTTCTTACGGATAAAATATGCCCCGCCAAATAAAGCAATAGCGGTAATGGGAGATACATTGTGCAATCCCACCAATAAAATTCTACTAAAAGCAGCAAAAACAACGATTGCCGTAATTAACCAAAAATTTAATTTAACTTTTTTCGCCATGTTTTTTCTTTTGTTCTTTTTGCAAAACTAAAGGATTTTCGGGATATATTTAATTTCACTAGTTTTATGTTTCATTATTCGAAGCTGTAAAAAATATCTTGATGAAAGGTCTAAAAATAACACTATTGACGGCAGTTGCCTGCTTTTTAGTACAGTCCAGTATTGCTCAACCGGATCGCTGGCAACAACGGGCCGTCTATGAAATGGAGATTGATTTCGACGTGACAACTCATCGTTTCAACGGTAAGCAACGATTAATTTATTTCAATAATTCCCCCGACCAATTGGATAAAGTCTTTTACCATCTATATTTCAATGCCTTTCAACCCGGAAGTATGATGGATGTGCGTTCAAGAACCATCACTGATCCGGATGGCCGGGTGGGCAGCCGCATTGCTTCCCTCAACGAAAAGGAGATCGGTTATCATAAAATCAGTTCACTTACCCACAATGGTGAACCAGTAGAATACGAAGTAGTGGGCACCATCCTCGAAGTTCAGCTCAATACTCCGATCGCCCCCCATAGCAGTGCCATCTTTGATATGGAGTTCGAATCGCAGGTTCCCTTACAAATCCGCCGTTCCGGCCGTGATAATGCCGAAGGGATCGCCTATTCTATGGCTCAATGGTATCCTAAAATGGCAGAATACGACTACCAGGGCTGGCACGCAAATCCGTATATCGGCCGAGAATTTTACGGTATTTGGGGAGATTTTGACGTTAAGATCTCCATTGATGCGGATTACGTGATTGGCGGATCCGGCTATTTACAAAACCCCGAACAAATTGGTCACGGCTACGATGAACCCGGCTCAGACGCAGCCACCCAATCCGACAAACTAACCTGGCATTTCTTTGCCCCTAATGTTCACGACTTTGTCTGGGGAGCTGATCCCGATTATACACACGATACCTTCGAAAGAAAAGACGGAACGGTATTGCATTTCTTCTACCAAAAAAACGAACGAACCGAAGAGAACTGGGCAAACCTTCCGGAAATAATGGATAGAGCTTTTGATTTCATCAACGAAAATTACGGCCAGTATCCATATAAACAATACTCCTTTATCCAGGCAGGGGACGGAGGTATGGAATATCCGATGGCCACCTTAATAACGGGAGAACGTTCATTGGTTAGCCTGGTTGGCGTTTCCGTTCATGAATTAATGCATAGTTGGTACCAGATGGTTTTAGGCACCAACGAAAGTCTTTACGCCTGGATGGATGAAGGCTTCACTTCTTATGCCTCCAGCGAAGTGATGAACTATCTGCGCAAGGAAGGGCTTATTCCCGGCAATCCGACAGATAATCCCCACCGGGGCTCCTACGGCGGTTATGCAAATTTTGCGAAAGCAGGATTGGAAGAACCTTTAAGTACACACGCTGATCATTTCATGAGAAATTCGGCTTACGGTGTCGGTTCTTACACTAAAGGATCGATATTCCTCAATCAAATGAAATACATCCTGGGAGAAGAAACGTTCAAGAACGGGTTATTGAATTATTTTGAGACCTGGAAGTTCAAACATCCTAATGCTAACGACGTTATCCGCGTTTTTGAAAAGGAATCAGGACTGGAATTAGATTGGTACCGGGAATATTTTATCAACACTACCCACACTATTGATTACGGCATCAGGTCGGTAGAAGCCGATGGTAACGGTACCATTATCACGCTCGAAAAAATTGGGATAATGCCCATGCCGGTTGATGTCATGATCACTTATGCTAACGATTCCAAAGAGCTGGTTACCATCCCTTTGCGAATCATGCGCGGCCATAAACCCGCAGGCAGTACCGATGCGAAGTTTACCGTGGCAAAAGATTGGCCCTGGACTAATCCGACTTATGAACTAATACTTCCGGCATCCTTTTCTGACATAAAAATGGTACAAATCGATCCAAACGAAGGAATGGCGGACGTAAACAGGTCCAACAACCAATTTACCAAGGAGTAAGGGAAAGGTAAAAGGAGAGTATATGGGGTCGGTTTTTCTTCCCTTATTTATCGCCATACAAAAAACAAAAGGTAATGTTTACCAAAAATGTCGAAGAAGTTGCGTCATTTATCGCAGGGGATGATACGCTGTTAAAGGAGGTTTTACATCCTAAAAACGACCCAGTTCATTCCTCCTACAGTCTGGCATTGGCCAGTCTTGCTCCGGGCCAGGCTTCCACCCCACACCTGTTGAAGGAAAGTTCGGAGCTTTACCTGGTTTTGGAAGGTACCGGCATAGCCTACGTAAACAGTTTAGAAATAGATCTATTTCCAGGAACAATGGTATTGATCGAAGCAGGAGAAAAGCAGTATGTCCGTAATACAGGAGCCAGCACGCTTCGTTTTTATTGTATAGTATCTCCACCCTGGAGTAAGGAGGATGAAGTTATATTGAATGAAGATACTAGTATTGACTAAGAAATTTCCTTACCCGGTAAAAGACGGGGAAACATTGGCCATCAATACACTGAGTAAAGCCTTAGCTATACAAGGAGCAGAACTAACCTTGTTGGCCATGAATACAACCAAGCATTACTTTGATGCTCCCAGCTCAGCCGCTGGTTTAAAACAATTCCATGACATTATCCAGGTAAAAATAGATAACCGCATCAAAGTAAGTGCTGCTTTCTTCAATTTGTTTTCATCCAAATCCTATCACATTGAACGATTTGAATCCGTTCAATACAGTAACCGGCTGGCGGCGCTATTACAAACCAATGATTACGATATCGTTCAGTTAGAAACGTTGTATTTAGCTTGCTATATCCCCATTATCCGGAAATACAGTAAAGCCAAGATTGCAATGCGTTCACATAATGTAGAACAGGAAATATGGCAAAGAATTGCCAAGAATACGACCAACCCCTTAAAAAAGATTTACCTTAATTACCTCACCAATAAGTTATCCCGCTTTGAGGACGACCAACTCGATCAGTACGATATTTTGCTGGCAATTACGAAAAGGGATCTGATTTTTTTTCAGCAAAGGGGGTTCCGGAAAACTGGCGAGACGGTACCCATTGGAGTGGATTGCAACCAATACCATCCCGACGAGCGGTCTTATCGTTCTGATCTTTCTGTGGCATTTATTGGTTCAATGGACTGGATGCCTAATTTAGAAGGCTTAAAATGGTTTTTAAATCACGTCTGGTGCAATGTCCACCAGGATATCCTCCTTCATATCGCCGGAAGGAACTGCCCTTCCTGGTTGCTGCGATTGAAAAGGGAGAACGTCATTGTTCACGGGGAAGTTCCCGACGCAAAAGCTTTTGTGAACCAACACAGCCTGATGATCGTTCCCATCCTTTCCGGAAGCGGAATGCGAGCAAAAATACTGGAAGGAATGGCCCTGGAAAAAGTGGTTCTGACCACTTCAATCGGCCTGGAAGGCATTGAAGCAACTCATTTACAAGAAGTCATCATTGCCGACACCGCAGAAGAATTTAAATATTGGATAGCCTACTGTTATGAAAATCCTGAAGAATTACCTATCATAGGTCGCCGCGCCAGAGTTCTTGTAGAAAAAAAATACAACAGCAGCCAAATAGCAGCAGCATTACTACAAACGTATGAGCATTGTATCCGTTAACGGCCTGTTTTTCCTTCTCTTTTGGATGTGCGTTTTGGCCATAATGCACAGTTACCTTTTCTATCCAATGATTCTAAAACAGCTTTCTAAAACCAGAACGATCGATAATCTTAAATATCGTAAAAACGACGACCTGCCCATTGTTTCCGTAATCATGTCAGTATTTAACGAAGCCGTAGTGATCGAAGAAAAAATGAAAAGCCTGATCAATACTAATTATCCGCTTGATAAAATACAGTTTTTCGTCGGATCTGATGCTTCGACCGACAAAACCAATGACATCCTTGAACAACAAACCCGCGAAAATCCCACTATTCGTTTTTTCCCTTTTACTACCAGAAGAGGGAAACCCGAAGTCGTCAATGAACTGGTAGAAACAGCGATAAGGGAAAGAGGAAAGTTAAACGATCACATTTTATTACTGACAGACGCAAGTGTTATGTTAAAGCCCCAGACCATATTCCATCTGGTTAAACATTTCAAAGACGAGAGGGTCGGGCTGGTTGATACCAATATGCAACATACCGGCATGCAAAAAGAAGGCATTTCACAGGCTGAATACCAATATATTTCACGGGAAGTAACAATAAAACACCTGGAAAGCATCGTATGGAAGACCATGATCGGCCCTTTCGGAGGCTGTTATGCTATCCGATCCACTGCTTTTGCAAAGATCCCCGCCAATTTTCTGGTTGATGATTTTTTCGTTACCATGAAAATACTCGAAAAGGGGTTATGGGCAATGAATGACCTGGATGCAGTTTGTTATGAGCCCGTTTCACACGAATTAAGCGAAGAATTCCGAAGGAAAAAGCGAATTTCTGCGGGTAATTTTCAGAATATGTTGTTTTTTCGTCATTTATGGTGGCCCCCTACTCTACCGCTTAACTTTGCATTTTTTTCCCACAAGATCATCAGATGGCTCGGGCCATTCTTAATTATTGTACTGATTTTGTGTGCTTTATATCTTGCATATCAGGGCTTTTCATTTTTTATAGTCACCTTTTTGCTGATCTCATTTCTTCTTTTTTTTCTTCCAATTCTCGATTATTTTTTAACACTAATTGGAATAAACGTGTTACCACTAAGAAACGTACGGTATTTTATATTAATGAATGCTGCACTTTTATTCGGTTTTTTTAAATTTTTAAAAGGAATTAAAAGTAATGTTTGGCAACCAACAAAACGTCATACAGGAATATAAACTCAACACGATCGATGAAGCGCTGGAGGATATCCGGGCCGGCAAAGTCATTATTGTAGTAGACGACGAAGACCGCGAAAACGAAGGGGACTTTATTTGCGCGGCGGAATGTATTACGCCCGAGATTATCAATTTCATGGCTAAATACGGCCGCGGACTGATCTGTGCTCCCATCGACGAAGAAAGAGCCGATGAATTGAAGCTCAACCTAATGGTGGCATCTAATACGGCACTCCATGAAACAGCTTTCACGGTTTCAATAGACCTGATTGGGCAAGGATGCACAACCGGCATTTCTGCTTATGACCGGGCCACAGGTATTAAAGCTTTGACCGACCCCAAAACAAAACCGGAGGATTTTGCCCGGCCCGGACATATTTTTCCACTACGTGCTAAATCTGGTGGTGTTCTCCGAAGAACAGGCCATACGGAAGCTACTATAGACCTGGCCAGATTAGCGGGGTTTTATCCTGCCGGCGTTTTAGTGGAAATCCTCAAAGAAGATGGCAGCATGGCAAGATTGCCTGAATTGATAAAAATCGCAGAACGCCATGACTTGAAGGTCATTTCCATTGCCGACCTGGTGGCCTACCGCATGCGCCACGAAAGGATCATTGAAAGAGAATTATCGGTCAACCTGGTCACCCAATACGGACCATTTGAAGTCATCGCATACCGCCAACTAACTTCGGATGATATACATCTGGCGATTAAAAAGGGCGATTGGGAGGTTGACGAGCCTGTACTGGTAAGGGTGCATTCTTCCAGTCATACCGGGGATCTGCTGGGGACGCTTTTCGATAATTTCGGACTCCGAATCCAACAAGCCATTGAAATGATCTCCAAAGAAAAAAAAGGGCTTTTTCTTCTTATGCAACACGAAGAAAAGAACAATGCTTTGTTGGATAAACTACGAAAAATCGGTAAAACCAGCCAGGAAGACCAAATAACCGATGTGCTTGAAAAACCTACGAAAGAAGCTATTCAACGAGATTTTGGTGTTGGCGCGCAAATTCTGAGAGATCTAAACGTTTCCAAAATCCGCCTCATAACCAATAACCCTAAACGAAGAATCGCTATTGATGGTTATGGGCTAAAAATTATCGAACACGTTCCTTTGGGATAATTGCTCTAGCGTCTAGCGTCTAGCGTCTAGCGTCTAGCGTCTAGCGTCTAGCGTCTAG
>CAZHNG010000007.1:0-44846 GCA_964533785.1 uncultured Saprospiraceae bacterium | reverse complement strand
CTTCCTTAATTACAGACGCTTGTACTACATCTGATCGTTGTACATCAAAATCGGGGTGCACCCCTTTTCGCTTAGCGGTGCGGATCAGATGATTCTTCTCGTTAACGCGCTTCAATAAGGTTAAAAAATAAGTTTTTATATTTTTAATTTAAAATATTTATTTTTATTTTAGTGCATGGGAAAAAACAAAAAGAAACTCCACGACGAATTCTTCAAAGTCACTTTTTCCGACAGGCAAATCGCAGCCGGATATATTCGCCAATTTGTTGACAAAGAGTTGGTGGGTAAATTGGATCTCTCCAAGCTTAAAATTGAGAATACATCGTATACGACTAAAGTTTTAAAAAAATATTTTTCCGATATCGTATATACTTGCCCTTATCAAGACACCACCATTACGATTACTTTTCTCTTCGAGCATAAATCAGATCTAGAACCCTATCCCCACGTACAATTACTTCGCTATATAGTGGAGATCTGGCAAACGGATATCAAAGAAAAAAGACCCTTACAGATCGTCCTGCCACTAGTTTTTTATCACGGCGAAAAAAATTGGGAATACCGGTCGATCGATGATTATTTTCCAGTAATGGATAAAGCTTTATTGCGGTATATCCCAAGATTTGACTATCACTTTCTGGACATCAGTCAATGGAGTGATGAACGGATCATCGCATTACGGGAAGCATTTCTGGTCAACACCCTTTTGGTTTTAAAACATGTACGGGATGAAAATTACATCCTCCATAATGTCAGGACCTTATTTTTAGGCCTTGATGCTTATATGGATTCTTACCGGGGGAAGAACCTTTTTTATTCAATTGTTGTATATTTATTTGAGCATTCAAATTTTGATGAACAAAAGATAGCGTATATGATCGATCAAATGGAAAGTCCTTTGCACGAAGAAGCGATGAGCACTTATGACAGAATAGTAGCAAAGGGTAGGGAAGAAGGGCTTGAAGAAGGGCTGGAAAAAGGTCTGAAAAAAGGTCTTGAAAAAGGTCTGAAAGAAGGAGACAAAAAAAGAATCATTCTAGCTACCGAAAACATGTTAAAAGCCTCCATACCACCGGCTACCATAGCTGATTTCCTCGGTATTTCTGAAGAAGAGGTGAATGCTATAATTGAACAGTTGCAAGAAAAAGGTTGATCAAATGGAAAGTCCTTTGCACGAAGAAGCGATGAGCACTTATGATAGAATAGTAGCAAAGGGTAGGGAAGAAGGTCTTAAAGAAGGAGACAAAAAAAGAATCATTCTAGCTACCGAAAACATGTTAAAAGCATCCATTCCACCGGCTACCATAGCCAAATACCTCGGTATTTCCGAAGAAGAAGTGGATGCCATTATTCAGCAATTGAAAGAACAGGGGAGCATCTAAGTTGCCAAATCCTGCTTTTTCTGTTACCTCATAACGCATAAAAGCAAATAGCCAAAACCTCTCGCTTCAATGTTCTAATCCCTTGTCGAATGGCATTCAACCCTTCCTCCTTTTTCAAAAGCTCCCGTTTCGCCTTCAAATACCCCGAAGGAGCCATCTCCAACCGCCGGTACCGATCTTCTTCGATTGCAAACAACTGCTGGTCGATGGTATGGATCTCTTCTTTTAGCTGGAGTTCTTCTAGTTTGCCGTAATATTTATGGATTAATTCATCTACTACTGCCTTTCGCTTGGCCGCCTCCAGCAAATATTTGGACCGGATGCTTGCCTGCTTAGCCTGGCGCAATTGCTTATCTTTCTTCGCCCGGTACAGGATGCTACTGGAAAGGTTGAGCGCGGGGCGGGGTTGTCCGTCCAGCGTATAGGTGACACCTAGAGAGGGTAGGTATTTGAGCCATTCTCCTTTTTTGCTGATCTGAAATTCGGCCAGGTCAGCCTCCATTTGCAACTGGTAGAAACTGTCGATGGATGCGTAGAGTACTTCCGTCG
Organism: uncultured Saprospiraceae bacterium; assembly: GCA_964533785.1. Taxonomy (GTDB): domain Bacteria; phylum Bacteroidota; class Bacteroidia; order Chitinophagales; family Saprospiraceae; genus JANQRV01. The sequence continues at coordinate 42,915 of CAZHNG010000007.1, read as the reverse complement.
GCGGAAGGGAGTCAACGGGTAGGAATGAAAGCAGTAGGAATAATTTCATAGTGTTATATTTTGGGCAGCTTCGCTGCTTATTGGGAAAACACAGCCACGTAGGGTCAGCCTCAGGCTGATAGGGACAGTAGGAGCATAGAAAGCTATTGTGCCTATGTTCCTATTGTGTTTTATCATTATTCAATTCGGATAGTGACGACAGTGCCATTGATCCGTGTTGGTTTTGGGATTTGTTGCCCGTTCTTCTGCCGGACCTGCCATTGCTTTTCCTTGTTTTTTAGGTACTCCAGTTGTTTCAGTTGTTTCAGCTCGATTTGTAGATTGACTTCTTTTTGGGTATCGATGACCGGTGGTTTTGCTTTGAGCGCTTCGGCGTAGCGGTGATACAGTTGTTCCTGGGTGACCATACTATTGGCTCTCTTGACTGCCGCTTCCAGGGAATTGAGCCGCATTAAGTGATCTTCCCAGGCTTGTTTTTTGTGTTGGTTAGCTTGTCGGAGCTGGCGGAGTTGATGCTCCAAAGTAGCGATCCGCGTCAATGGTTCGTAGATAAAAGTGTCCAGGTGGAGCGGTTCCGGGACCTCTTCCAGCCAGATGTGGTTGGCGAATTCGGTTACGAAGTGGCGCTGTTCGATGCTTTGCTGATCCATGACGATGCGGAACGGTTTGGTGGCCACCAGGTCGATTGTGGCGATGGTTTTATTCGCCAGCCAACGGTTGAGGCTATCTATCGTGATGTGGAAAAACTGGTACTCGTCGAAGTAGAATTGGTGATTCGTCCGTTTAGGTACGACTTTGTCAATGGTCATGAGTTCTTCATTCAACACCGTAAACCGGCCATTTTCCAGTAGGACGGCACTGTTTTCAGTAGCTTGTACGCAGTAGCCTTTACCTTGTAGCTTTTTACTGCCATGATGCGCGAAGTAGGACACTTCCAGTAGGTTTTCATTGCGTTCGAATTCGGCGTGCAGGTGGTGTAAGGTGCCGAAGAAACGGTTGTAATTGGTCCAGAAACCTTCGTTGAATAGAGGTTTGAGCCAGATGCCTAGTAACGTGAAGATGCAGAAGATGATGGCTTCGGCTTTAACGTCGCCGGTGCGTAAACGGAAGGAGGGGTTGCCGGGTAGGACGAAGGGGTTTTTGTAGAAAGGATACAATAGCGGTACGCCCTGGAGGGTCATCATGTCTAAGATGAGGTGGGACAGATAAGCGTAGAAGTAGATGAGGGATAGGGTATTTAAGCCGGTAATTATTTTCTCTATTAAGGCGAAGATCAGCGTCGATACCAGCAAGGCTAAGGCGCTGTGGGTGATGGTGCGGTGGCCGTAGTGGCGGTTGAGCCAGGTGGAGAGGGGTTTTACTAATCGACCGATAGCGGATTGGGGGTGGTCAATGTCGGGGAGTAATGACGCTACGGTCATTATGGTGGTGGTGGTGTGGGAGTCGAAGATGTTGATGCCGGAGAGGCTTGAGAATAGGCCGGTGAAGAGGATGCCGCCGGCTATGTGGTTGGGTGCTTTCATATTTTAGATTTTTAATTGTTGATTTTCTGCGCTTGGTTTATTTTGGTGGTTATTTAAGCTTGGCTTTTGTTATATTCTTGGTTATTAGGTCGTTGCTCATGATGTATGTTACTTTTTGCATTGCCAAAAAAGTAACCAAAAACGCTAGTCAAAATCAATCGCTCCGCGGATTTTGACGGGCCTCCCGCAGGTGTGGGTTAGAGGAGTGAGTAGGAAATTGCGTGTGTCGATATAACTTCATTGGATCTTTCAGCTTGTTAGAGCATAGTGCTTTGCGCTTTTTTATCGTGTGTTATTGGACATTATTTTTCCAAGCAATTAGTGCTTACCGTTTGTTAGAGTGCGGGTAGCAGCTACTCCTTTCCACGAGCGCCGAAGCTACTCAGCGGAGGGGCTAGGAGGCTGGGAGGTGAGCGCGGGAAAACTGCATGTGTTATTATTACTTTCCTTAATGAATCTCTATTGAGTTCTATGTGAATACTTCCTAATGTGAACTATGTGGTAGTTAAACATACCGTCTACGTAGTGCCCGGAATATCCGCCGGCTAAAAAAAGCAATCACCAACGCAATCCCGCCCAACAACCGGAAAGCCCCCGCATTATGCCCCAATTCACTACCCAGGTACCGCAGTACCAGCAATGAAGAAAAAGCAATAATTAGCGGCACACTAAAATCAATTTCAGCACGGGAGGCCGTGTGTTTGATGCTGCTGAGGGCGGTAGCGTCGATCACAGGTTCTTTGGATAGTCGTTCCACCATTTCGATGATGAAGAGCGGAACGCCGTTGGTTGCTTCCCAGATGCGGTTTTTGTAGGCTTCTAAATCTTCTATTTTGGATTGTAGTGGGGTGCTGATTTGGTCGATGAATTCGAAAGTTTCGGCGCGATTGAGGGGTTTGAGTTCCAGTTTTTCGAAGTTGCTGATGCAGGTGGCGTGTTCCACTTTGAGTTGACGGGCGGCGGCGATGATGTGGAAGTGGTTTTTGAGTTTTTCGAGCATGCGGACGCCGATTTTGGTAATGTCGGTTAGATCGTCGATGATGAGGGTGTATTCTTTGGGGTGGGTGGCATCGATGGCTAGTTCGCAGAGGCGCTTGGTGCTTTCTTTGGTGGCGATCTTCTCCACGGCCGCCTGGCCTTTTACTTCCAGGAGCTTTTCCATGATGGCTTCTTTGTCGTTGTTGAAGAGTTCTAGGATGATACCGCCCAGTACGGTTTTGGGGTAGCGGAAATCATCTACGCGGAGGATCTTGCCGGTTTTGTAATTGTCGAGGAGGTGGGATTTGCCGATGCCCATGACGCCCAGAATTAAGATGTTGACTTGTTTTTGGCTGAGGTCGGTGATTTGGGCGATTTCTGCTTTGCGGCCGATGTGGAAGCGGGTGAGGCCGATTTCCATGGGGATCATTTCTACGGGTTGCTTCCTGGTGAAGGCACCAAATAGTTTTTTAAAGAATTTTGGCTGGTTTTCGGTGTCTTGGATGGCCTGTTTAGCGGAAACTGCTGAAATAGGATTGTTTTGGTCGCCGGTCTGAAGATTCTTCGTGCCTAATAGTTCTTGTTTTGTGGTAAAGTCGCAATTGTTCAGTTGGAGTTTGTGGGCGAAGTATTGCCGCAGTTGCTTGGGGGTAAGGAGCCCGTCGCTGTACGCTACGATGCGTCGGTAGACCATCTTACGGGAAAGGTGGGGCTGGTCGGATTGTTCGGAGGGCGGAAATACGAAATTGAGGTCATCCCGGTTGGGGAGGTGACTCCAGTACGTTACTAAAGCTTGAAATAATCGATCGGTAAGGGGAATGGTTCGGTTTTGAGATGCTGCCTCCGTTTCGATGCGCACGGTTCTTTCGGGGAAGTTGAAATGGCGGAGTTGTAGCCGGACGACTTCCGTGACGCGGAGGCCGGCGTCGGTCATCAGGAGGATGATGAGTTGGTATTTGGGGTTGGCTTTATTGAGGATATGCCGGATTAGGGTTTCGGATGGTATGATTCTTTCCTGGTTTTTCAATTGTTTTAGAAGTATTTGATTTCAAGAGTTCTTTAACTTGTTACTTAAATTAACTCTTAACCTGACGGCTATGGCATTGCCCAAAAAAGGAGCAAAAAAACGCTAGGCAAAATCAATCCTTCCAGGGATTTTGCCGGGCCTCCCGCGTGTGGGTATAGGGGAAGGGGAGTGAGTGTGGCGGACTCTTAGGCATAAGTTGTAACTCAGCGCTTTATCTTGTTCTTTCTCAAGTACACTTGGATTTCATTCAATTTTCAGTAAGTATGCTTTGATTTTTCTGAGGTCGAGCCAGGGTATGGTATCTTTCATAGCAAAAAACTTTTACCACAACCAGCCTACGCCCAAGGGGACAAAAATTCCAAAAACGTCCCCCTCCCAAACCGGGGGGAAGGGGACTGAAATAGGACAACAAAAGTGCTGCATAGGAAACAAACCATCTATCGAGCAAAATCTTCGTTGATAATCGGAGCAGTAGCGGTAAACCGGAAGGTGAAACTTGCCTTTTCACGATCGTAGCCTTCCCAAAAGGAGGGAGGCGGAACAATGCGGTACCCCCCTTTTTGATGGGTGCCACAAGTGCAGAGGTATTGGATGCTGAAAGGCGTTTCACCCAGGTACTGGAATGCCAGATCCCAGGAACAGAGGTCGTGCCAGTTAGCGGCTTCGATGAAGATGGCGGGCCAATGATCCCCTTCTTTATACACCGGAAATCCTTCGGGATCGATGTACCATTTCATTTCTTTGGTTGCTAAGGGCCGTTCCTGGCAATTGATGTGCAAGGTGCCGGTTGCGAAGTTGACTTCGCCCTGGTAGACGTAGGTGCAGGGGTTCTCGCAGGTGGCGCCTGGTATGGTGTCGGGTGGTTGATAGGTCAGGTACTCGCAAGGATCTTCAAGGGCTGGTTCCTGGTTTAGTGGAAATTCGCAATTTCCTAATAGAAGGAGGTAGCTTAATAGGCTACTATTGATCAGTGTGATTTTCATCGCAATTTGTTTTAGTGAATGACACAATTCTTGTAGATGGAAAGGGTGAGGGAGTCGGCTTTCAAGTCGAACAGGAGTAGTGAGGGCTTTTGCCAGTCGAGGAGGAGATAGGCGTAATGGCCTTCATCTCCGAAAGCGATATGGAAGGGCGCTACCTGGTACATCCCTTCGTCTGCTTTTTGCCAGGAATGGTTGTCGGTTGCCCGGTAGAGTAGGGTATAGGGGTGTTGATGGTCCGCATCGTATAAGTCGCCAAACGGATTCAGGCAGTCGGTTTTGGAAATAGGCAATGGTTCCGACAGTTGCCTCCTGGATGCACACCGTCCATTTTGGAATTGGTTGACGAGCTGGTTGTACGCTTCGGCGTAATCTGCCGGCAGTGCTTTGTTGGATTGGCAATTGGTACCAATAGCGGTGGCCATTATTGATAGGGCCAATAATTGGATGCTTTTCATCGGGTGATGTTTTAGTAATGACAAAACAATAAATCCATCATTTTGTGAGCGACTCTTTTGGCGTCAAGCTTTGTTAAAAAGCCTCGCTGATGCTTAGGCATCGCCTACGTTTTTTGCCTCGCTTGACACCAAAATAGCCGGCTCAAAAAAGCGGACTTATTATTTTATCATTACTTAGTTTTCTTAGCTGGGGGTAAAATTAAGGGGTGTATGGATTGGGGTAAAATGCAAAGTGGTGCAGGTGGGGGCAAAGTGGTGCAGAGGGGATAGTTGCCAGAGGTGATTAATTGAAATTTCCAATGTTGTTATTCACAGAAATAGGCTCCCATTGGCATTGTCCGACCAATTATTTATTTTTAAGAAAAAATCGAACCATATGGCCTCTGCAACCCAGAAAGACCATCTTACCTGTTTTTTAGAAGAAGGAATGATACCTATTGATGGTGGTAATTTCACCCGACAAAAAGGTAGGAAGGTAACGCTCACAACCTTCCAAATGGGTAAATACCCCGTTACTCAAGGATTATGGCAATCCATTATGGGAAATAATCCAAGTAGCTTTAAAGGAAATGACCGACCGGTAGAGCGGGTATCCTGGTTTGATGCCGTGGTATTTTGTAATGCTTTAAACCAAAAATGTGGCTTAGCGCCCTGTTATTATAGTGATCAGGACTTTAGGCAGGTTTTTGGCAGGACAGCAGAAGGCTATGAAATGCCTAACAAAGGCGTTGTATTTTTTAAACCTGGTACAAATTGCTATCGCCTACCCACCGAAGCGGAGTGGGAATTTGCTGCCCGGGGAGGTAATAAAAGTGAGGGATTTGAATACGCCGGAGGAGAAAAACTGGATGAGTTGGGTTGGTATGATGATAATAGTCACGGAGAAACAAAAACCGTTGGCTTGAAGTGGCCGAATGAGTTAGGGCTGTACGATATGAGCGGTAATGTATGGGAATGGTGTTGGGATTGGCATGGCTCTTATCCTGATGATCCGCAAGCTGATCCACTAGGGCCGCTAAAGGGTACTTACCGGGTGTTGCGCGGCGGTGGCTGGTACAGCGGAGCGCAGCTTTGCCGGTCGTCCTACCGCAGCAGGTGCGACCCAGACTACCGCGACTTCAACATTGGCTTTCGCCTGGTATTGGTCCCCTAGGCAGTTGGTCGGCCCATTCAGCCTTTCCTTTGAGCTGGAGCGAGTTTGGCTGAAACGCCGGAGCGGCGGAGGGACGAAGCCGGCGAAGGCGTGGAGGACAAACGAGGTAAAAATTTAGAAAATAAAATTTATGAAAATTGCACTATTCACCATACCCATCTGGGATGAGAGAAATGAGCTGGAAAAGATGAACCGGTTTTTACAGGGAAATAAGATCTTATGATAGAAAAAATAATTGAAGCTTTACACCAGCTTTCACCATTCGACAATTGGCTCATACAGCTTGGAGTGAATGAAGATATTGCCGAAGGTGTGTCATTGATTGTAGTGATTATCGTAGTGCTATTGGTGGTTGTAGGTTGCAGGTATTTGCATAAGAAAAAGTCAGCGTCGAAGCAAGCCATTAAAGCACTGGAAAATTACCTTGGTTACCAAAAGGTGCACGAATCCCAAAAGCTATTCGTACCTACTCAAGTCCAGGATGCCTCTCCTAACCGGCAGGATGAAATTGCTCATTCTACCAAATATGTAAACCGGGAACCATTAATACCTTGGTTTTTCCACACTGCATTTAATGTAAAAGTAGATCAACAAAAATTCTACATTATTCTGGCCGATTCGGGGATAGGGCGTATACCGTAAAAAGACCACTCCGGTAGGTACTTTTCCTCCAAATCTCAGGGGGCTTTATGATATGCACGGTAACTTGTGGGAATGGTGTTCTGACTGGTATGGCGAATATGGTGCAAACGAAGTAATTAATCCTGTGGGGCCTACAGAAGGTCCTACCCGGGTGTTGCGCGGCGGTAGCTGGTTCAGCGAAGCGCAGAATTGCCGGTCGTCCTACCGCAACAGGGACGACCCAGACTACCGCGGCAACTTCATTGGCTTTCGCCTGGTATTGGTCCCCTAGTTTTATGGCGGGCCGATTTAGCCTTTCCTTTGAGCTGAGACGAGCTTGACTGAAGCACTGTAGCGGCGGAGGGACGGAGCCGGCGAAAGTGGTGAGGGCAAGCGAGTTGAAAATCTAACAATATTTTCTACTGGTTGAGGGGAGTAGAAACTCTGTTTTGAACATTAATATGCTAGGGCGCGATTCCAGTTCTTCCCTCTGTCGAATTGATCGCTTTATCCCGTCAATAGTGCAATAAAACTTAAGACTTGTGGCCTTCTTATGATTACTTTTTTCTTTTTCCATTTGATGAAAAAGAAACAAAAAATCTAGGCAAACATCCAATCGCTCCGCGGGATTTGCCAACCCAGCCCGCTGCAAGGGTGTGAGATAAGGGAGTGTAAATCCGTGTGTCGATATTAACTTTCATGGGAGATTACTCTTTGTAAAACCCGGGAATCTGCTCTTTCTTGCTGGAGAAGTTTTAGAATTGCGCCCTATGCTACATCTCTAAGATTTAGTATATTTAAAATCGGCCTAATTAAACAAAAAATCCGTGACCGATCATGAACCTTGAAAAACTTACTGCATCCCTCCAATCTCAACAAGATACTGACGCTGTAAGGCGCAGAAACAACAGCTACGCCCGCAATGCTCAAGGACAGCTCATAGCCTTAAGCTTATCGGGTAGCGAAATAGAAGAAATTGAAATAGGCGAAGAAGCCCAGGCACTCGAGTACCTTTACCTGGCAGGTAATCAGAAATTAAAAAAACTTAGCTTTATCGGGGCTTTACCAAGCTTGCAGCACTTAAACGTCAGTGAATGCAGCTTGAATGGCCCCATTCATCTACCGGCAGGATTTAGCGCTTTAGAACAAATCTATTTTCGCAATAATCAATTGTCAGCAGTAACAATGGAAGGGAGCTATCCCTCCTTAAAATTGGCGGATTTGAGCAAAAACCAATTGGAGTCTTTTGCCAAACCGAGGGTAACCCCTCAATTGGCCTACCTTTATCTGCAGGGCAATTCTTCTATTGCTACTCCACCATTAGAGATCGCTAAGCAAGGCAGCGATGCCGTATTGAATTGGTATTCAGCGGAGAAAAAAGACTTTCGTGAAGTAAAAGTACTATTGATTGGAGATGCTAAAGTAGGGAAAACCTCGGTTTTGCGGCGTTTGAAAGACAACCATTTTGATCCCGAAGAGCCTCAAACTGATGGCATTATCATTGAAAAATTTGACTTCGAACACCTTCCTGCATTTTCACTGCAGGCTGGGCTAAAGGGCATTAAAGCCTATTTCTGGGACTTTGGCGGCCAGGAGATCCTCAGCGCTACCCATGAGTTTTTTATGACCAAGCGCAGCATTTACCTGCTGGTGCTCGAAGCCCGAAAAGATGCTAATGCTGATGATCAGGTGCGGCATTGGATGAGGCGCATCCAAGCTTTCGGTGGCCAATCGCAAGTGATTATTGTAGCCAATAAAATTGATATTCACCCGGCTTTCGGCATCGACGCTAATAAACTGAAAAAGGAGTTTCCTCAGATAAAAGATTTCTTAAAGGTTTCATGCGAAACGGAGGAGGGGTTGGATAAGTTGCGCAACAGCCTCGAGCAATTTATACCCAAGGCAGAGCTATGCTCTACCTCTATAGACGAACGCTGGATTGGCCTTAAAGATACTTTACAAGCCATTACCGATAAAGATTTTCATTTGTCACAGGGCAGATTTAAAATTGCTTGCCGGCACAATGGTTTGTCCAATCCAGAAGAGCAACAGCAGGCTATTAAGTTTCTCAACGATTTGGGGATTTTGTTGCACTTCGATGAATTTGGTATGCGCGATTTTTATGTCCTGGATCCTTTATGGGTCACCTCGGGAGTGTATCGTATTATTACCTCCAACGAGGTTGCCCGCCAAGAAGGCATCATTCAACTCGACCAATTGCATAAAATGGTCAATAAAGGACCACGGAACACAGCGCAATACTTACCCGAAAGCCAAAAAACAATCCAATACGGTGACCGGGAACTGGAATACCTGGCTAAACTCATGACTCGTTTCAAATTAGGTTATTTTACCAATACCAACGGAGAAAAAAGTCTGTTGATCCCCAGTTTATTGGATGTAAATACCCCCATTGAAGAAAGTGAGCAAATTTCTACTGCCGAAAATACGCTTCGTTTCCACTTTGAATATGATTATTTGCCCGAGTCCATCTTACCCAACCTGATGGTAGAACTAAATGAACACATTTTCAAGCAATGGCGTAGTGGAATGATCCTCCACTATCAGCATAATACGGCGCAAGCCCTCATCACCTCCGGTAATAAAAAGATCAAAATTATTGTCACCGGTGAGTATAAACAAAAGCGGGAATTCCTCTCCATTATCCGCAATAAAATGTACAAAATCAATGGTCAGCTACAGGTGAAGGTAGACAGCTGTATCCCGTTACCGGGCTATTATGATGAATATTGTGTGGATTATGAAGTCTTGCTTGAAATGGAAATGGAGAACGAAGATGGCTATTATACCGAATACCAGATCAAAGATAGAGACAAGCGCAAATTTCCCTTGCGAAAACTCCTGGATGGTATAGAGAAGAAAGAAGCACTACACCATTTAGAACATCGATTAGAGGCTTTTGAGCAAAAAATGCTCACCAGGTTTGATCAGTTTGACGAAAAATTGGATGACTTGTTGGCAAACCAACACCTGGTAATACAATTAATAGAGGAAGGACAATATACCGGCCAACAGCTGAACCAAATGCAAGATGCCCTCCAAAGATCAATAGAGCAAAACTTTAGCAATCTGCCGGAAGTCATCCAGCATCGATGGCGGCAGATCAAAGAAGAGATCCAATCTGAAGATGAAGTCAGGAGCAAGTTTAAGATCATGATCCCCATCATCCCCACCATAATGGAATACGAAATGGAAGTCGATTGGGAATGGAATAAACTACCGAAGTTTAAAAGTTTACCGGCTTTTCTGAAGGAGGCTTGGCATCATTTGAGTAACGGGAAGGTTTTTACTTATGAAGAATAGGGTAGGAGGGATCCAGTTGAAGATAATATATTTAAAGGGGAATTTTTCTTTGTACCTATGCTTACTTCTTGATTCATTTTTTAGCAGGGCCATGGAAACTAGACGATCCAAGAAAAAAAGCGTCAACCATAGCGTCACCTAAAAAACAAAACCCGCTGAAAATCAGCGGGTTTAATGTAAATTCTGCGGTGGCGGCGGGATTCGAACCCGCGGTAGCCCTTAACAGACTACGCCGGTTTAGCAAACCGGTGGTTTCAGCCACTCACCCACGCCACCTTTGTGTTTATTTTTTCCTGCTGGAATGGCTGTTTTTTAAGGTTCGGCAAAGTTAAATACTAAAACGGAATAAAACAATTTATCGTTCAATAAAATCGGTAAAGCTCGGCAATGCTACCAAGCTTTACCGATTTTTGCTTAGGGAAGTTTTTGTTTTTCGTTCACTTTACTCGAGGTTGTATCAAAAGTATCTGATATATCTTCTATTGTTTTATCATCCGTTTCGTCTTGCTGTAACCCGACCCCAACTGCAACCGGTAAAAATAATTCCCCGCCGGTAATCCTCGCGCTTCCCAATTAACTTGATGTTCACCGGCAGACAACTGTTTGTTGAATAAGACTTTCAATTCCTTCCCCAGCGCATCGTAGATACTTAACTTCACCCATTCCCTTTCGGAATTGAAGGAGATCGTTGTCCAGTCACGGAAGGGATTGGGGTAATTGGTCAGATTGACCTTTTCTTCCAATTCTCGTTGTTGGTTGGAAGTGGTGACGATCGGTGTATTACAAGGAGTTGCCAGATTAAAATACTGAAAATCTTCGTACAATAAAGTCTTGATGTCTAATTCTTGCAGTTCAAACCAGTCTACCAGGATGGAGCCATAGATATCCCGGAAATCGTACTGCATGGGTAAACCTTCGTTTCTGCCGATACTTTTATCGATGGTCGGGTTATCTCCAAGGACCTGGTTGTTGACACAAGAACCAAATAGGATCAAAGGAGCAGCCGTACCGTGGTCGGTGCCAAAACTGTCATTGGAGTGGATCTGCCGGCCAAATTCCGAAAAGGTGACGCCCATCACCCGGTCCTGGATCCTTAAAAACTCGAGGTCTTCCTGGAAGGCGGCAATAGCATCGGATAAGGTGCGTAGCAAGTTAGCATGTTCACCGACCGTTGTGTTGGTGCCGTCGGTCTGATTGGCGTGGGTGTCGAAACCGCCGATGCTGACGATGTAAAGTTTGCTGCGCAAGCCGCCGGAGATCAACAAAGCAACGTTTTTTAATTGTTGGGCCAGGCGGTTCTTTTCCGGGTAATTGGCGATGTTGTTGCCTTTATTGGCTGCCCTGGTAACGGATTCCGAATAGGCATTGGTTTGGGCGACCATGATGCGGAGATATTCTAATTCATCACCATAAGGTGTTTCGGGTAGTTGATCATCATTGCCGATCGCCAATGGCGACAAGTTGAACGGATCGTTGATCGTCATGCTGAAATTACCGGCCAACCCCTGACAAGTCTCCGATACAATGTAGCCCATCGTAACGGCAAATGGATCGGGATGTTGATCGTTGGGATAGTCATCCGGAAAGCCGGGATACTGTGTATCCAGGTAACGGCCAAACCAGCCGCTGGTCCAAAATTCATCGGCCGGAGAACCGGTGGACCAGATATCGGTAGAACGGAAATGCGACCGGTTTTGATTGGGATAACCTACACTTTGTACGACTCCTACTTTTTCGTAATCGTACATCCATTTCAAAGTTTTCATGGAAGGATGAAACCCTACGTTGTCTTCAAGTTTTAAAGCGAATTTCCGGGGAACGAGGATATTGGGCCGCACTTCTGCCATGCCATCGTATTGGTCGAGCGGCAAGACGGTATTGAGGCCGTCATTCCCTCCGTTGAGCCGGATCAATACCAAGGCGCGGTCTAAATCCGGATTGACTAAATTGAATAATGAAGTTGACGGTGTTGCTGATACCTGAATACCGTTTAAAAAAACAGGTAAAGAAACTGCGGTACCGGCAGCGGTATGGATGAATTGTCTTCTTTTCATTTTTTATTTTTTATGCTGACCTTTATTGTCAGTAAAATGCCAGATCTTAGACACCAGGTTTCAGGCGCTTGGTGATACTGGCCATTTGAATTTAGCAAATGATATTGGATCAAGTTTCTGAATGGCTAACTCAATTGAAATTCTTCCATGCTCAGCATTACGCGTAAGAGCAGGCGTAACTTATTCTCAATAGATTTAGCGATGGTTGGATCTTCCGGGTTTTCCAGGTAGGTGCTGTACTCGAGCGTCCATTCAAAATCGGGTAAGCCGGGGATCAAGATCTCTTTTAAAGCTGCGTACTGTGCTTCGAACAGCGGCTTTGGGTGCAGCATTCTGGAAAATTCCCTGATCAGGATATTGGGATCCTTGGAGGCATCTACATCGATGTTTTCCATCATCCGGAAAGGATCACTGATAATGGCCATTTCCAGAAAGTTCATACCTCTTTCGGAAGATATCCGGTCCGTAAAAGTGAAGCGGGTGCGCAACGTAGTAGCATTGATCCACAGGCGATAATAGGCGGGAGCTTTGTAGTAGGCATCCCAGCCGGCTACTTCCGGAGGCGCGTGGTAGGCCATTTGCATGACCCTGGTCTGACCGTAGACCTTATTCAAAAGAAAATACAGCTGACTAATATTTTCCTGAGTGATGGAAGCGTAGGTTTGCTTAATGGCCGAAACGGTAAAGTCGATCGGGTTTTTGATCATCGGGCCAACGTTCAGGATATCATAGAAATATTGGCTTTTTAGTAAGGTTTCCAGCACAGGCTTTATTTCAAAGTCATTGTCAATGAGCACTTGCGCCAGTGGCTGGATAAGCTGGGTTTCAGTATCCTCATCGATGACGTAATAAACAAACCAACGGTACAATTTGCGGCAGATATGCAGAGCGGTAGCTTCCTGTTGGAAAATAACATCAATCAGGGTTTTATATTCCGCTTCTCCTTCGTTGTTGATAATGGCATTTTGAAAACGGTGAGAAAGTTGTTTGCCCGATTCATCGTGATCCTCAGCATTAAACACGACTTCAATTTGTTGCTCCGGATCTTTGTTGCGGTAGCCGTTGTCGTCCCATCCGGTAAGGATTTTTGAGATCTCCAGTACGTCCAGCTCCGTGAAAGTCGTGTAATCTTCAGGAGCAGCCAGCGGTCCTTTACCCACCGTGAATAGCTCCAGTAATTCCCGCGCGTAGTTTTCGTTAGGGGCATTCTTAGTGTTTTGGTTCCCATTGAGGAAGCGGAGCATAGCCGGTTCTATCGTAACGTGTTGAACCAATGCTTTAAAGTTTCCCCAGGCGTAGGCGCGTAACAAGGTGTTGTAGCGATACATGTAAATGGGATCGTCTACGATTTGATCAGATACTCCGAAGTGGTTACTCCAAAACAGGGCCATCTTTTCCCGCAGGGAAGTACCTTCATCCAGTAATTGCATGATGGTCCAGGCTTTCAAGCTCTCTTTGCGGTAACGCATAGTATCGATATCTTCGTCTTCGAAGTACACTGAGTCCACCCAGGATTCACCAACTGCTACGTACGGATCGTCAGGATAATCAAAATTGAGAGGAGGGGCGGGGAGAGGGCGGTCGGCCAGGAGCAGTTCCAGGGTACCTTCGAGTCCAAGTTCTACGGCTTCCTTGATTTGTTCAACCGTCGGGCCAAAACTTGCGCGTCGTAATAAATGTGCCGCCGTTTCGTAAGTCCATTCTCCTGAGAAGGGTTCTAAGGATGCCGTAGGTGCGGATGGTAAAGTAATTGGAGTGGGTTGAAGCGGAACCTTTTGCTGGGGCTTCTTCCCCAACATTTTCGTTAGATACGCTCTTCTATTCATGTTGTATGGTATGTTGTTTTTGAGAATATGTTTTTACTGTGGTATTGTGCTGCTAGGTTTACTGGCCCTTAAACTAAGGTACATACAGGAATACTTCGCTTTTCAATTGCAGAAGGGGGGAATGCAATCACAAAAAGTAAATCCAAATAAATACTTGTAATTTAGGAAAATAGGAACTTATAACTGGGAAAAATAAACTGGAGAAGTGAACTGTTCTTATTAACTAATAAAATCGAAAATTATTATGTCCGAAAGAAAATTTTTTATCAGGGGTTATCTTCAGGAAAGATAAACTATCTTTTGGCCTAAGCTGTTTTTCTATATTGAAATAAATCAAAACCTAAATCAATAAATTCGCGCAAAATAAATGGCAGAAGCAATCGAAAAAACACATTGTTTGATCATAGGTTCGGGGCCGGCGGGATACACGGCGGCCATTTACGCGGCCAGGGCGAATATGTCGCCTTTGATGTACGCGGGCTTTCAGGTAGGTGGGCAGTTGATGCTTACCACTGACGTTGAGAACTATCCGGGATATCGCGATGGCGTCATGGGCCCTAAAATGATGGAAGATTTTAAAGCTCAAGCTGAGCGGTTCGGTACCAAGGTCGTACCGGAGAATATCACCAAGGTTGATTTTTCAGGAAAACCGCTTAAAGTCTGGTCCCAAACCGGTCAGGAGATCCATGCTGACTCCGTTATCATCGCCACTGGTGCGAGTGCAAAATGGCTTGGCCTGGAATCAGAAAAACATCTCAGGGATATCGGCGGTGGTGTCTCGGCTTGTGCGGTATGCGATGGGTTCTTTTACCGCAACCAGGAAGTAGCCATCGTTGGGGGCGGGGATACTGCGGCGGAAGAAGCCACTTATCTTGCCAAGCTGTGTAAAAAAGTGCACATGCTGGTAAGAAGAGATGAAATGCGGGCCTCCAAGATCATGCAGGAACGCGTCTTCAAAGCGGAAAATATCGAGATCCACTGGAATACTGAGGCCGTGGAAGTTTTGGGTAAAGAAGTTGTTGAAGGTGTCAAAGTCATCAACAACCAAACAAATGAAGAAAAAGTCATTCCCATCACCGGCTTTTTTGTTGCTATTGGCCACAAGCCAAATACAGATGTATTCAAAGATTGGTTAGATATGGATGAAGCTGGTTATATTATCACCAAGCCAAAGAGTACCCATACCAATGTCAAAGGCGTATTCGCCAGTGGAGATGTACAAGACAATATCTACCGCCAGGCGGTTACGGCGGCTGGTACGGGTTGTATGGCTGCGCTGGACGCAGAACGGTTCTTGGCGGCGGAAGGCGTGATTTAAACCAGACTAGACACTAGACTTTAGAAGCTAGACGCTAGAAGGATTGATGAATACGAGATGCCTTTTTCAAGGAAGTAAAAGCGAATTTTCTAGCCTTTGTCACTGGCTACTAAAGTGTTTAAAAACTACAAGGTGGGCAATAGAGTCATTCATAACCTGCCGAACAAGTCTGATAAATAAATATAGCCGAAACTTTGGGGCAACGCACATATTTATTATGCAAGAATCTGGTCTAGTGTCTAGAGTCCAGCGTCTAGCTTCTACTATTAAATTCCAACCCAATGCATCCAATCCTCACCAAAGCATACGATCCTGCCTCTTTCAGAAAAACCGGCCACCAATTAGTAGATGAACTAGCCGATCATCTGGAAAAAATGCGTACGGGCAATCACAAAACTTTCCATTGGGCCGATCCCGACCAGGAGTTTTTACACTGGATGAAGGATTTCGAAGAAGGTACTTCTGGAAACCTTCTGGATTTTTTCCGTACCATTCTGGATCATTCCGTACAATTGCACAGCCCGAATTATATGGGGCATCAGATTGCTCCTTCCGTTCCTGCATCTGCATTGGCGGGATTGTTAAGCGATTTTCTCAACAATGGGATGGGAGTGTATGAGATGGGGGTTGCAAGTTCCGCTTTGGATAAGGTGATCATCAAGAAGATGGCGCAGCAGATGGGACTTAGCACCGCAACAGATGGGGTCCTCACTTCCGGCGGTACTCTTGCGAATTTAACGGCTTTATTAGCTGCCAGGAGTACCAAAGCCAGTGCGAAAATATGGCAACAGGGAGACCAGGGACAACTAGCGCTAATGGTCTCCGCCGAAGCTCATTATTGCGTAGATCGGGCGGTGCGGATCATGGGCTGGGGCGAAGCCGGTATTATCAAGGTACCGACTAACGAACGCTACGAAATGCGCACGGAATTACTGGAAGCCTGCTACCAGGAGGCAATGGATGCCGGCAAGGAGGTGATCGCCGTAGTAGGTTCTGCTTGTACCACTTCTACCGGTTCTTTCGATAATCTAAACGCCATTGCCGATTTCTGCGCAAAACACGATTTATGGATGCACGTAGATGGTGCGCACGGTGCGCCTTTTGCGCTATCCGGTACACACCGCAATTTAGTGGCGGGTATTGAAAGGGCGGATACCATAGCCATGGATTTCCACAAAACGATGGCCACTCCGGCTCTAACTACCGCCTTATTTTTTAAGGATGGTTCCAGGAGCTTCCATACCTTTCGCCAAAAGGCGGATTATTTATTCCGGTCGGAAGAGGAAGAGTGGTACAATATGGCTAAGCGTACCTTCGAATGTACCAAGTTCATGATGAGTATTAAGATCTATGCTATCCTGAAAACTTACGGCTTTGAATTTTTCGAAGCTTTTGCCGATAGGTTAGTGGAGTTGGGTAAGATCTTTGCCCGGCAGGTGGAGCAGCACCCTAATTTTGAATTGGCTTTAATGCCGGCCTGTAATATTGTCTGTTTTCGACGGTATGAAAGTGGATTGGATGAGAATTCCTTAAATGAATTGAACGACCGTATTCGTTCGGCTATTCTGGAGGAAGGAACCTACTACATTGTAAAGACAAAATTAGGGGATAGCCTCTGGTTGCGATGTACCTTAACCAATCCGTTTACGACGGAAGAAGCGATCAATGGGTTGCTGGAAAGGATAAAAGCCGTGTAGGGAACAGCTATCTTACCAATCTGGTTATTACCACTACAAGTAGGGCTGCAATATTAGTTTTCCTATAGCTCAAACTCCCGAAAGGGATCCTTTTTGCGACCAATATCATCCAGGGTCATTCCTCCTGCTACATTGCTGACTAACTCCATTTCGTTGCCCATCATCTGGTGTTTCGTTGCAACCACTGCTCCGGTGGAGAGTGTTTGCCAACCCTCCCAAGTAGCTTTTACGCCGCCGATGGGGATAATTTGTACCCACATCTGGTAGGCCGTGGGGCGGAAATTTTCGTCGAGGTGCCAGAGATAAGCATCGCCCGGAGTATCACCACCAGAATGGTATTTGACTTTCAGACCTTGTTGTCCGTCCTTTAATTCGACAATGCTTCTTTCGGTGCCCGGATCAAAAGCCTTCACAACGGCGTTTAGCCAGAAACTATCATTATTGAAATAGAGCGAAGCCTCCTGGGTAGCTTTTTCTGCTTCTTCGCCCTCAAGTAGTTTTTCGTTTAAATAAGCCATACTGTTCCCGGTCTTGGTATGCAATAATACTTTGTAATCATCCCATCTGACTTCGACCAGGTCGCGTTCTTTATCCCAAACAAAATCGTGCATCCCGTAAAAGGTCCATTTTACCCATTTCGTACTATCCCAGGCCTCTTTATTGACCGAAGCCATCATTTTTTGTGCGAGCGCATCGGCTTCACTCCCGGTGATACCTTTCGGTTCTTCTTCATTTACAATAAAATAGGCGGTAAAGAAAATGACGATCAATGCCAAAAGGACGATGCCCAGTATTCTTGCAACTTTCCTTAAAGTGTTCATGTGTTAATGGCTTTTTTTTTAAAACATGAATAAGGAAATTGCCGGCTAATTGTTCATAGAATGAATGGGGAATAAGGAACTATTCCTCTAAATTTTTGTTTGGCTTATCGTTATTATTGAACTATACGAGCGACAGATATGCATTTCGAACCAGAAGATCTATTTCAGAAGTTAGAATTTGATAAGGTACTCGAGTTGTTGGGAAAAGAATGCTTAGGAGAACTGGGACAGGCGGCAGTTCAAAAAATCATTCCCGGTACGGCCCAGGTCTTGATCGAACGCAAATTAAACGAAGTTGCGGAGTTTAAGAACAGTATTGAAAACGATGATTGGTTTCCCATTTCAACCTATTCTGATATTTCTGCCGATCTAAAAACCATGGCCATTGAAGGCTACGTTTTACCCGAAAACAGCATTAAGAACATCGGCAGGATCTTGAAATTGATCAAAAATATTTTCAAGTTTTTCAATAAAAGCCGGCAAGATACCTATCCTCATCTCCACGATATTATCAAAGATGTTCCTTTTGATCCGGAATTGATCAAGGCTATCGATAAGGTGTTGGACGATGACGGTAATATCAAACCGGATGCTTCGCCGGAGTTGCAGCGCATCCGCAAATTAACGGTGTCCAAACAAAAGGAACTGGATAAACAATTCCGGGTCATCGTTAATAGCTACAAAAATAAAGGCTGGCTGACCGATAACGTGGAGAGTTTTCGTAACGGCAGGCGGGTGCTAAGTGTACCGGCGGAACATAAGCGAAAAATCAGAGGTATCATCCACGATGAATCGACAACGGGAAAGACTGCTTTCATTGAGCCAGAGGCTATCATCGATATTAATAATGACATTTTTGATCTGGAAACAGAGGAAAAGAAAGAGATCTACCGCTTGTTGAAGGAATTGAGCGCCACGCTACGGCCACACGGTGAGTCGATCAAGACCTACCAAAAGATCCTGGTGAAATTGGATATCATCCAGGCAAAGGTGCGGCTGGGCCAAAAAATGAAGGCTACCAAGCCGATAATTAAATCTCAACCCTTTTTTCAGATCATTGAAGGCTACCATCCTTTGTTGTTGTTGAAAAACGAAGTTCAAAAGAAAAAGACGATTTCTTTTTCTCTGCGGCTGAATGGACACAACCGGATATTGATGCTCAGCGGACCCAATGCCGGGGGAAAGTCCATCACCATGAAATCGGTTGGTTTGATGCAGCTGATGGTACAGTCCGGTATGTTGATCCCCGTTGATCCTAAAACGGAAATGGGCATCTTCCATAAGATATTCGCGGATATCGGCGATCAACAGTCGATAGAAGATGATTTGAGTACCTATTCTTCGCGCCTGAAGAATATGAAGAACTTTTTGAAATATGCGAACCAGCATACTTTGGTGTTGATCGACGAATTTGGCTCCGGTACGGATCCTAAGATCGGCGGTGCGATCGCTGAAGCTATTTTAAAGGATCTGAATTATAAGAAAATATTCGGCGTAATTACTACGCACTACTCCAACTTAAAGATCTACGCTTTTAAGAACCCCGGTATCGTGAACGGATCGATGGCTTTCGATAAAGATACCTTATCGCCTACTTACGAATTGAAGGTGGGTAGACCAGGAAGTTCTTACGCCTTCGAGATTGCCCAAAAAAGCGGACTTCATAAGCGGGTTTTGAATTACGCGCAGAATAAAATCGGTAAGAATGAAAAAGCGGTAGATGAGCTGCTGGTTGAATTGCAAAGCGATAAACAGGAGCTGGAAGAAAAACTGGCAGAGGTTAATGAAAGGGAAAAACGACTGAGCCTCTTGATCAAAAACTACGAAAAGCTCTTCAAAGAGTTGGAGTTCCAACGCAAAAAATTCAAACTGGAATCCAAAGAACAAGCCCTGCAACGGAAAACCCAGGAAAATAAAAAGCTGGAAAAAGTCATTCGCGAGCTGAAGGAGCAGCAAAATATTGAAAAAGCTAAATCAATATCGCTGGATATCAAATACAAGCGCAAGCAGTTGAGTGAAGAGGTCCAGGATATCAAAGAAGATCTGTACTATAAAACAGATAAAAAGAAGGAAGAAGCCCCGATAGAAGTAGGGTCTTACGTGCGCTTAAAAGCCGGCGGCTCAACCGGTCAGGTAGAATCCATTGATAAGAATCGCGCCATCGTTCAAATTGGCGCTTTGAAAATAACGGTCAATCTTCGCGACCTGGAAGTGACCAAAGCACCGCTGGAAATTCAAAAAGACAACAGCATTTCTACCGACATGCTAGTGCGTCAGGCTAATTTTGATCCCAAAATCGACATTCGTGGATTACGACTGGAAGAAGCGATCCGTATGATAGAGGAATTCGTAGACAAAGCCCTGATGTATAATACCCCCAGCATCGAGATCATCCACGGCCGCGGAACGGGGGTGTTAAGAAAAGCCGTTCGCCAGAAGCTCAAAGAATACAACACCGAAATGGCCGTTTCCTACGGTGACCCGGAAGGAGGAGGAGATGGCGTTACCCTGGTGGAATTTAGTTGATCGTTAAAGAACTCCTAATATGTGAACGCTGTTACCACTGTAACAATTAGGTTGTTGACGATCGGCGTATTTTGCGTCAATAGTTAAATAAAAAAATCTACCATGAAAGCATTTTCATTTTTGTTTTTCATCTCTTTATCTTTTGTTTTTACTGCCTGCGCACAAAAAAAAGTAGCTAGTACAACGGCAGAATTGAAAAACTTACCAGAAGTGATTGTTAATCCTGATGAATACAATGAACTCAATTTAGAAGAAGCTTATGTTATTCGCCAGAAGGGCACGGAAAGGTCTTTTACCGGTGCCTATCATGACTATAAGGGGGAAGGGGTATATATTTGCAAACAGTGCAATAATCCCTTATTCCTTTCTAACGATAAATTTGATTCCGGTACGGGGTGGCCCAGTTTTGATGACGCCATAGCCGGTGCTGTGAAAGAAGTGACGGATGCGGACGGATACCGTACCGAGATCCTTTGTGCGAATTGCGACGGACACCTGGGACACGTGTTTCGCGGAGAAGGGTTTACCTCCAAACAAACCCGGCATTGCGTGAATTCTGTAAGTTTGAATTTCGTTGCAAAAGACTTATTCGACAAACCTGAGCAAAAGAAATCTAAAAATGGTATTTATCCGATTAGTGAATACATCAAAGGCAAAGGCTACGAAAGATACGAAGTGGCAACATTTGCCGGCGGCTGTTTTTGGTGTACTGAGGCTGCTTTTGAGCGCATCCAAGGCGTAGAAGATGTCATTAGCGGTTATGCCGGCGGCACTAAAAAATACCCCACTTACAAAGAGGTGGGGGCCGGACAAACCAACCATGCTGAATCCATTATCATTTATTACGATCCTGAAGTAATTGATTACAAGACTTTACTGGAGGTGTTCTTTATCGCCCACGATCCTACTCAATTAAACCGGCAGGGGCCGGATGTCGGTAAGCAATACCGTTCGGCCGTCTTTTACCACAACGAAGAACAAGAAAATCAAGCACTGGCTACCATTAAAGCTTTGGAAGAAGCTGGGAAGTACAATAAACCCGTAGTTACGGAAGTGAAGCCCTACAAAGAATTCTGGGTTGCCGAAGATTATCACCAGGACTTTTATCGCCTTAATCCAAACCACAACTACGTTCAGGCGGTAAGTAAACCAAAAGTGGAAAAAGTGGAGAAAACATTTGCTGATCTGCTGAAGCCAAAGAATGAGAATTGATGAAAGTAAGTTGGGGCTGCCTGAAAATTATGGGGTCATCTGATAGCAGAATCTTAATTTAAAATTTGAGTTTCCACCTCATTGAACCCATAATTTTCATGCCCTGATTACCCTTTAGTTACCATTACTTAACTCACTAGACTTTTGACGCTAGACTCTAGAAGTTAGACAAAAAATTCTAACTAATTGACAATCAAGGGGCGTTTATTTATTTTGAAAAATTGATATCCATTGAATATCAGCGTTTTGTTGTCTAAAATCTAGCGTCTAGTGTCTAGCGTCAAAAGTCCAATTAACTCAGAATAATATTCTTTAACATAGAATTTTATTTAATTCCAATGAGACAGCCACCAGTCTTATTTTTGACGTTTGGGTAATTTTAGCCAATTTTGGAAATTTGAATGGTCATTATATACCAACTATGAAGCATTGGAACGCTTGGATTTTGATTGGATTGCTCACGAGCATGTTCTCAAATTGTTCAAAAGTACCGCAAGAAGCAAATGAGCATCCGGCACCCACCGAAACAGCAGTACAAGTAGAGCATTCGCCGCCAGCCATTCTCGATACCACCGGTACGACCATTCTGGAGCGCTTCAACCCGCCTGCAGGCTTTACCCGAATTTCAGTAGACAGCAATTCTTTTGCCGCTTATTTACGCAACTTACCACTTAAACCGGATGGCACGCCCGTAAAGCTATACGACGGTAGCCTTAAAGGCAACCAGCGCCCTTCCGCCGCCGTAGTGGATCTACCCATCGGCAACAAGGATCTCCACCAATGTGCGGATGCCATCATGCGCTTACGGGCAGAGTACCTTTATGCGCAAGCAGCTTTCGACAAAATCCATTTCAATTTCACCAATGGTTTCCGGGTCGATTATTCCGAATGGATGAAAGGGAAAAGGATAGCGGTGAATGGCAATAAGACCAACTGGGTAAGCAGAACAAGTCCTTCCAATACCTACCAGGATTTTTGGCAATACCTCGAAATGATCTTTATGTATGCGGGCACCCTCTCCCTGGAACAGGAACTGCAGCCCGTTGCTTTAACTAACTTGACGATCGGGGATGTTTTCATCCAGGGTGGATCGCCGGGGCATGCCGTTATTGTCATCGATGTGGCCCTTGATGAAAGTGGGCATAAGCTGTTTTTATTAGCCCAGAGCTACATGCCGGCGCAGGAAATACACGTGCTCAACAACCCGAATGACGGCTCCATAAGCCCTTGGTACCGCGCTGAGATCTCCGGATCATTGTATACTCCCGAATGGACTTTCGAAACAGAAGATTTGCGGAGGTTTGAGCAAGAATAATGGTTTGCGGTCAATCTCTGACTCACGCGTACAAGAATTCAAAAAATGAATTCGTTATGCAACTATGAAAACAACATCTGCCGCTATCATTCTATTGCTATGCCTATCTACCTTTGGTTTCAGCCAATCCTACAATACCACTTTCGGTCTGCGCATGGGTACCGATTGGGGCATCAGTTTCAAACAACGGCTGCTCAAGCGGGTCACCTTTGAAGCGATCGCCCAGACCAGTACCCAACGGGAAGAATTTATCCTCACCGGTTTAGTGGAGAAACATATGCCGATCCTTACCCGAAGATTCAATATCTACTGGGGAGGTGGCTTGCACAAAGGGTGGATCGAACAGCCATTAAGAGAAGAAGATGCCATTCCCCATCCCTTCGGCGTCACCCTCATTGCGGGTGGTGAATTGACCTTCGCCAGAATTAACCTTTCCTATGATTTTAAACCCGCCTTCAATATTAGTGGAGGTGAACGACAAATATACACCCAAGCCGGAGTAACCGTTCGGTACGTGTTAAACAAACGCAGCAAGCAAGCCTGGGAAAAAAAGAACAAGCGGCAGAAAAATAAAAGGAAAAGTAAGAAAATGAACAAAAACAGCTCCTGGAAGTTCTGGAAGAAGTGAGGAATGCTGATCGATGATCGACGGATTTTTAACAGAAGAGTTGTTTATGAAAGTTAATTTTTTTTGGTTTCGGAGAGATTTACGCTTGGAAGATAATGCAGGATTATTTCATGCGCTGAATTCTTCTTTACCGGTGGTACCCCTATTTATCTTTGACCGGGATATACTGGATAAACTGGAGGATAAAGATGATGCCCGGGTAACTTTTCTCCACGACACTATTACCGAATTACAAGACAGGCTGAAGGAGCTGGATAGTACCATGGTGGTAAGGTACGGGAAACCGCATGAAGTTTGGGACCAGCTTTTGGATGAATTTGATGTTCAAGCCGTTTTTACCAACCGGGATTACGAACCCTACGCCCACGAAAGAGATGGACAAATAGAAACGTTGTTTAAAGAGCATAACGTTGACTTCCATACCTTTAAGGATCACGTTATTTTTGAAGAAAAGGAGGTGGTAAAAGACGATGGAGATCCCTATACCGTTTTTACCCCGTACAGTAAGAAATGGAAGGCCAAACTTGATGAAAAAGGCAGAGATAATGGGGGGTCTCATTATTTTCAATCTTTTCCAACGGCCGATCACCATTCCAATTTTTGGCAAAGCGAGCCATTGCCTGTTCCATCCTTGGAGGATATGTCGTTTGTGCGTTCTTCCTTGACCTTCCCGGATAAATCGGTTCGTCAGGGCTTGATCAAAAATTATGATAAGACGAGAAATTTCCCTGGGATCGAAGGCACTTCAAGGCTGGGTGTGCATTTTAGGTTCGGTACCATAAGCATACGCGAAAAGGCGCGGAAGGCCCAAAAATTAAACGCTACTTTCCTCAACGAGCTGATCTGGCGCGATTTTTATGCGATGATCCTAGCGAATTTCCCTTACGTAAAAGATCGTTCCTTTCGCAAAAAATACGATTATATTGAATGGCGGAACGATGAGGAAGAGTTTCAGCGCTGGTGTAAGGGACAAACGGGCTATCCGATCGTCGATGCGGGGATGCGCGAATTAAATGCTACTGGCTACATGCACAATCGTGTGCGCATGATAACTGCCAGTTTTCTTACGAAGCACCTGTTGATCGACTGGCGTTGGGGAGAAGCTTACTTCGCTCGCAAGTTGCTGGACTACGAATTGGCCAGCAACAATGGTGGATGGCAGTGGGCTGCGGGAAGCGGAACGGATGCGGCACCTTATTTTCGCATTTTCAATCCTTATTCACAGCAGCAAAAATTCGATAAGGATTTTAAATATATTAAAAAATGGGTGCCGGAATATGATACGGATGAATACGTCGCACCCATCGTCGAACATAAAGCAGCCCGTGAACGTTGCCTGGAAACCTACAAAGCCGGACTAGAACGGGCCGACCAGGAAATGGTTTCTTAAATGCTATGCCGTAAAGACTTAATCTCAACCTCAATATGAAATCTCCACAATACCACAAAAAACGGTGGCTCATTCAGGCCGTTGCCGGTTTAATCATCATAGGATTCGGACTTTGTCTGGTCGTAGAAGCCGCCTTTCTGAAACACGAAGGGGCTGAATTCTGGACTTGGGTGGGGGCGGGAACGATCGCCTTGATCGTTTTCAATACTGGCATCAGCCTTTTTGTTGATAGTGCTATTCATAAGATGAAATATGATCTTATCAATGAACAATGAACAATGAACAATGAACAATGAACAATGAGCAATGAGGCAATGAACAATGAGCAATGAGGCAATGAGCAATGAGGCAATGAACAATGAGCGATGAGGCAATGAGCAATGAGGCAATGAACAATGAGCGATGAGCAATGGGGGATGTTGACGTTGCGGTCAGGATTGATGGATGGCGGTGTGGGGAATTGTTTAGCCAGGTGCTTTCTGGTGATATGGTTATGGGTTAGTTGCGTTAGCAGTGCTTGAACAACTCGTTAAACCCGTAACCCGCATCAATTGCTCATGTAGAACTAACATGTAGAAAAAATAGCCACAAAGCCGATAGCTATCGGCTTAAAAACAGAAGATTGCACTAATCTTTTTTGTGAGGATTTTGAGCTTTTGTGTTTTGGTGGCAACCCACGTACGTTTCAAATGAGAAATTGCTCCGTAACTCGCCAAAAGTTAAATAAACCTTAATAAATCAGTCAGTTAGGTGAAAAAGTGACAAGGGCAGCTCATCCTTTTACCGACAAAATGACACCATTACTCCAGAAAAAGGATCAATTTGTCGGTTTTTTCGATTTGGCACTGAACCTGCATTAATCTTTTTTAGTCTTATTGAGGAAATTGAAAGATCTTTTAGGATTAATTTACATTAACAAAACCATAAAAAGACTGTAGTTTCTAGTACTTGACAGATGAGATGAAGTCAAATTTTTTTCACGAGCCTCAAGTCATTCACACCCCATTTCTTCCGATCTTGATGCTCAATAATTATTGATAAATCGTATCAAGGTCTGGCATCTGGCATCTAGCATCTCCAGTCTTAAAAAAAGAAGAAATATGAATAAAACATTGATCTATGCGGCCTTGATTGCACTAATTGTGAGTACCGCAACCATTAGTGTTTTCAACTATTTAGAAGATAGAAATACGAAAACGGTAAAAATTGAAC
This sequence comes from uncultured Saprospiraceae bacterium, assembly GCA_964533785.1. Lineage (GTDB taxonomy): Bacteria > Bacteroidota > Bacteroidia > Chitinophagales > Saprospiraceae > JANQRV01. The sequence goes on along the minus strand of CAZHNG010000007.1, from coordinate 16,852 downwards.
ATCTCAATAGCGTACCGAGTAAAAGTGCTTTGTACAGTGTTGATGAGGAAGGCAACCTTGCTATTCTGGATTTTTCTGAAACAGCCGAGAAGGTAGTGGATGCCGTAGTGCACATAAAATCGACTCAAACCATGCCTAATAATCAGCAACAGCTAAGAGAACGGCAGTTACCGGATCCTTTCCGGGATTTTTTCGAGGACTTTTTCGACTCTCCTTTTCGCGATGACCAGGGGCGTAATTTTCAGCCCCGACCAAGGGTAGGTACCGGATCGGGAGTGATCATTGAAGAAAACGGGTACATCGTTACCAACAATCACGTTATTGCCAATGCGGAAGATATTGAAGTAACTTTATTGGACAACAGAAGCTATAAAGCCACGGTTATCGGAGCTGACCCGACCACCGATCTGGCTTTGATAAAAATTGAAGAGACGGGATTACCAAGCCTTCCTTTTGTGAATTCAGATGACGTAAAAGTCGGTCAGTGGGTAATGGCGGTGGGTAACCCCTTTAGCTTGAATTCTACCGTCACGGCTGGTATTGTAAGTGCTAAAGGAAGAAGTATCAACATATTACGCGAACGATTTGCGATCGAGAGTTTCATTCAGACCGATGCTGCTATCAATCCTGGTAACAGCGGTGGTGCGTTGGTAAATCTGGAAGGTGCTTTGGTCGGTATTAATACAGCGATCGCCAGCCCTACCGGGGCCTACAGTGGTTATGGTTTTGCCGTACCCAGTAATATCGTGAACAAGATCGTGGAAGACTTGCTGGAATACGGTACTGTTCAACGTGGGGTATTGGGTATTATGATCCGCTCCGTGGATAGTAACCTGGCAAGAGAAGAAAATTTAGATCTGAATAATGGTGTTTATGTTGACAGTCTTCTGGAAAACAGTGCTGCTGGTGAAGCCGGTATTCAGCCGGGTGATGTGATCCTTCAAGTAGATGGTGCGGAAGTAACTTCTACGCCGGAATTACAAGAGATGATCGCCCGTAAACGTCCAGGTGATGTCGTTACCTTGTCCGTCAATCGCGCCGGTAAAGACCGCACTTTCGCCGTTACATTGAACAGTCCATCCGGTGGTACCGAGATCGTTAAGAAAGAATTTAAAGATCTTTACAATAGATTGGGCGTAGAACTGGAAAACCTCGATCCTGACAAAGCAAAAGAATTGGAGCTTGACGGTGGAGTAGTGGTGACCAGGTTGTATCCTGGGAAAATTCGCAGATCGACCAACATGCGCGAAGGCTTTATCATTACCAGGATTGACGGTAGAAAAGTGAAAGATACCGAAGATTTCGTCAATGCGCTTGAGAAGAAAAAGGGTGGGGTGATGATCGAAGGTATTTATGAGAATGCTCCGGAGGAGGCGCAGTATTATGCCTTTGGAATGTAAGGGAACGAGTTAAACGAGTTAAGCGGGTTCGAACTTGCCTAACCTGTTTTGCCTACGGTAAAAGATTATTCTACTTCTACCGTAGGCATTTTTTATTATTTTAGCCCAATAAACCAATTTACCTGCACATGTCCTCGAAAGACGAACAAACGAAAGGAAGCGGGCGAAAGCCTGATGATAATAAGTTGAATATCGAGTTTGGAAAGAATTACTTGTTGGTGATCGGGATCGATGAGTATAAAAATGGCGTTCCGCCTCTGAGAAATGCGGTGAGGGATGCATTGAGTTTTAAAGAGGTATTGATCAAGAAATATCAATTTCAGAATGAAGATACTACGGTTTTACTCAATGAAGAAGCGACGCGGGCCAACATTATCGATATGTTCGACCAACTTATTCATAAAATAGAACCGGAGGATAGTTTGGTGTTCTATTTTTCGGGACATGGAGAATATTTTAAACACCTCACCAAAGGGTATTGGTTGCCGGTAGATGCAGTGGCCAATAAGCGTTTTACCTACCTTTCGAATGATGAAGTATTGGGGTTGATTCGGAGTTTAAAGGCTAGGCATGTGCTGGGCGTCGTGGATTCTTGCTTTTCGGGCTCCTTGATGCGGAGTAATAAAAATGACAATTTAGTAAAACGATTTATTTCTAAACCTTCCCGTTGGCTGATCACCTCCGGGCAGTTGGAGGTGGTTTCTGATGGTTCTTTAGGTGATAATAGCCCATTTGCCAAGTTGTTGATCAGCAGGTTGAAAAACAACATCGATGATGGCATGTGGGTAAGTAAATTGGGAGAAGGCATAAGAGAGGGCTTCGATTATAACAGTCAAACCCAGGTGCCGGATTTTGCACCCCTGATCGGAGCGGGCCACGAAGGAGGGCAATTCGTTTTTTTACGGAAGGGTAAAGACTGGGAATTTGCAGTAGAAGAAGAACGGAAAACGATCGCAGCGGAAGAGGAAGCAAAAAAAAGGGGAACGTCAACTTCTCAACCGGAACCACCGGCTTCGATCCCCGAAAAGGATTGGGCAAAACTACCGCTTTCTGAATTGAAGAGCGACCTTGAACTCCTGATCGCTATGGACAACATCCCCAAAGCATTTGAAATTTTGTACAAATTGATCAGCAATAATTCTTATCGGACGACTATCTTGGTGCGTTACGGAGAATACAACGGTAATAAGAAGAAAGAAACGATGGGAATTGAGGATCCCCGCTCACTGAAAACCTCCTATGCCCAGATCAAAAATGCTTTTTTAAGTATCATCAGTCAATTAACGGAAGAGGACCTGAAGAGAGGTTGAATTTCCAGTATCCTTTAGACTTGTCTGTCGACCAGCAGCCCCTTTTGTGGCATCTGGTACCAAAACTATAAGTCTATGACTTTTAGCGCCTATTGAGTCAGAGATTTGGGGGTTTCACTGCATCGAGACAGCGTCTCTTGCGAGCATTAGTAAATTCTAAGGCACACCCACTTACTTTCCTAAACCGTCGAGACTTAACCTTAATCTATGCACAACTGTATTTTTTGCAAAATCATCAACAAAGAAGCGCCTTCCTGGAAGGTATTGGAATCGGACAATACCTATGCTTTTCTGGATATTAATCCGGTGAGCGAATACCACACTTTGATCATTCCTAAGCAACACTACGAAAATATGTTCGACACGCCTCCGGAGGTTTTACAGGATATCATTGTAATGGTAAAACGGGTAGTTGATTTGTATCAGGAGAAGCTGGGGCTGCGCAATGTTCAGGTCATCAATAGTTCTGGTGCTGAAGCGCAGCAGGATGTTTTTCACATTCATTTTCACGTTGTTCCGCGACGCAGGGGCGACGGTCAGGGAATTCGGTGGACTACTCATCCGCAGTGGCGGGGGAAGTTTGATGCATTGTTGGAAAAGTTAAATAATTGAGACGTCTCAAATCACTATTTTGCGACGCTATTCTTCTTTTTCTTTTGCAAATTTGGTTCTTCGAAACTGTTTTTCTGGATTAAAATTGCGTCCACCTATGAGTAATTCCGTCGATCTATTTCTTTTCTGGTTCATTCTCATTACGGCTCCCTTATCTCTCTTTGCCCAGCAGAACGACTATTATAATAGGAAATACCCTCCACAGCAGTTACAGGAAGACTTCAACCAGTATAAAACTGTTCTGGAGGAACTGCATCCATCCTTATATTGGTATACTCCCAAAACGGAGGTCGATAACCTGATGAATGAGGTCGAAGAAAAGCTGGTGCGGGAAATGAGCGAGTTTGAGTTTTATAATCTAATCGCGCCGATTACAGCAAAAATCAATTGCGGGCATACGGGAACTTTGCCTTCGGATGAAGCAAGAAGTACTTTGCAGAACAGAATGCCGCTGGAGTTCCGGTACGTAAAGGGTAAGCTCTATTTGTATTACGATTATGATACCCAAACCAAATCAATGAAAGAAGTTGCGAGTATCAATGGTCACGGGGTGGAAGAGATGTTGGAGAAAATTTCAGGACTAAAAGGAACAGACGGTTATATTATAACGCCACAGCCCCTTTTCTTTAACAATAGCGGCAGCTTTGGGTTTTGGTATAACCTGGTATATCAGGATACTACTTACAAGATCCAGTTTGCTGATGGTTCGGTGATCCTGCGAGATCCTATCTCTGCCGATAGTTTAAGCCGTATCAGCAGTGCCTTTTATCCTCAGCAGCCATTACTGACCTATAACATTAAGGCGGATCTGAATACCGCAGTATTGACCATCAATACTTTTGAAAAGGACGTATTAAAAAATGCCGATCTGAAGTATAAGAAGTATTTAGCCGATTTCTTTAAGCAACTAAAGGCTAGGGCCATTGAACATTTGATTATTGACTTGCGGAATAATGGAGGAGGAGAGGACAACTACGCCTCTTTGCTGTATCGCTACTTGACGGATGAGCCATTTCAATTTTACAAAAGCATGGAGGCCAATCCGTTGCCATATGATAAGATAATTACTCAACAAGTGTACTTGCCGACTGAGGTGAAAAATAGTTTGATCAGCAAATTTTTCATTAAGAAGAAAGAAGGGCGCTTTCTCGTCAAGCCGACCTTTAGAACAAAAGGTTTGCGTTTACAAAAACCCAAAAAAGATCATTTCCAGGGTAAATTGTACTTTTTAGTCAGCGGGGCCACCTACTCTGCCGCTGCGGAACTTACGGCCTTTTCCAAAGCACACCGGCCAAATACGGTTTTCATCGGTACAGAAACCGGCGGGGCTATGCAAGGAAATACCAGCGCCCTTTTTGCTTTTCTCACCCTGAAACATACAAAGATCGGCAACTACATTCCTTTGGTGCGCTACACTATGAATGTTACAGAATACGAGAAGGGTAGGGGCGTTGTGCCCGATTTTACGGTAGAGCCCAGTAAAAGAGGGATCTTAGAAGAAAAGGACGAAGGGATGGCGTTTGCGTTGGAGCTTATTCAGGAGCCAACGAAGTAAGAAACCTGGAAGCGCCAGCCTGTAGCGTCAAAAGTCTAATAAAAGTTCTTCAAAGTTCTGGATGACTCATTTTTACGCTAAGGCCTTATTTTTTGCCCGTTTTCTTTCGTGTTCTTTCAATAAAATCTTCCGCAGGCGCAAAGAATCCGGTGTTACCTCTACGTATTCATCTTCCTGAATATATTCGAGTGCTTCCTCCAGGGTAAATTTGCGAGGTGGAATGAGTTTGAGTTTGTCATCACTACCGGCGGCACGTACGTTGGTCAGTTTTTTAGATTTGGTTAAGTTGACCACCATATCGCCCGGACGGCTATTTTCACCGACTACCTGGCCTTCGTAGATATCCTCGTTAGAAGCAACGAAAAATTTGCCCCTTTCCTGCAAGTTATTGATGCTGTAGGGGATGGATTTTCCGGTTTCCATACTGATCATAGAACCGTTAATGCGACCGGGGATTTCCCCCTTATGTGGCTGAAATTCAGTAAAACGATGGGTCATAATAGCTTCTCCGGCCGTTGCGGTAAGCATTTGACTACGCAAACCGATGATACCTCTCGAAGGAATCTCGAATTTTAAGATCGACCGTTCTCCTCTGGTTTCCATCGATTGTAGTAAACCTTTGCGCTTGGTGACCATTTCGATCGCCTTTCCCGAAATGTTCTCCGGCAAATCTATCGTCAACTCCTCGACCGGTTCGTGGGTGACGCCGTCGATCACTTTGGTAATCACCTGCGGTTGCCCTATCTGTAGTTCATAACCTTCCCGGCGCATGGTTTCGATCAGCACGGCAAGGTGTAAAACTCCCCGGCCGTATACGCGAAAAGAGTCTGCTGAATCCGTAGCTTCAATGCGGAGCGCCAGATTTTTTTCCAGTTCTTTTTCCAGGCGATCGGAAATGTGCCTTGAAGTAACGTACTTTCCTTCTTGTCCGAAAAAGGGAGAATCATTAATGGTAAAGACCATACTCATGGTCGGCTCATCGATGGCAATAGAAGGCAGAGCCTCCGGCGTTTCCGGATCAGCGATCGTATCACCGATCTCAAAATTCTCGACACCTACGATGGCGCAGATTTCACCTGCATGTACTGCTTCCGCTTTCTTCTTTTCAAAACCTTCGAAGGTGAACAAGTCGCGAACCCTGCTTTTAGAGTGCAATTCGCCGTTCTTCATCAAAGCTACTTGCTGCCCGTTTTTAAGCGTACCGCGATTTAAGCGACCAACGGCAATTCTTCCGATATAATTGGAATAATCCAGCGAAGTGATCAATAACTGCGGCGTGCCTTCCTGGTCAACGCGAGGAGGCGGTACATGCTCAATGATCGCATCCAGTAAAGGAGTGATGTCCTGGGTAGGTTCACGCCAATCCGGACTCATCCAACCCAATTTTGCCGAACCAAAAATAGTAGGAAATTCCAGTTGTTCTTCTGTAGCATCCAATTCGACCATCAAGTCAAAAACGGCTTCCTGTGCCTCGTCGGGAGTGCAATTTTCCTTATCTACTTTGTTGATAACAACGATAGGGTTGAGACCAATTTCCAATGCCTTTTGCAATACAAAGCGCGTTTGCGGCATCGGTCCTTCGAAAGCATCTACGAGTAGTAATACTCCGTCCGCCATATTCAAAACCCGTTCTACTTCCCCTCCGAAGTCGCTGTGACCGGGGGTGTCAATAATATTGATCTTGACGTCCTTATAAGTGATGGAGACATTTTTTGCCAGAATGGTGATGCCGCGTTCCCTTTCCAGGTCGTTGCTGTCCATGATCAATTCTCCCGGGGTTTCGTGATCCTGGAAGAGTTGGCCGGCAAGCAGCATTTTATCCACCAATGTAGTTTTCCCATGGTCGACATGGGCAATAATTGCAATGTTGCGAAGTGATTTCATATTGATGTAAATAACAGTCGTTGAGTCAATTATCTTTTACCGGTGTACAGCACCTTGCAAAAGACCTGCAAAAATATATTTATCTCCTGAGATATTGTCGGAATTGCGGTATTTTTTTCCAAGGTGATACCCACAGTGGACTTTTGACGCTAGACACTACCTGCCCACACTGCCGGCCGCTGGCACCCACCTACCGTGACCGCTAGGTCGGCAGGCAGCAGGCGGGGACGCTAGATTTTAGACAACAAAACGCTGATATTCGATGGATATCAATTTTTCAGAATAAATAATTCCTCCTCGATTATCAATTAGTTGTAGTTTTAAGTCTAACTTCTAGAGTCTAGCGTCAAAAGTCTAGTACCTACAGTGAGGTGACTGTTAAAAACTTTTTTTACCTTTCGGATAACTCAATCCCACTAGGCGCAATTCCAGTTTGTTCCTATCCTTGAATCAAGGTAATTAATTGAAGATGGAACATATAGGAACATAAAAGCATAGGTGCAAAAAATTTTTGAGGAATATTTTTTAGGCTTATGGGGCCCTATTTTTCCATTTGTTTGGTTTTAGACAGCTTATTTACTCTGTAAAAGAGACAATTGGGAATTGCACCCAATCTCACTTTTTTGAAATCAAATTACTATGCGTTATATCATCGTAATGCCGGCTTTTAATGAGGAAGAAAAGATCGGAACTACGCTGGACTCTATCGTTGAGCAATCGCTTCTTCCTCAGGCATTGATCGTGGTGGATGACGGATCGACTGATCGTACGGCTCAAATCGGCGAGCAGTATACTCAGCAATATCCGTGGATCAGGTTGGTACAAAATAAAGTGAAGGCTGAGCACCAGCCGGGAGCGAAAATCATCAGGGCTTTTTATAAAGGATTTGAAACGGTCGCAACGGATTATGACGTCATTGTGAAATTAGATGCGGATCAAGTATTGCCTCCTCATTATTTTAGCCGCGTGATGGAAATGTTTGAATCCGATCCCGCCATTGGAATGGCCGGTGGTGTCCACGTAGTGGAAAGGAACGGGCAGTGGGTGTACGAAAACTACGCCGACCGTGATCACATACGGGGTGCTTTCAAAGCATACCGGAAGGAATGTTTCGAAGCCATTGGCGGATTACGGGAATCTCTGGGCTGGGACACCGTTGATGAACTATTGGCCCTCTTCAATGGCTGGCAAGTCAAAACCGATGAAAATTTACGCGTAAAGCACCTGCGGGCGCGTGGCACTTCCACGGGATTTGTAAAAGTTATGATGAAAGTGGGCCGGGCGATGTACCGGATGCGTTACGGTTTTGTAGTTGCCTTGACCAGTGCAATAAAGGCAGGCTTGGTGAATAAACCCTATATCTTGACCGGTCTGGCGGTGATCTGGGGGTGGTTGAATGCCTGGGTCAACCAGGAGCCCTTTATTGTCAATAAAAAAGAGGGACGGTTTATCCGGCGATTTAGATGGCAAAGAATGAAGGAAAAGTTGGGTGGCATCTCGGAGCGTATTCGCTGAGCGGAGCTTATTAGACAAGTCTAATCAATCACGCATCCCTTTCCACTGATGGTAACTTTACTACCCTCGATCTTAAATTTTAATTTCTTGCTCAAAATGGTGGACAGGATCTTTTCCAGGGACTCTGTTTTTTCGAAAGTGATGGGGTAGGGGCCGTTATTAGTGTAGCAATTTTCAATTGTCATTGGGTCGTATTCAAATTCCACATCGAAATGGTTCCCCAATTTAGTAAAGGCTGCAGTCAGTGAATAGTTGTTAAAAGCAATTTTTTCGTCGCGCCAGGCCAGAACACCGGTCGTATCCAGGGCGTACACGGTAGGTTTATGATCCGAACTATTGTACCGAAGTTCATCACCGGCGGAAAGCCTTAGCCGGTTGTGTATATTTTTTCCTTTGTTTCTAAATTGTACGTCTGCATCGCCATTGATGAGAGCCACTCTAACCTGGTTATCTTTGATTGGTGCATCTACGGAGATCTCGGCACCAAAAGCCTCAATTTTTAAAGGTCCGGCCTCGATATTAAGAGTATGATCAGAATCTGGCGGCATAACAAAAAAAGCTTCGCCGCTTAGTTTGGTGTATTTTACGCTTCCGATCAGATTGCGGTTGTATTCCAAAGTACCTCCTTTTCTCAGCCATGCGATCAGGTTTCCGCCCATATTGACTTCCTTCACCATCTCCGTTTGGTTGACCTGTTTAGTGCCCTTGATCAATGGAGTGTTATTTACGCTCAGAACAAGATTACCAAAAATGGCGATGCCGGCAACAATGGCAGCTGGAATGAGGGCTTTCCTTAAGTAAGGCAACCACTTAGGCCTTTCATTCTGTTTTTGTATCGGGGAATACTGAATGGCCTGTTTTAATTTTTCCCAGATCTCTTCCTTGATCGATTCATCAACGGTAGGAGCTTCCGTGGCTTCCCATTCTTCTCTTAGTAATTGAAAAAGCTTGGCAGGCTTCTCTTTCTTTAATTGGGCTTCCAAGATAGCTAACACCTCCTCTTCGTTCTCCATCCTCATCAAACTATCTACCAAGTGGTCTTTCATCATAGTTGGTTAAATTTCACAATATCCCAATAGTTAGTTATTACGGGATTTTAGTTGATCATTGAACCGGAACAGGGATTTTTTCCGTTGATCAAAATCCTGCCGGTATTCGTCGATGATCATATCTCTGGCGATTTCGTATACCTGCTCAGAGAAGGCAGTAGTGGTAGAAAGTGAAGCACGATTTTCCCAAATGGTCAAAAAAACGGTGTAGGTCAATTCCTTAGCTCTTTCAAAATTTTCGGTGTATTTCGCTATAAACCGGAAAACCTGATCGTGATGCGTCCGGAATAATTCATAGTATGCTTCTTTTTCCCCCTCTTGCAATTGTGTCAATAATGACATGCGTATTTCTAATTTTCTACTAAATTAGACTTATGAAACCTAAAACGCAAATTTTTTGAATATCCAGAAGGGCAGTAGGAGGTGCTTAACAGTATTAAATCCATATATCCAACATTGGATCATTTCAACTAATTATAGGTAAAACATCATCCCCCATTATTTTCATCACATCCGCAACAACAAAATTACTGCCGCCGATAAAAATGAGATCATCTTCTCCGGCGTTGGATTTAGCTTCATCCAAAGCAGCTCCTACGGAAGGATAGGCTGCTCCTTCAAGCCCTTCCAGCGAAGCTTTTGCTTGCAACTGTACCGCATCCAAGCCTCTGGGAAGGTCGGGTTTTACAAAATAGTAACTCGCGTTTCGCGGAAATAATCGCAGGATTTTTTGGTGGTCTTTCTCTTTGACCATGCCCAGAATAATGTGCAATTGATCGTAGGGGATGGTGGTTAGTTGGTCGATGACCTGTTCGATGCCGTTTATGTTATGGGCGCTATCCATCACGATCATTGGCTTGCGAGATATTACTTGCCAGCGACCCGCAAAATTGGTCAGGGCTTTGATATGGCTGAAAGCGTATTCCTTTTCTTGATCGGTAGGCTTGAATGGTGCAGGTAAGCACTCTATGGCCTGAAAGACGGTTTGCAGATTGTATTTTTGGTATGCTCCTTGTAAATTGATCTTTAAATTTGGGTGGATCAATTGACGGTCTTTCAATACCTGGTAATACGTATGTTCCAAAGAATTTTCAATAGGAATAATGCTAAACGCCTGATCCGCAAAATAGATAGGTGCCTTTTCCAGACGAGCCTTTTCGATAAATACCGCTTTGGATTCCGGATGGGTTTCACCAATCACAACCGGTACGCCGGGCTTAATAATTCCTGCTTTGGCATGTGCGATTTCCGCCAGGGTCTCTCCTAACATATCCTGGTGATCATAGCCAATATTGGTAATGACACTTAGAATAGGAGTGATGACGTTGGTAGAATCAAATTCTCCACCCAATCCCGTTTCAATGACGGCGATATCTACTTTTTCCACAGCAAAATAGTGAAAGGCGAGTGCGACCGTTATTTCAAAGAAAGAAGGTTGAATTTCTGCAAAGATGGATTTGTTTTGCTGGACAAAATCGATCACTGCCTGTTGGGTAATGTACTGACCATTGATCTTAATTCTTTCCCTGAAATCCAGGTAATGAGGGGAAGTATAAAGCCCTGTTTTTAGACCTTTTGCCTGTAATAAGGCGCTCAAGATATGGGCTGTTGACCCCTTGCCGTTAGTTCCTGCGATATGAATAGCAGGGAACCTCTTTTCAGGATTGCCCAAATGAGCCAATAACTTAAGCGTGTTGGTCAGATCCTTTTTAAATGCTTTGGGGCCGATACGCTGGTACATCGGCAATTGCTGGTACAGGTACTCGATCGTTTCTTGGTAATTCATCTACGTATTTCGGCAGAACTAAGAAAAGGGAAGAAAAAAATTTTGTGGTGTTGTATATTCTGGGAGTATGCCGAGTTGTTGAGTTGTTTCATATTATGCTTTGCTCATAAACAACTCAGCAACTCAACAGCCTATTTCACTCTAAACCGATAAGTGATCGTTCCACATTGTTTATCAACTTGCCCGGCAGCAAACTTCCACTTCCGGGCATCTTGTCGGGCAATTTGTACCAGGCTGTTATCGGAAGTAGTTGACCCTGCCTGTGTAAAATCGGCACTGGTTACGTTACCGGATTTATCAACGCATACGCGGATGACTACGGTACCTTGTTTTTGTGAGTTGTCTTGAGGAGTAGAAGTTTTGACTACTCCGCGACTACCCAGACCGCCGCCAACTTGTCCGGAACCGGTACTGATCCCTTCTAACCTGCTGGCATCGGGATCACCTTCCGGATCACCTTGATTGCCGGGTTTGCCGGTATTTCCTTTCCCTTCTTTATCCCCGAACAGGCCGCCAATCTGATCTTTGAATTTATTTGCTTCCGCTTCTTTAGCTTTTCTTCTGGCTTCCGCTTCTGCTTCTTGGCGTTTACGTTCAGCTTCCGCCTCTGCCTTTTTCCGGGCTTCTTCTTCCGCTTTTCTTTTGCGCTCGGCTTCTTCCTGGGCTCTTTTCTTCGCTTCTTCTTCCTGTCTCTTCTTGAGCGCGATTTGCTCGGGATCTTCAGTCGTGATCACTTCCTTTTGAGGTGCTGGTTCGGGTTCGACGGGATCGGGAGTGGTTTCGGGAGGTGGAGGGGTAGATTCTTCAACCGGCTCAGCGACTTCTTCCTCAATGACCGGCTCGGAAACTTCCGGTTCGGAAGGTGTTGCGGGACCCGCATTTTCTTCCCCTTCCCCTACATCGGGTAATCCCAGATTGACGACAATACCTTCTTGTCCGGGAGGCGGATCGGGATAAGTTAAAAAAGGAATTAGCGCTAAAATGACTAAAGCTATGTGTAAAAAGATGCTCAAGGATAAGCCTCTCTTCTTGTTTTTTTCTTCTTCCGGCGTTAGAACAGTATCCATAAAAGTTTTTTGTTTATATTATTAACGCAGAACAAACCTATCTGAGGTTAATTTTCAATGTATTAGGAAAATATTAACAATAGAGAAATCTAATTACTCCCTCATTCGAACTTTTCCGTAGCGAGAATGCCGTTGATGTTTAATCGCATGGCAATATCCATGACGGACACCACGTATTCGGTAGGCGTACCTCGGTCTGGCGAAATCGTGAGGTTCATTTTTTCTGAAGTCCTGGAAACACGGCTGCGCAGAGCCTTCTCCAGGTCAGCGACTCCGATGCTTTTGCCATTGAGGTAATAATTGCCGTTGCTGCTGATCCGAACATTATCGATTTGGGCAGGGTCGGCCACTCTGGAAGTATTCGAAGTACCGGGTAATTTCAAATTTAAAGCATTGGGCGCCACCAAGGACGAGGTTAACATAAAGAATATCAACAATAAAAATATAATGTCCGTCAAAGAGGACATGCTAAATTCTGCACTGACTTTATTCTTCTTTTTTAATCCCATAAGTTGAAGTTATTCCTTTAGTTTAACTGTCTTTAGGCTGAGTCGCAATAATAGCTCTTACTCTCATCCTGGCCGCAATATTCATTAGATTCACCACATAGTCGAAGGGCGTACCAACTTCCGCAACAATTGTAATATTGGCGTTTTCCTGGTTTTGAGTCTTGTCGATTGCTGCCCGGATGGCCCTTTCAAGACCGTTTCGATTAGTTTCTAGGCTATTCACACGGTGTTGACCATTCTTCTGAACCGATACGACTACTGAGGTAGAAGCTACCGTTTTCGAATCCGATTTGGGTAGATCAAAAGGTTCTATCCTCACAAAAGTGGCGGTCAACATAAAAAAGATCAATAACAGAAAGATAATATCCGTTAAGGAGGACATGCTGAACTGCGCGTTTACTTTATTTCTTTTTTTTAGGCCCATTTTTTTGATTTTAGACGCTAAATGTATTGCCCCTTTCACTTAGGGGGAGTTTCACTTGATTTAGTATTTAATAGCTTAGGGGCTTTGGTTATAAGGTTATGTGGTTATGCAAAATACTCCCAATATTTATTCCCGCCTAACTTTATAACTTCATAACCTTATAACCACTTAAAGCTTAAATATTAAGAATCACCCCGAGTTTAAAAGCCAATACAACTATACGCTAGACGCTAGACTTTAGAGGGTGAGAAGTGTGAGGTGAGGAGTGTGGGGGCAACCAGTTAATATACGGAACAAGCCCGGTCAAATTGATTAAACGGTAGGTTCTTGTAAGAGGTCCATGAATTCTACCGTAGAGCGCTCCATTTTGTAAACAACTTTTTCTACGTTGGCTACCAATACATTGTAGCCTATGAATGCCAAAATACCTATGAACAGGCCTACTGCCGTGGTTATCAAAGCTACGTAAATACCACCCGCCAGTACATCCGGAGTTACGTTTTGCTCGGTGGCCATTTTATAAAAAGCGAGGATCATACCGGTAACCGTACCGAAAAACCCGATCATCGGAGCAGCACCAGCGATACTGGCTAGTGTAGAGAGATTTTTTTCTAAACGAAAGATCTCCAGGTTACCCACGTTTTCGATAGCAGCATCAATATCGCGGAGGGGTTTGCCGATCCGCTGTAATCCTTTTTCAACCATGCGGGCTACCGGCGTATCGGCCGTTTGGCAGAGTGCCTTCGCTCCCGGAATATTGCCGGCAGATACATTCGCCCGTATATTATTCATAAAATTCTCATCAATTTTGGCCGCCTTCTTGATCGTCAGATACCGCTCGATGAAAATATACAACCCAATGATCGATAGGACGAACAAAACCAGTACGATCACCACTCCGAGTGGACCGCCCTCTAATATAATGTCCAAAAAACTCTGAGAAGCTACACCTTCTTCCCGTTCAAGATCAGCAGTTTGGAAGAACAAAAAGATGTTTTCAAACATGGATAATTGATTTTTTATGCGATAAAAACGCTAAATACTAACATTTTATTAATTATACCAGTAAAAATATTAAAATTCAAATGTATTCTAAGTTTCTACCCAAATTTAAACTGGAAAATCTGTTGTGGTGTTTCTAATATTTGTAAATTAGCGAAAATTCGCTGGAAATACTTTAATTTAAAGCCAATCATGAGAAGAATCAAAAAAGTTGCCGTACTTGGATCAGGTGTCATGGGGTCGGGTATTGCTGCCCATTTCGCTAATATCGGTCTTGAAGTGTTGTTGTTAGATATTGTACCACGAGATATGAGTGAAAAAGAGCAAAACGATCCGGCTGCTCGTAACCGCATCGTTAACAGCGCACTCAAAGCTGCTTTAAAATCAAAACCGGCACCGTTTTACCACAAAGATTTTGTCAGCCGGATCACTACCGGCAACTTTGAAGATGATTTTCAAAAAATAGCGGATTGTGACTGGGTGATCGAAGTGGTCATTGAACGACTGGACATCAAGCAGCAGATCTTCGAAAAAGTAGATCAATACCGTCGTAAAGGATCACTGGTAACCTCCAACACTTCCGGCATTCCCATTCACCTGATGCTCGAGGGCAGAAGTGAAGACTTTAAAGCTCATTTTTGCGGCACCCATTTTTTCAATCCACCTCGCTATCTCAGACTTTTTGAGATTATCCCGACCCAGGAAACCAAGCAGGAAGTCGTTGACTTTTTTATGCATTACGGTGACGTTTACCTGGGCAAACAAACGGTATTGGCTAAAGACACTCCTGCTTTCATCGGCAATAGGGTAGGGGTTTACGCTATGGCTAAGATCTACCAGCTTACTACTCAACTGGGGCTGGATATTGCTACCGTGGATAAATTAACCGGACCCGCCGTAGGAAGGCCCAAAACGGGAACTTTTCGATTGGGCGATCTGGTGGGGCACGATACGGCTGCCAAGGTTATCCAGGGTATTAAAGAGAATTGCCCCGACGATGAGCAAGCCGCCACTTTTGAAATTCCGGCTTACCTAAAGTTTTTGTTGGACAACAATTTTCTGGGCAATAAATCCGGTCAAGGATTTTACAAAAAAACGGATGAACGGGATGAGCGTGGTAAGCGAGTAATCCTGGCCTTAGATTTGGAAAAACTTGAATACGGTCCTTCGCCGAGGCCATCATTATCCAGCTTGAAATTAGCTAAACAAATTGACGACCTGCCAAAGCGAATAGAGGCGGTATTCAATAGTGAAGATAAAGGCGGTGAATTGATCAGAAAATCATTGCTGGGCTTGTTTGCCTATGTCTCTAATCGCATCCCTGAAATTGCGGACCATTTATACAGCATCGACGATGCCATGCGTGCAGGTTATGCCTGGGAATTAGGCCCTTTTGAATATTGGGATGTCATTGGGATAGAAAAGGGTATTGAATTAGCAGAAACGGAGGGTGAAACGGTTGCCGATTGGGTAAAAGAAATGGTGGCAGCAGGCCATGCTAGTTTTTACAAGCGTGAAGAAGGTATTAGAAAATATTATGATGTTAATACTAAATCTTATCAGCCGATACCGGGAACCGAAGAATTGATCATTTTGGATAATTATCGTGATCAAGCGCCCGTGCACAAGACTAGCGAAACTATTTTGCACGATATAGGTGACGGGGTGCTTTGCCTGGAGTTTACCAGTATGTACAATACCATTGGTGAGGGTGTTCTACGCGGCATCAATGAGGCGATACAGATTGCAGAAGAAGGGGATTGGAAAGGATTGGTCATTGGCAATGATGCCACTAATTTTTCGGTCGGTGCAAATCTGATGATGATTGCCCAAATGGCTTATGAGCAGGAATTTGATGAGTTGAACTTTGCCGTCAACTACTTCCAGCAAACGACGATGCGCTGCCGTTATTCGAGTATTCCGGTAGTTGTAGCCACCCAGGGGTACGTCTTTGGTGGTGGCTGTGAAACCCTAATGCATTGTGATGCAGCGACTTGTTCTGCCGAGTCCTACATCGGACTGGTGGAGGTTGGCGTCGGGGTAATCCCGGGCGGTGGCGGCACCAAAGAATTTGCCGTTCGTGCTTCGGATTCCTTTTTTGAAGGCGACATCCGCATTCCCACTTTGATCGATAAGTTCAAGACGATCGCGATGGCTTCAGTAGCTACCTCTGCCCATGAGGCATTCGAACACGGCTACTTACTAAAAGCGCGTGATGAAGTAGTGGTCAATCGGGATCGTGCCATTGCCGAAGCCAAGAAAAAAGTACTCGATTTGGCTGAAAATTACACCCAGCCCATTCACCGGGAAGATATTTTCGTTCTTGGTCGTCAAGGATTGGCCGCTCTATATACTGCCGCCAATGAACTAAAATTAGGTAACTACGCCAGTGAACACGATATTAAGATCGCCCGCAAAATTGCCTGGGTACTATGCGGGGGCGACCTCACTGCGGCGCAGGAAGTGTCCGAACAGTACTTATTAGACCTGGAGCGCGAGGCTTTCCTCAGTCTTTGCGGTGAACCGAAGACCTTGGAGCGGATCCAGCATATGTTGCAGACGAATAAGCCGCTTAGGAATTAGACGCTAGACGCTAGACGCTAGACGCTAGACGTTAGACGCTAGACGCTAGACGCTAGACGCTAGACGCTAGACGCTAGACGCTAGACGTTAGACGCTAGACATTAGACGCTAGACGCTAGACGCTAGACGCTAGACGCTAGACGCTAGACGTTAGAC
>CAZHNG010000006.1:15168-49422 GCA_964533785.1 uncultured Saprospiraceae bacterium | reverse complement strand
TTTCCCTTTGGGCGGAAGAGCTTCGATCCAGGTTTCGATCTCTTCGTTAAGTTCTTTGTATATCAGCGAATTCTCAGGCGATTCATAAAAAGTGTAGTCGTTTTCAGCAAGTTCTTGCGCTAATTTATTGGTTTTCGTCTTTTTTCGCAGATAATCTATCGAACGGTTTTTTACCGAAGTAACCAGTAGTGCTTTTAAGCTGATATCAATAGTCAGTTTTTTGCGGTTTGCCCATAGTTTGCAAAAGACATCTAATACGATCTCTTCTGCTTGATGTTCACATTTGATAATACGGCAAACTACGCTGCATAAATAATGATAATACTGGTGAAAGATGGTTTCAAATGCTTGAAAATCATCTTCGGTTCGAACGTTGTTGAATAAAGCATTCATCTGCTTTGTTGAATAAACTAACATCTGATTGGATTGAGCTTGAAAATTTTGCATGATTTTAAGTTTCAAATATTTGTGGTGCAATCGATTGTTTGAAATGAAAAAAATCAGGGAACTCTTGCGGAGGATCTCCTGATAATAAGTTGGGGCTGCAGCACAACCTGTCTTGCGGGGGCCGTCGTCAATTGATCACCTTCAAAAAATATCTGCGCTGCCATTTTTCCCAGATCCCTGCTGAATTGGTTAACGGATGAAAGCGAAGGCTCAATAAACGAGCTAAAGGGTTCATTGGCGAAACCAACAATACCTACTTTTCCGGGAACGGCGATGCCTAATGTTTTGAGTTTTTGCAAGGCACCCAGTGCGGCAAAATCGCTGGAGGAAAAAATAGCATCAGGCGGGTCCACAGATTGAAATAATTTTTCCGTTACCTCTTGGCCTTTCTCAACATTGGAAGGGCATTCCAGAATGTATTTTTCTCTAACCTCAATTTGCCGATCTTCCAGCGCTTGTCTGTAACCCCGAAGTCTTTCTTTATAAATCGTGGTACTGAAATCACCCGCATAGTGGGCAATTTTACGGTAGCCTTGCTCGATAAGATGTGAGGTAGCCAGGTAGGCTCCCCGAAAGTCATCGATCACCACACTGTTCACCTCCAGATCATCGATGATCCGGTCGAAGAAAATAACGGGAATACCGTCTTCTTTCACTTTTTTATAGTGGTTGAACTGTTTAACCGAAGTACTTTTAGCTACCGAGGAGATGATGACATCAACCTGAGACCGGACCAGGGTATCTATTGCTCTTTTTTCTTTCTCAATATCATTGTAGGCTTGGCAAACAATAACCCCATAGCCTCTTTTGACCGCTTCATCTTCAATGCCGCGAATAGCAGCGCTAAAAAAAGCACGGTCCGCCACGGGAATAATGACCCCAATGATCTTACTTTTTCCGCTTCTAAGAGCCGCTGCAATGTAGTTGGGACGGTAATTGAGCTGTTTGGCTTTATTAGTCACCAAAAGCTTGGTAGCCTGGCTGATGGCAGGATGGTTATTCAATGCTCTGGACACGGTGGAAGATGTAATATCCAGCGCGTCGGCGATATCTTGTATGGTCGTTCTATGCTTGCCCAAGTTGATGCAATCGTTTGCACAATGCTACAACTCTTTTTTTATTTTTCAAAGAAAATTTGCTGGTTATTTATATTGACAGAATAAAAATTTAGAAAAGTTCATAATAATTGTCTTTATTATGGTTTGTTGGGGTTTTACTACCGTAAGTAGTTCCTCTGGCAAATGAGGGTACCCTGGAATACCTGGAAGTAAGGGATTTAAAGCCAAGGAGCGTCAATGTTGATTACATAGGAGACTGGAATAAATTACACCTATTATGAAAAACAAATTAATTTTCATTTTGCATTTTCTGGTCCTTTTGGCACTCGCTGCCTGCACATCGCCAACGGAGGATCAACCTATTCCAAATGCGAACCCGCCAAATATTCTTGTGATTTTGGCTGATGATATGGGCTTTTCCGATATCGGTTGCTATGGCTCGGAAATACAAACACCTAACCTCGATGCTTTAGCGGAAAAGGGGCTGCGATTCACACAATTTTATAACGCAGCTCGTTGTTGTCCGACGCGTGCTTCTTTATTAACCGGCCTTTATCCTCACCAAGTGGGTATGGGGAAAATGGTATCCACTCCTGCTCAAAACCGAGAAAAGGGACCTTACCAGGGCTATTTGAGGGAAGACAGTTGTTTGACGATCGCTGAAGCTTTAAAACCGGCGGGATACCGCACTTATATGTCGGGAAAATGGCACGTCGGAGAAGCTTCGCCTTACTGGCCGGAAAAAAGAGGGTTTGATAAATATTGGGGATTGGTCAGTGGTGCCAGTAGTTATTACGAAATCATCAAGGATCAACCCCGTGACCGCGTTATGGTTAAGGATGATCAACGTTGGGAACCTCCAGAAGAAGGGTTTTATATGACGGATGCTACGACTGATTACATGGTCGAACAACTCAGCAAACACCATAAAGAAAATCAAGAAAAGCCTTTTTTCGCTTACGTCGCTTATACGGCCCCCCACTGGCCGCTTCATGCCCTTCCCGAAGACATTGCCAAATACGAAGGGAAATACGATATTGGTTGGGATAGTTTGCGTCAATTGCGCTATCAGAAGCAAGAAGCAATAGGCTTGTTCGAAGAGATGCCTGCGGTGTCGCCCAGACCATCCTCCATTCCGGCCTGGGAAACAGTAGACAATAAGGATGACTGGTCACTGAGAATGGCCGTTTACGCCGCTATGGTCGACCGGATGGATCAGGGGATCGGCAAAATTATCGAACAACTGAAAGCTAACGGTCAATTCGATAATACGCTGATCGTTTTTCTTTCTGATAATGGTGGTTGTGCGGAAACCATCACTGGTCGTAAGTTGCATGATCCAACTAAAAAGCCGGGAGAACGGGGATCTTACGTAGCATACCGGGAACCCTGGGCCAATGCTTCCAATACGCCTTTTCGATATTACAAAGCCTGGACACACCAGGGAGGTATGCTGACACCCTTTATTATGCATTATCCCAATGGAAGTTTACCGGAAAATACAGTTATTCGTCAAACTGCGCATATCATAGATCTGATGCCCACTTTTTTAAACCTGGCAGGAGTGAGTTACCCTGACAATAACTTGTTACCATTACAGGGAATGGATTTGATGCCGTTAATCAACGCTCAGGAACAAATACCGCGAAAGCTCGCCTGGGAGCATTTTAATAAAAAAGCGATCATCAGTGACAACTGGAAGTTGGTCAATGGAGCAGGAGAGGAATGGGAATTGTATGATCTGGCTGAAGATCCTACTGAACTGAATGACCGGGTGGACGAGGAGAAAGAAAAAGCGGAAGCATTGTTACAAGAATGGCAGGAATGGGCTGAAAAAGTTGGAGTTGAAACCGGGAGTGAAAAATAATGTGATGAAGAAGGCGACTGTTTCTACCATCAAATTGAATAACCTTAACCACAAATTCATTATGAGAGTCTTCATTTGTTTCGTTTTAGCATTTCTTATTTTTTCCGTCCAAAGTAAAGCTCAAACCACGAGTTCTTCTTTACCAGATCATCCGCGGATATTGTGGACCGAAACGGACCAGGCTAAATACCAAAAAGCTTTGGAGAAAAATGTTCAATTGAAGCAGTTGCACCAAAAGGCGATCGCTATTGCGGATCAAATGGTTAGATTAAAGCCTGTACGATACGATAAGGTCGGACGTCGATTGCTGGGCGTTTCACGAACTTGTTTGAAGCGGGTGAGCTTATTAGCATATGCCTATCGGATGACGGGAGAACCCAAATATCTTGAAAAGACAAAAGAAGAGATGTTGGCAGCGGCCGCTTTCCAGGATTGGAATCCCAGTCATTTCTTGGACGTTGGAGAAATGACAATGGCCCTGGCAATAGGGTATGATTGGCTTTATCATGCTTTGGGTGCAAACGATAAAAAGCGCATTGAACAAGCCATTATTGAAAAGGGGCTGCGTCCGGCCATGCCCGAAGACCAGTGGTGGTTAACGACGGATAACAACTGGAATCAGGTATGCAATACGGGCATTAGCCTGGGAGCCTGGGCGGTTTATGAATCTTATTCTGATACGGCGGCTTATTTAATCGAAAGAGCCAAAAAACAATTGAGAATACCTGAAAAAGTATACGACCCCGACGGTGCGTACCCGGAAGGTGCCGGCTACTGGGTGTACGGAACCATGTTTCATACCGTTTTTTATGAAACGGTCTGGAAAATTGAGGGAAAAGAAAACTATCCGGCGAGTGAAGGCTTCATGAAAAGTGGAGCTTATAATTTACACGTCTATGGGCCGGCTGGTTATTTTAACTACGCAGATAACGGTTTAGGAAAAGGGTTTACTCCGCCGCTGTATTGGTACGCCAAGACCTTAAAGCAGCCTTCGCTGCTATACCATCAGATTTCTTTTATTGATGATTTGATAGCGGGCAAAGAGATCGTCAAGGCTGAAGGTTCGGGAGACCGTTTGTTTCCATTAGTATTAATTTGGCTAGCCGGTTTTGATTCCTTTTCGTTTCCTGTTCCCGCACAATTAGATTGGACAGGTAAAGGTATTACACCGGTGAGTTTACATCGTAGCGGGTGGGATGACCAGGCTCGGTTTTTTGGTGTAAAAGGAGGAAGAGGCAATGCTAATCACGGACACATGGATATTGGAACCTTTGTTTTTGACGCTAACGGCGTGAGGTGGGCAATGGATCTCGGGAGTCATCCTTATCATGAACTGGAAAAGTTAGGCATGAATATTTGGGGGAAAACTCAAGATGCTGAAAGATGGACGATCTTTCGCTACAATAATCTTTCGCACAATACTTTGGTGGTGAATGATCGGTTACAAAAGGTCGATGGTTATGGGGAAATTATCCGTCACTCAGATCGCGAGGATTTCAAGCATGCTGTCCTGGACTTGTCTGCTCCTTACGAAGGTCAATTACAAAAAGCAAAACGGGGGATGGCCTTGGTTAATCAGGATTATTTGCTAATAAGAGATGAAATTCAAAATGTAGATCAACCCTCTGCGGTAAGATGGGCAATGGTCACTCATGACTCCGTTGATATCGTCGATAGACAAACTGCCCGTATTCAAAAAGATGGTCAAACTTTAATTTTTAAAGTGATACAACCAACCCGTACTGAGCTTGCAATCTTCTCCACGACTCCTCCCAATGATTTTGAATTACGTAATCCCGATACTAAAATGATTGGCTTCGAGGTAGAATTAAAGCCAAATGAAAAGCAAACTTTGCTTGTGGCGCTTTTCCCTTCTCAGGTTATTCAACTGGAACAAAAGCTAAAAAAAATGAAATTGAAAAAGTGGTAAGTAAATGAAATGCACGGGCAATGCCATAAATCGTACTTATACATTCATCCGGTCGCAGGACTGGCGTTTCAAAATTGGACAACAATTTTATATAATATGTTAAAATAGCCTAAAATGACTTTATTGACAGCTATTTTGGCTACAGCATATTGTTTCAATTCTACGGTTAAAGCTTTTATTTTAGTAGCCACGAATGCACGAATAAGACAACTATTGTATGAATGGGACATATTTATCACGAATATCAGCTCCGCCGAATAACAAATTACACAAATTAGGGGTCCTAGCAATATGAAGTCTGGCGTCTAAAATCTTGCAGCGGGCATCTTTGTAATGATTACTTACGCAATCCATCTTCCTCCAAATAACTTTTTCGGATGTGTTCATCTACGGTAGCCTCTCTGACATTGAGGATCACACCAGAAAAATGTAGGGTTTTTCCCGCCATGGCGTGATTAAAATCTACTCTTACACTTTCATCATTCCACGATAATATCCTGCCGTTGAATTGTTGGCCATTATCGTCTGTAAGGCTAATATAGTTTCCTTTGGTAAGATAATTTTCTCCTAAATTTTCTATGTTCTGTTTAGGAATATTGACGATATTATCTGGCTTTACCATGCCATAGGCATCACCTGGCAGCAAGATGAAGCTAAAAGATTGACCTTCTGAGAGTCCTTCGAGGTTCTTTTCAAATGCAGGGAGTAATTTTCCGGCACCGAAATAGAACTTAAAAGGATAATTAGCGTCCATTCTTTCTAATAAAGGCCCTTCAGCATTGCCATCTCTCAATTCGTAGGAAATAGTGACTATTCTTTGCGCTTCGACTTGCATGATTGTGGTTTTATCAAATAATGCTATTGAAACTAATAGGGAAGGAGATTGTTCGATCTTTCGAAATAAAGCTTGACAATTAAACTCTTGTATTTTACATTAATATGAATATTCAGGCCAGAAAGTATAAAACCATTTATTCGTTTGTTAGTTTCCTTGTTGTCTATTAATAAGCATAGTTAATAAATGGGGCGTTGGGATTTTTCCTGGCGCTTTTTTTGGTCTGAAAGATTTCCTGGCGGATATTTATTGGCCTGTTGCAGCCTTCACTTCACTCGGCATGATGCCATGAACTTTCTTGAAACTTTTCGAAAGCAATCGTATTTTGCAACTGCTAAATATTTACCAAAAGCTACTTTGTTTTGCGGGGATGGGGCTTTGATCTCTTTATTAGGGTAGGGTAGGGGTTGGGCAATGCCTATAGTCAATAAGAACTTTCCCAGGAATGAATATTCCGTTGCCGGTGGATTGTTTTCAGAAGCTTCTACCATGGGATGATCTGACCGCAGAAATGCAATAATATTATGAATGTCTTGATCAGATAGATGTGGCAGTTTGGTCATCCACGGCGGAGCGTATTCACCATTATTCCTTATACCAGTACGAAGCAGGTACGCTAATTCTCCGTCTGTGTAGTCAGTGATACCATATTTTGGATGCTGGGTTATGTTAGGGGCGTAGATATCTCCCAGCGCAGATTTTTCCATTAATCCGCCTCCTAGTTTGCCATCCTTTGAACTATGGCAATGGGCGCACAGCATGGTAGCGATCTTTTGCCCTTCAGCAATACTAGAACTGTCAAGTTTAACGGTTAGGTCAGGAGCGTGATTTTCATAAGTCGGCAAGCTTTTAAAATTGATGTACAAAACTAAGGCAGCGACAATCAATGTCAAACTTGCAAGTATTGCACCTAATATTTTCAATAACTTTTTCATGCTTATTTCATTTTGTTTAAGTTGGTGATAGCTTACCGGAAGTACCGTGATCGTTTGCCAATATTTCCAGTAAGCTATTGATTAGTGATTTTTAAAAAAGAATTTTTCTTTACCCTATTTTACTAATTGCCTTGCGGAACAGGTATTACCGGGGTAAGCTGAGCGCTTTTGATCAACCATTCTCCATTTTCCTTTGAAAATAGTAACGCGAAAGTCATTTGCCCTTCTCCCGCACTAGGATTGCCTTTGGACTCATGCGTAAAACTTAATTGTACCAAATCTTCGCACAGTGTTCTGAACATCTTATTTGTCTGATTGTGCTGAATGTTTGTAGGCGCTTCACCCCACGATTGAAAGACTTCTTCGTGTACAGCTTGGATCATGGCAGGGCCGGTAAACATCATACCTAATGGATTGATCAAAATACCGTCTTCCGTAAAATTGGCGGCGAAACCAGCAGCATCATAAGCATAAAAGCTATCGATTGCTTTTTCCATGGTGGCCCAAATGGCAGTTTCATCTTGCGCATAAGTGTTGGAAAGAGAAAATAAAAGGATTGCTAAAAAGGTTGAATTCTCTTAACCTTTATCTCAACCTCAATACATTCCACTCGTGAAATACATCCAGTCCGCTTTCTCTCTCTTGTTGTTGGTGGGGAATAGTTCTGTTGTTCAAGGGTTGGTTCAACTCATAATACAGCTTATCCATACCAAAACCTGCTATTTCACCGGCATCCTTGTGGCTGGCAGCATAAACTACCCTTTCAATACCGGCAAAGTAGATGGCACTAAAACACATGGGGCAGGGTTCACAAGAAGAATATAAGGTGGAGCCAGACAAATTGCGGCTTTCAATGTTTTGGCAAGCATCGCGGATGGCTGCAATTTCGGCGTGTGCGGTTGGGTCAATGGCCTCGTAGACTTTATTATAGCTTTGGCCGATAATTTTCCCGTCTTTGACGATCACGGCACCAAATGGGCCGCCGGACCCTTGTTGCATACCGGTTTTGGCTAATTGTATCGCTTGTTGAATGAATTCCAAATCTTCTTTCATGATAAGATTTTGATTTTAGAAGATTGAATATTCCGAAATGGTTCATCACTTTTTTATTTTTATGGAGTTTAGTCCACAAAATCAACAAATTCAAATAACATGGTTCCAAGATCTTGTATCTATCCAATTTGTAAAGTAATGATGTGCTTTTTCTCGGGATTGCTCCCCTTTTTGGTTCAAGCGCAGGATAACAGCTTTTCCTGGCCGGAAGGTAAACGGGCTGCGATCAGTCTGAGCTTTGACGATGCCAGGATATCGCACCCCGAAGTAGGTAAGGATTTATTCCGAAAACTTGGGGTAAAGGCTACTTTTTATGTTGTCCCGAATAATATGAAAGACCATCTGGAAGACTGGAAAGACATCCTGGCGGATGGTCATGAGGTCGGAAATCATACGATCCATCATCCTTGTACCGGTAATTTCCCCTGGTCAAGAGATAAAGCGCTGGAAAATTATACTTTGGCCTCAATGAGACAGGAATTGCTTGCCGCTAATCAGCAGATATACGAAATGTTAGGCGTGGTGCCAGCATCTTTTGCGTATACCTGCGGAAATACGTTCGTGGGCAGAGGGACGGATACAAAGAGCTACGCACCTTTAGTTGCTGAATTGTTTGAGAGTGGCCGGGGCTGGCTGAACGAAGCAAGCAACGATCCGGCATTTGTTGATCTATCTCTATTGCAAGGTATTGAAATGGATGGAAAGGATTTTGAAACCGATATAAAGCCGCTGGTTGATGCTGCTATTGAAAATGGTACCTGGTTGTTATTAGCTGGTCATGAGATTGGAGTGGGCGGAAGACAAACGACACGTATCGAAATGCTTGAAAAGTTGGTGGCCTATATAGAACAACACAAGGATGAAATTTGGTTGGGTACCGTCGGCGAAGTAGCGGCGCACATCAAAACACAAAGACAAGAAGGGGCAGCAGTGCTTAAGGAAGCCCTGCTGTTGGCTAGTACTTTCGATGAGGGCTACCATGCAGACTATGCTAAGGGAGATCACCGCATACACGGTGCTGCAGCCTATGACCGTCATCAGGAAGCTATTCCGGCTATGGTTCCGGAGGAAGTGACTATTGCTGATAACGTAGGCTTGTACGGTCATGCACTGGAGTTTAAACGCAAAGGCCAGCCGGTACTTTTTTATCAGGCACACGAAAATATGAACTACAGCACGACCAGCTGGCAAGGAACCATT
Organism: uncultured Saprospiraceae bacterium; assembly: GCA_964533785.1. Classification (GTDB taxonomy): domain Bacteria; phylum Bacteroidota; class Bacteroidia; order Chitinophagales; family Saprospiraceae; genus JANQRV01. Next base: position 40,097 of record CAZHNG010000006.1, on the reverse strand, counting down.
TCTTTGTGGCTCAGCCTTGATCCGGAAACCGACCTGGCACCAGGCTATACAGATCCGATTCAGATCACGGATTCCGGCTACGATGACGCTGCCTTATGGGTTGATTTTACCAAAGAAAATCCACGTTCCTTCCGCATGGGCGTGTTTGGCGATGTCACCGTCTGGAATCCTGATAAGAAAAGCCCGGATACCAATCCCAGCTTCAACAATCGACTCGTCATTGCCCAAGATCGTCCTTTTGCTCGCGGCCGCTGGACGCACATTGTCATTACTTTTTCCGGATTAAATACGGATAATGGTGTGGCTACCTTTTACATCAATGGAAAACAACAAGGCACAAGTAACATCACGGAACCTTTTACCTGGGAAGAAGAAAAAGCCAAAATTTTTCTGGGATTGAACTTTATTGGTTTAATGGACGAAGTGGCCATTTTTGATCGCCCGTTGTCCGGACAAGAAGTAAGATCATTATATGGATTGGTGGGTGGATTAGGTGACTTGTTAAAAACTCATCAAAGATAAGCCTGCTTTAGTCAAAATCCATTGGTTTATTTGCTGCTAGTCTATAACTCTTTACTACCGAAACTTGGATTAAATTAGTATCGAATTCACGGCAAATCACTAGTTTTGTGCATTGATCCAAAATTAAAAAGTTACATGCAGCTCTTATCCGAAAAATACGCCGATTTATCAAAAGTAGCAGAACAGTACAAGGATACCTACCAAAGTAATCCGCCTTTTCCCAATATCTATTTTGATGATTTTTTCAATCCTGAATTTTTACGAAAAGTATTGAGTGAATTCCCTGGTTTGTCAGAAAAAGGAGGGGAAAATATCTACTACAGTAATCCTAACGAAAAGAAATTGGCCTCCAAAGGAGAATATTCCTTCGGGCCAAATACTCGCCATTTGGTGCATTTTCTCAACTCTCAGATCTTTCTGGAGTTTTTACAGGAATTGACCGGCATAAATGAAGCGTTGATCCCTGATCCATATTTTGAGGGAGGCGGGTTTCACGAAATAAAAAGAGATGGTTTTCTCAAAATACACGTTGATTTCCACAAGCACCGGAAAATGAGTCTGGATCGCCGGTTGAATTTGTTGGTGTACCTCAACGAGGATTGGAAAGCGGAATACGGCGGTCATTTTGAGTTGTGGGAGAAAGATATGAGTCGGTCCGTCGTGAAGATTGCCCCTCTTTTCAACCGGGTAGCCTTGTTTTCGACTACGGGTAATTCCTGGCACGGCCATCCTGACCCTTTAACTTGCCCACCGGACCGTAGCCGTCGTTCTCTGGCCTTGTATTACTATTCGAACGGTCGTCCGGAAAGTGAGTTGGATAAAAGCCAGCGCAATCGCATCACCACCACTTTTGCCAGCCGGGAAGGTTTAGATAGCAAGGAAATGGAACGCTACAATACATTGGTAAATTTAGCCAACAAGGTGTTACCGGCTTCGGTGGTGCGCTTTATAAAAAAATTCCGCAATACCTAACCTGGTAGCGCGGAATTTATTCCGCGAAAAAGCACTATATTTAGGAGCGGAACGAAACTCCGCGCTACCAAGCAAACCAACACTCCTGCCACGCCCCATAGTTTTGCGGAATTTATTCCGCGCCCCGTCATTTCTTATTCACCGCGGAATAACATGCCGCAGGCATTAAGAAATTCCGCCAAACTAGTAATTATGAAAACCCATTACATCAGAAATGGGTTACCGCATCTTCATTTTATCGGGGCAACGTTTGCGGTAACTACCAACTTACACGATGCTATTCCGAAATCCATGCAATTAAAGCTGCAGAAAGACCTTCGAATGAGGTTGTTGGAAATTGAGGCCAAAAAATCTCCCTGCAAAGAAGATCAGGTTGCAGAAGCTCATCGATTATATCAACACCAAATGGAAGAACTTCTGCACGTCAGTAATAAACAGGAACATTTATTGAAAAATCCCGAAGCTGCCACAATAGTAGCAGACAAGATATTAGCATTCGATGGGCTTTTTTATAAATGCTATGCTTTCACGGTGATGTCTAATCATATTCATTTATTGTTGGATTTTAGTGTACAATTACCTGATGGGTATGATGGTGAATCTGAGTTAGATTCTTATACCAATTTAGATATCGTCATGAAGAGGATTAAGGGTGGGAGCGCAGTGGCCATTAACCGTTTGTTTAATAGAAAAGGCGCTGTTTGGAAGGCTGGCTATTATAATCGGTTTATTAGAAATGAACGACATTTGGCAAATGAATACAGTTACATCTTAAACAATCCTGTCAAGGCCGGGATTGTCAGGGACTGGCGGGAACATCCTTTCACTTATAGTAGAGCGGAATTTATTCCGGGGTGAAAATTTATTTCGCGGAATGAATTCCGCTCTACCAGTTACTCCATTTCCTCTTGGTGCGGATGCTCTGCCAGCAGCTCCTCAGGCGAATAAAACCCCTTTTTATCGGCGATGGCGGCACGTACCGCCTTCACCTTATCGGGAGTAATGGCAGATGCCTTATTGCCGAAAGAGTTTCTGACGTAAGTTAAGACCGCGGCGACTTCTTCATCGTTCAACAGTCCTCCGTAAGGGGTCATAGGTACTTGTCCCGGATATTCTTTGCTGAGTACTTCAATAGGCCCCATAAGCCCATTTAGCGTAAGCTTAATGATGCGTTCTTCACTTCCCAGGGCCCATCTGGTGCCGGCTAGAGGTGGAAAGCCGGAAGCTTCCAGCCCTTTTCCGTCTGCTTGGTGGCAGGTTATGCAGTATCCTTCTCTGCTGTAGATACTCTTACCTTGTAGGTACAAGTCACGTTCCTTGCCTGTCAGATCGGTTTGTAAAGCTTCCTCGGGTTTGCCGCTTACGGTTTGATCGTTCAGGTGGGCCAGAGAAGTAGCATAGGCTTCCACCATCCATTCATCGAGCGGATGTTGACCAGCTTCGGTAACAATTGGAATACCTTGCTCTTTATCCAGCCACGAAGCCGCAACAATTGTTTCCAACCTTACTCTGCCGTGTTCATCTTTGGCAGCTTCCATCAGCAGGTCTGCCTGCTCAGGAATTTGGTGCCCGGCGTAGCGCAATACTCGCACAGCGGCGGTACGTGCCCGGTAATCTTCTGCTTTTAAAAGTTGTTTGACCAGGTCAGCGTCGATCTGGTTCAAGCCCCAGGTAACCCACAAGGCTTCAAGGAGGTGGTGCTCGTAGTTTTCATCGGCTTGATCAAGGTTGCCAACCCATTGATCCAAAGCAGTAAGTACAGCTTCGCTTTCCCTTTCCCTCAATTCCCGGCGTGTCCGGTACCGGGTCCGGTATTCTGGCAATTTCAGATTGTCCAGTAGCTCTTCGATAGTAGCATCATGTACTTTTGCGGGTTTTACCAAAGGTCGGGATGGATAGGTGATCCGGTAGATGCGCCCGTGTACGTGGTCACGCAAGGGGTCGCGGGCATTATGCTGCATATGTCCTACTAGTACATTGTGCCAGTCCACCAAATACAATGAGCCGTCCGGAGCAAATTCCATATCTACCGGGCGAAAGTTTTTATCGGATGCTTTTATGAGATCTTGGCGGTGTTCACTTTTGTAACCGGTGCCATCATCCACAAAAACATGCTGTTTAGTACCTAAAAAGCCGATGGTATTATTGATCAAAAGATCACCCTGCACTTCATCCGGAAAATGACGACTGGAGACGAACTCGATTCCTGATGTAGGACGTACCCGGTGTGCATCTTCGATCAGGTTTCTGGATTTGGCGGTAGCAACACCGTAAACCGGATTGACAGACCCCGGCATCATCCACCGGAAATCGGGGCCGGAGGTTTCGCAAAAAAAGTTTTGACCCCACCGGTCAAAAGCGATACCCCAGGGATTAGGAATGGATAATTGGGCAGTGCGTTCCAAATGATGGCGTTGAGGAGTGTAACGGAAAAAACCACCGTTCGTGCCACGAACGGGGCCGTAAGGAGTCTCTACATTCGTCCTTAGGAACACGCCTTCTCCCATATAAATGGCACCAGAAGGGTCGGCACAAAAAGCACTGATCACATGGTGAGTATCATGATCATCAAAGCCACTAAGCAAAATTTCTTTTTGATCCGCTTTATCATCTCCATCTGTATCAGACAACAAAATGAGATTGGTGCCCTGGGCGAGGTAAACGCCTTCGGGGGCAAATTCAAAACCGGTGGGCAAATGAAGTCCATCGGCCCAGACGGTCTGTTTATCGGCTTTGCCATCATTATCGGTATCTTCAAGGATCAGCAATTTGTCATTGGGCTTTTCATCTCCCGGCCGGTAATGAGGATAAGAAGGCATTACGGCTACCCAAAGCCGCCCTTTATTGTCAAAGGAGATCTGTACGGGATTAGCCAGGTCATTAAATTCTTTTTCGGAAGCAAAAAGCTCAATCTTATAACCTGGTGCCACTTCGATCTTGTCCAGTGCATCTTGACCGTACAGGTATTCAGGATTACCATTTTTCTCACTGGGTTGATAATTGGTCTGAACGGGGGGGAGGGAGCGGGTTTGGGCATCGGCGGCAGCAATATCCATTTCTTCTCCCTGGAGGGCTGTCCAGATCGCCTGATCCCGGATCGCCGTCATTTGCCTGATCTTCTCTAATTCAAAGGGGTAATTATCAGGCCCGAAAGGATCGTAGCGACGGCCAAAAACATGAACGCCATTCGGGATCTTGAAATCATTGTGCCACATCCAATTCTTTTCTTGCACCGCTGCATGAACTAAATCCCTGTAATCCTCACTGGCTCCGTTGCTTGTGCCAAATATTTGGTCGGCTAACAATTTTGAAAACTGAGCATACCCACTATCCTTGAATTGTGCCCCGTCGATCGTATATTGTTTGTTACCTTGATCGAACCAGTTTTTGGTAGGCGTAAAGACATCAATAAATGGAATGTTATTTTCTTGCGCCACTGCTTTCATGGCTTTCGTGTACATGGCCAGGTTCTCATTTTCCTGAATGCCATCGGGCAAGTCCTGACGATCAGAAAGATCCTCGAAAGCAATGGGGGAAACCAATACTAATTTTGGAGCACTTTCTCCATTGTATTTTTGCGACAGGGTATGGTCAATAAAGGCATCCAATTCCGCCTTGTAATTGTCAATACCATCAGGACCTCTAAAGGATTCATTGTATCCGAAGAATGCGAGAATAATATCCGTTTCCAGCCGGGTCAACCATTCATCTGGTGTTTCAAAATGACCTTCCCCTCCAATGTATTTTGCGGGGCCGCCGTAGAATTCCTCCGCTCCGGGAAATGCCCAGGTCTCTTTTCTTCCGGAATGTGGCCGGAAGCCGGGGGTATTGCCACCGTCACACATATTACGGATAAAGATCAGGCTGTCGGGATGACGAAGTTGGACTTCGGTCTCAAAGTAGCCAAAGTTCATCATACGGGAACAAAGGTTATTCCCGATGATGACGACCCGGTCTTCTTTATTTAAGGATAACACCCCCTCTCGTGGTTGGGAGCATTGAAATAGGAAAAATGAAATTAATATAAGACTAGTACTGGTTATAGAAGAAAAAGTTTTCAAGAAATCGTTCATATTTTAACAGCTTTCGTTTTGCTTCGCCCAAATTACACAAAATTTGGTATTTTGGAGAAGAAGAAAATGGGGATGTTATCGTGTTAATAGAATTGGATGGTCCAGATTGTAATACCGCGTTTATTTTAGCAAGGTAATCATTTCTCTTGATTCGCTTACGCCACAACTGTTCACTATTGCATCAATTAATTGTATCAACTAAAATACTATAGGTAAATGAAAATCTTTCCCACCATTACTATTATCCTCCTTAGCGTATTGTTTTTTAACCAGAATAGTGCTTTTGCTCAGTCTGCTAATTTGGCAAAATTAGCAAAAGCCATAAATGGCAAGGTAGAAATTCTAACTAACAAAGGAAGGGTGTCTATTTTAGCCAATGATATCCTATGCAAAAAGATTAATTGCCAGATCAGTACTTTTAAAACCAATAAGTACGAGGTTTTTATCTATCCAAAAGAAGATCTGTTTATGCGTAAAATCGGTACCTATCTCGTTGTGCAAGAATGGGGTGAAAAAATTAAACTTGGGCAAAAACAGATGAATTAGTCTGTTGCAGGTTATCGTTTCTTTAAATGGAAGGTAGATTTTCTTTGTGTCACCACGTATATAACATACTTGTAAATCGGAATTTATTCCGATAAGATTTTCAGTGCGAAATAACATGCCTAAGGTAGTCAGGAATTCCGCGTTACGAGGTATTAGCTCAAATCAAAAATTGCGGAGTGTCTAGAATCTGCTGTCTTACTTACCAATTTTAAAAAGGATCAGCATTTTAAAAATTATTATGTGCAAAAAAATCATACGGCGATTGATGTGCTATAATTTTTTTAATTTCCTCTTTAAAAAAAGACTTATGCAACAAATCCAGCAACTTTTATTGCTTCTAGCCTTTCTAATACTTTCTATTCCAATAATGGGCCAGGAAGAAAAAGAAATGAAGCCCAAGCCTATTCCGGAACCTGAGGTATTTACGACCAAACACCAGGCTACCATCAACGGTAAGGTGATTAATTACACAGCCGTTGCCGGCACTATGAAATTGAGGGACGAGAACAACGAACCCATTGCCTTATTCGGGTTTACTAGTTACACCAAAGACAATCCGGAAGCGAACCGGCCAATAGTTTTTGCCTATAACGGAGGCCCGGGTTCTTCCTCTTTCTGGTTACACATGGGGGTTTTAGGACCGAAGCGCATCGTAGTGAATGATCCTGAAACCACTCCCGCGGCTCCTTATCAGATCGTCAACAATGATTATTCCATCCTGGATGTGGCTGACCTGGTTATGATGGACCCCATTGGAACGGGGTTGAGTGTGCCGGTAGGCAAGGCCAAATTCTCTGATTTTTGGGGCGTAGACCAGGATATCCGAAGTATCAGCTTATTCATTACACAATATCTCATCAATCATGGCCGCATGAATGCACCTAAATTTTTGTTGGGTGAAAGTTACGGTACCTTTCGCAATGCAGGGGTTATGAATAAGCTGTTGAGCCAGGGGATCGCAATGAACGGAGTGATTATGGTTTCTGCGGTATTTGACCTGCGCACTTTGATCTTCCCACCACAAGAAGATATACCTTATATCGTTCATTTTCCTACTTACGCGGCTACGGCCTGGTATCACAATAGAATTGAAAACAAGAATCCCGATATTTACGCCTTTCTGGATGAAATCCGGTCTTTCACTGAAAATGAATACACGCCTGCGCTGTTCAAAGGTGATCAGATATCCGAATCGGAAAAACAATCCATTGCTGAACAATTGGCAGCCTACACGGGCACGGATGCGGATTATTGGATGAAAGCTGATTTAAGAGTGACCAATCAGGAATTTTTTGCCGAAATGCTCAGGGAAGAAGGACAAATCGTGGGTCGACTAGATTCCAGGTATACGGGGATCAATCAGGACCTGCTGAGCCAAACCGGTAGCCATGACCCGCAGAGCTCAGCTATTTCACCTGCTTACATCACAGGTTTTCTCGATTATTTCCACGGAGAACTAGGGGTAAGTAAAGAATTGATGTATACAACTTCTGCCGGCAGGAGAAAAGGATTTAAATGGGATTGGTCGCACGAGGGAAATAACCGTTGGGGAACCAGCGCTGCGATCAATACGGGGATCGATATGGCCGAGGCTTTATCCCGTGATCCAAATATGAAAGTATTGATCCTCAATGGGATTTATGATATCGCTACGGTTTTCTATGGTGTCGAATATACGATCAATCACCTTGGATTGACGAAAGAGATCAAGGATAACATCATCATGGAATATTACGAGGCTGGGCACATGATGTATACGCATATGCCTTCGCTAGAGAAATTTAAGGAGGATGTGGCTGAATTTATTGCAGACACGGATAATCGATAGAATGGGGATGGAACGCGGATGACACAGATTAAACGGATCGTCAGGGATAAATAAATACTCAGGGTGGTAATAAAAATCCGCGAAAATCAGCACAATCCGCGTCATCCGCGTTCCATCAAATACCCCAAAACCGTATCAAAGAACTCCGCTTTCATTTTCTTCGCTTCAATGGATTTGTAATAAAAAATCTTGCGGTTACCATTATCTTTTGATGTAGTGATCTCAACCTTTTCTGCCCAATCCGGATGGATCATTGCTTCAATCAGAGCTAAATCCCAGATCACCCTGTTTTTTCGACCACCATCCAGATGTTGAAACCAGCGGTCTACCAGGAAGTCTCCAAGGGGATGCACACCCTGGAATTTATTCTTGGTTTCTTCAAAAGTAAAGGTCATCGCTGCGGCAATATTGACGGGAATAACGTGCATTTCTACTTCAGACATCAACATTTTTTCTATTGCCTGAACGTCCATAACACAATTAAAGTCATTCTTTTTGAGTATCCCTTTTTCAAAATCGTAGCTACTACCAAGCATATAGACTTGGATCTTTGATTCTATAGATGGGTCGATATAAATAGCCGAGGCTACGTTAGTTAAAGCTCCAAGCGTAATGACCGTAAGTTTTTCACCGGGAGGGGTTGCTTTTGCGTGTTTGATAATCTCATAGGCGGCGGCAGAATGTTGTGCCTGATCCCCCCAATCGAACATACGCGCTATACCTCCGCGTCGGGTCTTAATCTTCCTATCTAAATGACCGACAATTACCTGGTTGAGGCGGTGGCTGTTCTCCATGGACTGTGGAACTGCCCAATGACTTGTCTGCCATTGAGTAGCATTAAGCGCAAGAATTTCCCAGGAAGGTTCGATCAGTGCCCTGACTATGGCGAAGGGATCATCAACTTCATTGCCGGTGTCGGCATCGAGGATAATTCTTTGTTTTTCTTGCCCGTATATAGCTGAGCATAGTGAAAGGGTTAATAATAAAATGATGCCACCAAGTCCCAATATGGATTTAGAAAGTTGAAATACAGATCGAATACTCATTTTGTTTGCTGTTGCGAGGATTAAAGTTAGTTTATTTATTTTTGAGAGAAAATACCATCTTAAAATTTAAATAGCAATAATACGATGTTGAGGCTAAACCAATTTATGGAATGTGAAAAAAATGCCAAAGTGCTTTTAATCATCCTTTTTATCGGAGGAATTATTTTTTCCGGATGTAATGGGGAAAAACCCGAAGAAAGTATGATGCAAAATAATGAATCCAAAAGATTACCCGTCATTATTGACACCGATGCCAACAATGAATTAGACGACCAGCATGCCATGGCTTACTTGTTTTTCAACGATGAGGTTTTCGAAACCATTGGGGTTACCGTTAATGCTACGAGAAGCGGAGGGGATATCAACGACCAGGTTGCTGAGGCGAGAAGAGTGATGCACTTGTGCGGTGTACTAGACCAAATACCGTTACTAGCCGGCGCAAATGGTGATTTCGCAACCATCCGGCCAAGGCTGCAGGGGGAAAATTTTGATGGTCAGAAGGCAGTTGATTTCATTATCAAAGAAGCCAGAAAGGAAAGGGAGCAGCCATTGATATTGTTACCTGTCGGTAAATTAACAAATATTGCTTTGGCTTTGGAAAAAGCACCGGACATCAAAGACAAGGTACGTATCGTCTGGCTGGGTTCGAATTACCCCGAAAAAGGGGAGTACAATCAGGTTAATGATATTCCTTCCTTAAATTATATTTTAGATCAGGACGTCCCTTTTGAAATGGTGATGGTGAGATACGGCAAACCTTCGGGTTCCGATGCCGTGCGCGCCACACCGGAGGAAATTGCCGAAAAAATGCCAGACGCCGGCCCCGAAGTAGATGCTATAGAAGGTCGTCACGGCGGGTACTTTACTAATTTTGGCGATTACTCAGTTGATCTTTTCTCACAAATAGAATTGCATGGAAACCCACCTTCACGAGCTTTATTTGATATGGTAGCAGTCGCTATTTTGAAGAATCCCGATTGGGGAAAAAGAACGGAAATTCCCGCACCACATTTGGTAGGAGAGGAGTGGGTTGAACGACAGGATAATAAGCGAAAGATTGCGATTTGGGAGTACTTCAACAAAGAAAAAATTATGAACGACTTTTATGCAATCATGCAAAAATGATTATGTTGACCTTAATCGTCTTTATTTACCAAACGAATCTGATTCGAAAGCAGCAGTATATGTCAGTTTACCCTCATTTACTATTAACAAATACGGGTTCAGGCACACTTCAATATGAATTCGTTATACGGTGAAAGTTGAACCATCACCAGTAACTCATTGACCCCAATGAAAAATTAACGCTGAATTGAAAATGGGAAGATCTTCTAAGCAACGAGATGCTGAGGAAGGTCTTCCGGCCTTTCACAACAAACTTGTTCCATGACCTGCTGAAACTGTTTTTTAAGAATGGTAATGGTATGGTCTCCTCCCTTTTGCCCCAGTGCACCAACACCGTACATAAAAGAACGGCCCAGAAAACAAAATTCCGCGCCGCGTGCCAGTGTGCAGGCAATATCCGGCCCCGTGCGGATACCACTATCCATCATGATCTTTATTTGGCCCTTGAATTTTTGCGCAATGGGGTGAAGGGCAGCTATGGTGGATTGCCCGGCGTCCAATTGCCGTCCACCGTGATTGGAAATGATGATACCATCAAGGCCGAGGTCAACCGCCTTTTGTGCATCTTCTTCTGTTGCCACTCCTTTCAATACGAGTTTACCTTTCCATTTATCGCGAATGATCTTTACCTTATCTTCATTGAGACGACCGGAAAAAGTTTCGTTCATGAAAAGGCCGAGATGCCTGAGATTCATTCCCGGTGGCATGTACGGTTCGAGTGTTTTGAAGGCGGGTTGGCCGGCAAGAAGAGTTTGCAGAGCCCAGTTAGGGCGGGTAAAGATTTGAAGAATATTTGACAAGGTCATTTTAGGAGGAATAGCCAATCCGTTCTTAATTTCTTTGGGCCGGTAACCAAAAGCCGGGACGTCGGAAAGAATCACTAAAACAGGGTAACCGGCTACTTCCAGTCTGTCCAGGATATCATCGCGCAACTCCTCTTCTTTGGGATGGTACAATTGAAACCAGGCGTTTCCTTCCGTGATTTCTCCTACCGTTTCAATGCTGGCCGTAGCTACCGTACTTAAAATGAATGGAATGTTGTGGTCGAAGGCGGCTTTGGCCAGTATTTCGGTAGCACGAGGCCAGATGAGACCTTGCAAACCTATTGGGGCAACACCGAAAGGAGCATCGTATTCTTTTCCAAATAGCGCTGTTTTGGTAGATATTTCATCGTAATTCCTCAAATAGTAAGGCTTCAACTGCAATTCTCTGATATCTTGGGTATTGCGTTGCAGGTTAACTTCGTTGTTACAACCCCCATCTACGTATTCAAATGCAAATCTGGGGATTCTTCGTTTCGCTTTTTGGCGCAAAAATGCAATATCAGGATAGTTCGGATTAAAGTCGTTTTTCATAAGTTTTGTTCTTAATGTGACTGTAAAATAGTTAGGATTGTGTAAATTATAAAATGAATTGAAAACGACTTCCTGAATTACTGGGAAGAGGTATATCAAGTTTATCCACGGGTTACTTCCCTCCCTTTTTTCATTTTCACAAACAAACAAAGAAATAGCTTGTTTTTGTTAAGGTTGAATTACTTTTGTCGATCATAAAAATAAATATTTAAGGCATTCATTAAACATTTTGCTAATGAAAACGAATGAAACGCTTCAAACCGGAGCAACTGATGTAGGTCAACAAACTATTCCTGTTTCTATTGCTTACGGTGATGGGATCGGAGTGGAAATCATGGAGGCGACACTAGCCATCCTTAAAGCCGCGGGAGCACCTTTAGAGTATCAGGAGATCCAGATTGGGGAAAAAATGTACCTCCAGGGACATACTTCAGGGATCGGTGATGAAGCTTGGGAAATATTGCGCAGGAATCGTGCTTTCCTCAAAGGGCCGATCACGACTCCTCAGGGAGGAGGCTACAAAAGCCTTAATGTAACGATACGTAAAGCCATGGGCTTGTATGCTAATGTAAGGCCAGTTCGTGCCTATACTCCTTTCGTAGAAAGCCATTTCCCCGAGATGGATTTGGTCGTTATTCGGGAAAATGAAGAAGATCTGTATGCTGGAATAGAACATCAGCAAACACCGGAAGTGGTGCAGTGCCTGAAATTGGTCTCTCGCCCCGGTTGTGAAAAGATCATTCGTTATGCCTTTGAATATGCCCGTACTTACGGCAGAAAAAAGGTGACCTGCATGACGAAAGACAATATTATGAAACATACCGACGGCTTGTTTCACGAAATTTTTGATGAAGTAGCGAAAGATTATCCGGATATTCAATCGGAACACAATATCATCGATATAGGCTCTGCCTGGCTGGCTACCCGGCCGGATCAGTTTGATGTGATCGTAACCCTTAATTTGTACGGGGATATTATTTCCGATATTACCGCACAGGTAGCAGGTTCCGTCGGATTAGGCGGATCGGCGAATATCGGTGATTCGGTATCCATGTTTGAAGCTATTCACGGCTCTGCCCCGGATATAGCCGGTAAAGACATTGCTAATCCTTCCGGGTTAATTCACGCAGCCTGCATGATGTTGACCCATTTAGGGCAGGCACCTATCGCTGAAAAGATCATGAACGCTTTGTTGTTTACTTTAGAAGAAGGAATTCATACGGCAGATCTTTGGAGTGAAACCTATACACGCCAAAAGGTAGGAACGCAGGGTTTTGCCAATGCCGTGATCGAGCGTTTGGGGAATAAGCCTAAGAAGCTTAAGTCGATCGCATTTGGTGACAATCAGCAACCAGTAGCAATAAAAATCACTCCTACACCGGCAACGAAAAAGACTTTAGTTGGAGTAGATGTTTTCATCGATTGGGTCGGCGAAAGCAGAGATCCTGATGTTTTAGGGACTGCTTTGCAACGGATCGCTGAACCGGATTTAAAACTCAAAATGATCACCAATCGCGGGGTAAAGGTATTTCCTGGTGGGTTTCCCGAAACATTTTGTACCGATCACTGGCGCTGCCGCTTTGTTTCCAGTCAGTCCAAATTAAAACAAGACAGCCATGGTATGGCAGCCAGTCAGGAGGTAACCTATCAGCAAGTCACTGATTTGTTGCAGCGCTTGACCGTTGAGGGGCTCAATTTCATTAAAATAGAAAACCTGTATGAGATCAACGGTAAAAGAGCTTATTCGCTGGGGCAAGGAGAATAAGTGAGTGCCGCTCAGCAGTCTATTTTTTATGTGGTTATAGGGTCATCTGGTTATAAAATCAGAAAGTATTTTCATAACCAAATAGCCCTATAAACCCACAGCCTCTTCTCAATTCTGTTAGCAATAATTCTAACTATTAGGTTGAAACGATTCAGGAGCGTATTAAAATTATTACAAACAATTTAGGTCTCTTTCCAATTTAAGTCTGGATCTCGTCTCTTTTCTTTTTCTTATTTTATTTGTATTTTCAAGAAATTGAAGAAAACTCTTACAAAACATTTAATCAATGGCAGATACATTTAAGCAACTCCTGGAAGGAAACGAGGTATGGGTGAAAAATATTCAGGAAACGATGCCCGATCTTTTTACGGACATGTCGGAAGGACAGCATCCTAATTTTTTGTGGATCGGTTGTGCCGATAGCCGGGTGCCTGCGGAAGAGATCACCAATTCCCTGCCGGGAGCAATTTTTGTGCAACGTAACATCGCCAACATGGTGGTACACACGGACTATAATTTGTTGAGTGTTGTTAATTATGCGGTGAAAGCATTGCATGTCAAACACATTATTGTTTGTGGACATTATGGTTGCGGTGGTATTAAAGCTGCCATGGGCAATTCCTCGTTCGGATTGTTAGATAATTGGCTGGCACATATTAAAGATGTCTATAAGATGAATAAGGCTGAATTAGATCAGATCCAGGAGGAAGAAGATCGTTGGCAGAGGTTTGTCGAGTTGAACGTGGCGGAACAGGTGAGTAACATTGCTAAGTTGGCCTTTATTCAGCAAGAATGGAAAAATGGTGAATTCCCCTATATACACGGCTGGGTATTCAATATTGAGAACGGGGTGCTAAAAAACTTGAATCTAACCATAAATGCTGCCGATCATTTGGATCCGGTTTACCAGTATGATCTTGATCTAATGAAAGTTGCTTAAGAAGGCAAAATCACTTAAATAAAGTACACATTTTATCCGGTTTGATTTGGTGGTCTTGAATGGCGTATATTTGACTCGATAAGAAAATGAGTGAAGCATTGAATAAATACGAACCCATTTAAAGCTTTATTGTTCCTTTAATGAATCGATAACCAACTTTACAATGTTATGCAAGATCAAAATTACGCAATCAATCGCCGCAAATTCCTTAAAAAAGCTTCTCTGGGCTTAGGGGCCTTTGCCGGAGTTCCTGCCTTATCTTTTTTGAATAATTACCCGCAAACTATATTTCCGGAAGAACAAAAGCTAGGCGTTGCACTCGTGGGCCTGGGTAACTATTCTACTAACAAACTAGCCCCTGCTTTTGAGCACACCAAATACTGCCGCCTGGCGGGTATAGTGACCGGAACACCAGCTAAAGAGCAGGAGTGGATGGATAAATACGGTATTCCTGAAGGCAATGTATACAACTACGATAACTTTGACCGGATTGCTGATAACCCGGATATAGACATCGTCTACGTCGTGTTACCTAACAGCATGCATGGGGATTACGTGATACGGGCTGCCCAGGCAGGTAAGCACGTAATATGCGAAAAACCTTTCGATATTTCTGTGAAAAAAGCTGCTGCCGCGGTAGAAGCTTGCGAAAAAGCGGGCGTTCTTTTGCAAATTGGCTATCGCTGCCAGTATGATCTTTATCATCAGGAGTTAATGCGAGTAGGCCGGGAAAAGGTTTTGGGTGACATTAAATTGATTCGTTCAGAAATGTCTTTTTACGGCGTTCACGGCAGCAACTGGCGATATACGAATAGAGAACTTGCCGGTGGAGGCGCCCTGATGGATGTAGGCGTCTATACTATCCAGGGGGCACGCTACGCAACGGGTATGGAGCCTATCTCCGTTTCAGCCAATGCTTTCAATACTTTTCCAAACAAAATGGATGGGATGGAGGAAACTATTGTCTTTACGCTCCAATTTCCGGGAGATATTCCTGCCACCCTTTGTTCTAGTTATGCTGCCCGCAATGACTATATTGAAGTTGCCGCAGAGCAAGGCAATTACGGTTTGAAACCATCATACGGATACGCACCAGCTCAGGGGTACATTAAAAATGAGAAAATGGATTTCCCTCACCATAATCAACAAGCGGTGCAAATGGATGCCTTTGTCAAAAATATTTTGGATGGTACGCCAGTTGTTGCTAATGGAGAGATGGGCTTGCAAGACATGCGTATTATTGAAGCGATTTACAAATCAGCTAAAAAAGGAGGGAAGCGGGTGAAGGTTTAATACAGTCAAGTTCTGAAACTCACATTTCTTCATAAACAAAAATATCTCCCTTAGGATTATTAATAAGCGGGTGATCAATAGAATAGACTTCAGTATTTTTCTCCTGTCCTTTTAGGTAATATTTCCCGAGGTTAATAAAACTCCAGGGCCTTTCGGTGCTATGCTTAAGAGCCTCCGATAAAACAAGAGAACGCTTGACTTCCCGGGTTAAATCCTCTAACCGAGAGGCCGTATTCACCGCGTCTCCGATGATGGTATAATCGGTTTTGAATCGGGAACCCATATTGCCTTCGATCACTGTACCTTGAGACAGTCCGAATCTGGAATTGAGTAGTCGCAGGGGCGAATCTTTTGAAACACGCTGTCGTAAGGTTTGTAGTTCTTCCATAATGTCCAGGCAAGATTGTATAGCATCATCGGCTTGTTTAACATCAAAATAGGCCATCAAACCATCACCAAGAAACTTATTCACTTCTCCACCCTTACTCATAATGATTCGGCTACAGATCTCAAAGTAAGTATTCAAAATCAAGGAAACCTCCTCAATCGTCATTCGTTCACTAATCCTGGAATAGGAAACAATATCCGCAAAGAGGATGATTTTTTCTACTGTTCTCGGGGGCACATCAAGCGGATTTCTGCCGTTATTTATTATTTTCAAGATGGTCGGCTGAGTGTATTGCTCGATTATGGTATGTGATTCCGTGACGGCTTGTAATAAAATCTTAATTGGATTGACTAATTCATCAACATCACTGTCAAGGTTGATCGTTTTCATCGACCAACTTGGGAATAGCCGCTGATCAATTCCATCTTCTGTCTTGAGCCTAACGATATCCTTATGCCTGGGGTCATTACTGATTTTTTCATAAAGTTGATCGATCCGTTCTTCATCTCCTTCGATGATCTGGAAAAATAATTTTTCGAAGTATACTAATAAACCCGTGATGTTGGCACGTTTGTTATTCTGGCTTGACGTAATCCCTATTGCTTTGATTTCGTCAACGGAAAGAGGATTTGCTAATCTGCTTATGTAGGTTATTCTTTTCATGTTGCAAAGATATTAGTACACTCAAATTTTCAGTCGATTTTTTTTATGTGTTAAAATATTCCCGTTGCAATTTTTTTGCAATGTTGCCCTGTAATATTGTTTCCGTAAAACGGTGTCAAGTTGATACTTAGTTATTTTTAATAATCAAAATTCCATTCTATGAAAATTAGATTTATTCTTCTGGTTTTATTCACCTTACCAGTACTTTACAATTGTAATAGGGACAGTATTCAAGGAGTGAAAAACGTAGAAAATGTCACGCAGGCAAAAGAATTCGAAGAATTAGTTGAAGCCTACATAAATTTGACGGATTTTTCAGCAGTCCAAATGCCTGAGATATCCGAAAAAGATATACCTGCAGATCTCTTTTCTGATAAGGAAGCTTTTTCTGCTCGCTTTAGAAAGCAGAATGAAGCATTCAGGAAAGCTACCCTTGAAATTTCTGAACGAAGCCCAGAAGACCGAAAAAGAGCTATCGAACAAAAACGCAAAGAGATCTTTGATGATGATATCTTAAAAATCATTGAACAATTTGAAATAGAAAATCGCGAGAATATACAAAAACGCAGAGCTGCGATGAGCCGATATAAAGAGCTGAGCGTGTCGCTTCATCGTAAATTTCCCAACCTAAAAGGAGGCGAATTACCCGAACTGGTAAGAGAAGCTGCTGAAAAAATTCAATCAAAATAAAATCTAAGAAAAAATTAAATATGAAAAAATTATTGATTATTACTGCATTGATTTGTATATCATATCCCATCAACTCTTTTGGTCACCACATTTGTGATACGGATCGTGAAGTTTGTGAATCCATGGCTTTTGCCGAATTTGATTGGTGTCTTGCCACTTGTGAGGCTACTCAATGTGGACCTGCAAATTCCCACGCAAGTTGTAGTGCCTGTATAGATGATTGTATGTATGGTTTTGAATTTTGGTTTTATAGCTGTGAGCAAGAATATTATCTGTGCTTATATCAGTGTAGCTTATACTTTTGCTAGAATAATCAAGTCATACCAGAAAGACGAAAGTGTACAGCCATATAATTTTAATAGAAAGGACGCTAAGATTATAAAAAAGCCTGCAAAACGGGAAAGAAAATTTTTCTTAGCGTTCCTTGACTTGTCTTTGAAGTTTATTTTTCCAACTAAAATAATCTGTAGGGGCAAGTCTATTTTTTTACCTGCTTTTCAAAATTTTTGCAATTTTTAAAAAGCTATTGACCCAAACTCACTCTACCCACACCACTTCAGCATCCCCTGACAAGTCCTGTGAGTTAATTATCGCACTGCCGGTGTATTCTAGCTTACTATCACCTGAAGCCTTTATATCAATTGTTTCAGTTACGGTGAATTTGGCTTCACTATCCGATTTAAGTGTGATATTCAAGTTTTGAATGGAAAAGCTAAAATCTCCAATCTCACTGTCACCGCGGGCTTCAATGCCGGCGGAAATGGCGCTGCCGCTCAGAAAAACCTCAGAATCTCCACTCAACTCTGCATCCAACCTTTCAGTATTGAAATTACCTTCAAATTTACTATCGCTACTGAGATCCAGTGAAACCGTTTTAGCATTTAACACGTTCTGGAGGCGCATCTCAGAATCGCCGGATAATTCCACGTTGAGCAGGCAGATTTTGAAAAAGCGAAAGAAGAGTTCTATATCCGGTTTCCCTTTTTTCAGGATCAGGAGAATAATACCACTTACAAGAAGTACGGAGCTGGTGGCACTCCCCACTGGATCCTGGTGGATAAAAAAGGAGTGGTCGTTTATTCCTTGTTTGGATCAGACCCAAATAAAGGGTTGTTGAAATTGGATTTGAAATTAGCAGAAATGCTATGAGTAATACTACTTTGTCACTTTAAAGAAAAATCTATACCAACTGGTTTTAACTTGTGACGGACATGGATATGGATGACGAAAAGTCTTTGTCACCATAAAAGGGATTATGGATGACGAAAAGTCTTTGTCACCATAAAAGAGGTTATGTGGTTATTTAGCTTATTGATAACCAAATAACCTCATAACCTCATAACCAAAAATGATTTACGAAGTAGATCAATTCAAAAACCTACTTTGCTTTAATTAAGATGACAAAGTAGTATTACTTAACTCTTATCTAACCTTCAAAAATCTTCTGGTTACTCTCAGTCTTTCTCCTTCAATGACCAATACATAGGTCCCGGGAGCCAATTCATCAACAGCAATCGCTGAAGTGGGTCTTTGTATGGATCTGACCAATGTTCCCAGCGTATTGTAGATATAAGCTTGAGTCTCGGATAGATCTACATTTTCGGTCTGAATGGTCAAAAAGTCATTCACTGGATTTGGCGCAATGACAAATGATTGACCGGAAGTAAGGTTATCCAGACTAGTCACTACACTGTTAATACTCCAGGTTATATCAATGTCCGTACCGCCATCACTAAAGGTGGAGGTAGCTGATTTAATACCTGGTTGGTGTTTTAGAGCTATTCTAAATGTTCCACTCCCCATGGCGGCACTTGTCGTCCAGGTGGTAGAAAGTCCAAGAGGTAAACCATTATCATCCTGATCGTTGTAGTTAACAGGATCGGTACTATTGTCGATATTACCGTTGCCGGTTGGATCGCTGAAAATATCACCGGTCCAGCCGAAGAAGAATTGGTGTTCGTCGTCCTCTTCTCTAATTTCTTCGGTGATGTCTTCGCCTTCAATAGTATTTTCTACCGTTATGGCTAAGTCGTATGTTGTATTTTCGATCAGGTTAATATTTTCTACCTCAATATCTTGTGGGCCAGGACCATCGGGATCTGTAGCAACCGTTACAATTGGGTCACCACCACCACCCATAGGTGTGAAAGTAAGCGTTACCCGGTCGATGACCTCTTCTTCATTTTCACATTCCGGAGCATCGGCATCATCCATAATGGTTATGTTCCAGGGAATGTCTATATCGGTACCACCATCCTCGAAACCGGAAGTTGGAGATTTTACGCCGGGCTGATGTTTCAATACTACTCTGAAGGTTCCGGTAGCGTTGTCATCAGTAGTACAAGCCGTTGTCCAGGCCGTTCTAAGACCTACGGGCAAATTGTCGTCGTCACTGTCCAGGTAATTGATGGGGTCAGTGCGGTTATCTACATTACCATCGCCGTTAGGGCTTTCAAACAAGTCTTCGTCGAAGGCAAAAAGGAACAAGTGTTCATCGTCTTCTTCCATGATCTCCTCGGTGATGTCTTCGCCTTCAATGGTATTTTCCAGTGTAATGCTCAAGTCATAGTCCGTACTTTCCATGAGCGTAATAGCTTCAGGTTGTAGATCCATCGGACCAGGACCATCGGGATCAATAGCAACGGCTACAACTGGGTCACCACCTGCAGTTGGCGTAAAGGTAAGCGTTACCCGATCGATGACCTCTTCTTCGTTTTCACACTCTGGTGCATCGGCATCATCCATAATGGTTATGTTCCATGGAATGTCAATATCGGTACCACCATCCTCAAAACCGGAGGTTGGAGATTTTACGCCGGGCTGGTGTTTCAGAACTACTCTGAAGGTGCCGGTAGCGTCATCATCGGTAGTACAGGCAGTTGTCCAGGCGGTGCTGAGGCCTACGGGCAAATTGTCGTCGTCACTGTCCAGGTAGTTGATGGGGTCAGCGCGATTATCGATATTACCGTCACCATCGGGGCTTTCAAATAAGTCTTCGTCAAAGGCAAACAAGAATAAGTGTTCATCGTCTTCTTCCATGATCTCCTCGGTGATGTCTTCGCCTTCAATGGTATTTTCCAGTGTAATGCTCAAGTCATAGTCCGTACTTTCCATGAGCGTAATAGCTTCAGGTTGTAGATCCATCGGACCAGGACCATCGGGATCAATAGCAACGGCTACAACTGGGTCACCACCAGCGGTAGGAGTAAAGGTAAGCGTTACCCGGTCGATCACCTCTTCTTCGTTTTCGCACTCCGGTGCGTCGGCATCATCCATCACCATTACCTCCCACGTCAGATCCAATTCCTGGGTGCCGTCTGCTATGGTAGACGAAGCAGATTTTTGGTCACCGAGGTCATTTAAGGTGACTCTGAGGTTGCCCATCAAATCTTCACTGTCAACACAAGCTGTTGTCCAATTGGTCGAAAGGCCGATCGGTAACCCATTGCCATCCACATCGTTGTAATCAGCCGCAGCGGCAAAAATCTCATCGCTCGTTTCAAAGAAAAATTGGAAATCGTTCCCGTTATCTATTATTTCCTGGGTGGTATTGGACATACCGTCGCTTAACCCGATGCTCAGAGTGTAATCCGTACTTTCCAACAACATTATGGGACCGTCAACAGTAAGTCCGTTACCAGAATCGGTGGCTGTTGCAGTTACGGATGAACCACTTGTTGGGATAAAAGTTAAGGTAATCTCTGAAATATTGCTTAGTTGGGCGCTCAGGAGATTGGGCGCCAAGCTTGCTACCACTATGAATAAGGTAGTGTAGAATTTAGTCATAATGCTCAATTTGTTTAAAAATGAAACTTCGTTGCAATATAGTTATTTTGCAACGCCGTTACAAGTTTTGGAGCTTTTATGGAGCATGTATGACAAATTAAGGGGAGTAAAAAGGCCCACTTCCTTTTCTTAAAGAGGGCCTTATAAATTTTAAAGACTATTCGTTATTGCTCAAAATTGAATAGGCACTCTTACGACCGTATCATCCCAGGCCATGATCATGTGCGCTCCATCTTCCACTTCTTCGAAGAAAATTCCGAAATTTTCAACTGTTGATAGGGTCAGCTGGGTAGGTACGGTAATACTAGCCACATTATTATCTTCATTATAGTGATAACTGCCCCATCCATCCAGGTCGGAATTAAAGAAAACCGTCCAGTTATCAGCAGTGGGCATAACGTGGATGGTATAGCGGCCTGCCTCCACTTTCGTACCATTGATCGTAACGTCTTTGAAGAACATAATTTCAGTAGATTCATTAGCGCCTGCTCTCCACATTTTATCGTATTCTACGAGATCGCCGAAAATATCACGTCCTTTTTTTTGCGGACGAGAATACAATACCCGGATAACGGGTTCATTAGCAGCTTTTGCTTGTTCGGTATTCTCAAAGCCGCGGAATGCCGCCCTTGGTGGAAAATAGGAAATATCCAACGGGCTATTATCTAACATGGGCAACTTTTGAGCCTCCAATGTTTGAGATAGGCCTAAAAATAAAACGAATGTCAAGATTGTTGTGAGTAGATTCTTCATACATTTTTATTTGGTGAAATATTGATTAATTGATCGTGTTTTTCTGTAATCGAATTTCCGTATGTTATTGATCTAAATTAGTGATAATTATCATGTTAGAATTTGATTTTTGCCACATTTTACAACTATTGCAAAAAAGTCTTCACTATCAGATAACATTTTGCCAGTATTTCTAGTCTAAGCACAATTATCACAAATTCCCGAAAGGATCAAAGTCGTTTCCTGGACAGTATACCCGGTTGGGATGTTGGGAATATTAGGTGTAGGTACCTCTTCCAGGCAAATGGTTTTATTGCAAGCAGTACAGTGGAAGTGGGCGTGATTGTCTTTGTGATGATGTTCGTCGCAATCCTCTTCGCACATGGCGTACTTAGGATGGTTGGTTCCATCGATCGCCTTATGGATGATACCTTTGTTTTCAAAAGTTTTTAATGTGCGGTACAGCGTAATCCTATCCAATTTGTCAAAAGAGGATTCTATATCAGGCAGCGAAAGAGCGACTTCGCTATCAATGAATAGCTCTAATACTTTTTTTCTCACCTCTGTTTTACTGAGCCCATTGCTTTTTAAGATCTGTATACTCTCTTTCATATCGTAAAAATTAACAATTAAACACTTTAAAAAGTAACAATGTTGCAATTATCGTTCACTTTTGTGTAAATTTATGAAATTACAAACAATCCTAGTCGATGATTCGATACAGCCTGATTTTAATTTTTCTTTGTGTAACCATTGTTATAACGGTAAGAGGGCAGGAAACGCCTTCGTGTGACTATGAAATTAAAGGAAAGGTCTTTGATTACAAAACGAAAGAACCTTTATCCTTTGTAGCCATCCAAGTCGAAAATACAACTATCGGTGCCATTTCAGATGATGATGGTAATTTTCTTATCGAAAACCTATGTGATAAGGAATATGATCTCATCTTTTCCAGACTTGGCTATAAAACGCTGAAACACCATCACGATTTTCACCACCCGGAAATGGAGATTTTTATGGTGGAGGAACACTTGATGTTGGAAGGCGTAACGATCGAAGCAGAGCGTACCCAGGTCAATCTCAATACGACCAGTAGTTCAAAATTATCAGCGGAAGAATTAAAGGCGGTCAAAAGCGAATCACTGGGAGATGCAGTTAGTAAAATTGCCGGCGTGAGTTCCCTGACTACGGGACAAAATATTTCCAAGCCCATCATTCACGGTTTGCACAGCAACCGCATTTTAGTAATCAACAACGGTATTCGTCACGAGTTTCAAAATTGGGGGATCGAACACGCTCCTGAAATTGATCCTTCTCTTTCTAATCAACTGGAAGTGATCAAAGGGGCGGCAACGGTTCGTTACGGGCCGGATGCCCTGGGAGGAGTTGTGTTGGTTAACCCTCCGCCGATGGAATTATCGACTCCTTTAAAAGGTAGTGTTGAATTAACCGGAAAATCGAATGGAAGGTCAGGTGAAGCGGCAGTAGAATTGAGCAAGGGGTTCAAATGGTTCAGCTTGCAATCCAGTGGTTCTTATCTCAAACAAGGGGATCTTACTGCGCCGGATTATCAATTGTCGAATACCGGTAAAGAAGAAAAAAGCTATTCGGCCGGTTTTCGGATACACCCGATTGCCGAGTTAGATTTTGAAGGTTTTTATAGCCATTTTGATCAAAACCTCGGCATCCTGAGCGGTTCGGTATTCGGTAACCTGGAAGATCTACAACGGGCAATCGACCGGGAACCGCCACAGTTTACGGTTCCTTTTTCTTATCAGATCGAGGAACCCAACCAAAGAGCAACTCACGATCTTTACAAAGCTACCGCTAAATACATCGGGCAAAACCATGCCATTTCTTTACAATACGGTTACCAGTTTAATAAACGGAAGGAATTTGGCGTGAGAAGGGGGGATGCTCCCAATATTGACCTGGAGTTAAAGACGCATTCCGTGGATCTAGATTGGAGTCATCCGGATCTGGGGCCGGTTTCTGGAAAAATGGGGATACAATGGATGGAGCAGGCTAACGATAACCTGCCTGGCACCAATACGGTTCCTTTTATTCCGAATTATGATCAGACCCGTTGGGGGGCTTACCTGATCGAATCGTATGACTGGGATAACAAAACACTGGAATTAGGGGTCCGCTTTGATTATATGGATGCTTATATCGTTGGGCGTGAACCGGATAATACCATTTACCGCAACAATATCCTTTACCGGAATTTGAGTGGTACTTTAGGATTCAAGACCCAACTCAGTCCTCAACATTCTTTTCGCACCAATTTGGGTACCGCCTGGCGAGCGCCCAACGTTGCGGAATTATATCGCTTTGGACAGCATTCTTTCTTCCTAGAATATGGCTTATGGCGCTACACTATTGACGAAAGGTTCGATTTTGTGGTGACTACCCAGGGCATTTTAGATGAAAATGACCGTCCGGTTCCGGCGGAGGTGGGCTATAAATGGATCAATACTTATACGATCGACAAACCGGGTTTGAAAGCGGAGTTGACGGGTTACGTCAATTATATTGAAAATTTCATTAATTCTACTCCGGGAGGGATCACTCGTACTGCCCGGGGTGTTTTTGTATTTTACATTAATGAACAGACGGATGCCTTGTTCTGGGGTGCTGACTTAACCGTGGAATGGGAGCACTCCCAGTTACTGAGCTCTACTTTTAAGGGTAGCTATCTGTGGGCAAAGCAAATTCAAAGAAATGATTTTTTTGTTGAACAACCGCCTGCTCAGATCGCTTACGATCTCACTTACCGCCCATCGATTAAATGGTTGGATGATAATCATTTCAAACTTTCTGCTACCTACACTTTTGAGCAATTTCAACACCCGCGGATCATTCCGACGCAAGATTTTCTCAATGCTCTGCAGATGGACATCGACCGTTTTAGCGGGGATGCGCTTGATTTTGATCTCATTCCGCCGCCACCGGCTTATTTTCTGGTGGATTTGAGCTGGGCCGCTACTTATAAAAACTTTGACGTTCAGCTTCAGGCCAGGAATCTCTTCAATACCAGTTATAGGAGCTACACGGACCGGTTGCGGTATTTTGCGGATGGGTTGGGGCGGAATTTTGTGGTGGGGGTGGGGTATCGATTTTAGGGAGATGCCACGGATATTTTTGGATGCCACGGATGCACGGATGGTTTTTTGGATGGCACGAATGGAGCGGATGGTTTTTT
>CAZHNG010000006.1:0-15068 GCA_964533785.1 uncultured Saprospiraceae bacterium | reverse complement strand
GCCACGGATGCACGGATGGTTTTTTGGATGCCACGAATGGAGCGGATGGTTTTTTGGATGCCACGGATGTACGAATGTTTTTTTTAGATGCCACGGATGGTGCGGATGGTTTTTTGGACGATGCGGATACAGGGATTTTTTTAGATGAGAAGGATGACATTGAATGGTTTTTTGGGATGCCAAGGATGGGTTTTACAAAACTATTCTTTTGCAGTTAAGTTTTTGTTCTCCAAAGTTTACGATTAGGGCCAATTTATTTTCCGATACTTTTAGGTAGTTGATGGATTGGGCGATGAATTCGTCTATGATCTTTGATGTTGCTTTGATTTCAAGAATAATTTTGTCGAAAACAACAAAATCAGCATAGAATTTATGGGGCAGGATTATGCCTTTATAATTCACCTCATATTTTACTTCACGGTCGTAAGGAATGTTTGCTTTTTTGAATTCGTATTCGAGAGCGTCTTTATAAACAACCTCTAAAAAGCCGTGCCCGAGGTTATTATGAACTTCTAAACAGCATCCTATTATTTCGTAACTGAGATCTTCATAAATTAGGTTACCCATTGTGATCGAAAATTAGGTTAGACTTGTCTAATAAAATCGGATGCACAAAAATTATTTCCGTGCATCCGTGGCTATTCTCTAAATGCATTGGTTAATCAAATTCTCAAACAACTCCTGCTTCCCGCTTCGCATGGCTGGTTCGCCATGTTCGACAGCAAAATCAGCAAGATCTGTTAGCGTGAGTTGACCTTCGGTAAAGGCTTTTCCTTGTCCGTTATCGAAAGAGCTGTATCTTTCGGCTCTCCATTTAAGATACTTGGTTTGCTTCATTACCCGGTCGGCGACGATCAGTCCTCTGGCAAAGACATCCATGCCACCGATATGTGCGTGGAAAATATCTTCCAGGTCCGTAGAATTACGGCGTAATTTTGCGTCAAAATTGATGCCGCCGCCCTGGAGGCCGCCCGCTTCCAGGAATACCAGCATCAGTTCGGTTAATTCGTTGATATTGTTGGGGAATTGATCGGTATCCCATCCATTTTGGTAATCCCCTCTGTTGGCATCCATACTGCCGAGCAAACCGGCATTTGCCGCAATTTGTGCTTCGTGCTGGAAAGTATGTTGCGCCAGCGTAGCGTGGTTGACTTCCACGTTTAGCTTGAAGTCGTCCATCAGGTCGTATTCGCGTAAAAAGCCAATGACGGTAGCTGCATCAAAATCGTACTGGTGCTTGGTAGGCTCCATCGGCTTAGGTTCAATAAAGAAGTTGCCTTTAAATCCTTGCGCCCGGGCGTAATCTTTAGCCATGTGCAGGAATTGCGCAAAGTTGTCCAATTCTTTTTTCATATCGGTGTTAAGCAAACTCATGTAACCTTCTCTGCCGCCCCAGAAGACGTAGTTTTCGCCGTTTAACTTGATCGTGGCATCCAGTGCATTCTTCACCTGGGCCCCGGCGTGTGCAACAACCGCAAAATCAGGATTCGTAGCCGCACCGTTCATATAGCGGGGGTGACCGAATAGATTAGCCGTTCCCCACAACACTTTTACGCCCGAAGTCGCTTGTTTTTCCAGGGCATAATCCGTAATGAAATCCAGTCGTTTTCTGGATTCGGTGAGATCGTCTCCTTCGTCGATCAGATCAAAATCGTGAAAGCAAAAATATTGTGCACCGATTTTTGTGATAAATTCAAAAGCAGCATCCATTTTGTCCTTTGCTTGCTGAAAGGGGTCGCCGGCTGCCGCCCAGGGAAACTTTTTGGTAGGGGCTCCGAACGGATCTCCACCCGTTCCACAGAAAGTATGCCAGTAGGCAATGGCAAATTTAAAATGTTCCGCCATAGTTTTACCGGCAACAACCTTGTTGGCATCGTAATATTTAAATGCAAAAGGATTATCCGAATCAGGGCCTTCGTAGTTGATTTTTCCGATTGCTGGAAAATATTCTTTTTGCCCAATGGTTAGTTGTACGCTCATGTATTTGATGATTTTTAGTGAAGAATACGAGTTAAATCGTCTAACTCGTAAAACTAGACCTTAGTACCCTTACCACAAAATTTAAAAAGGAATTTTATATTTGGAGGAACAAACCGGTATTGATGAACCTATTAAAAGACCTCCAGGAACTATTGGAAGCGGGTGTGATCACTCCGCAGGTAGCCGAAAACATTAGTGCCTATTATGAAAACAAAAAGGGCAAGCCGCAGAACCGCCTGTTCATTGCTTTTGGTATTCTGGGAGCCATCCTGGTCGGATTAGGGATCATTTTGATCATTGCACATAACTGGGACGACCTTGATCAAACCACCAAAACCATTTTTGCTTTTCTACCCCTCATCATCGGACAAGCCTTGTGTGGATACACTTTGCTGAGAAAATCCAATAGCAAAGCCTGGCAGGAAGGAAGTGCCGCTTTCTTGTTTTTTGCGGTAGGGGCTTGCCTTTCACTGATCAGTCAGATCTACAATATTCCGGGCAGGATGAGTGATTTACTTTTTACCTGGATGCTTTTGGGCCTGCCATTGGTTTATTTGTTGGGCTCTTCTATTGTTTCTTTGCTGTTTCTGATTGGCATTACCTATTACGCTTGTGAAACGGGATACTGGAGTGGGGTTGCCGCGGAAACCTACCACTACTGGTGGATGTTTTTACTGATTTTACCGCATTATTTTTTCCTTTACCGGAAAAGACCGACCAGTAATTTTATGGCTTTTCACAATTGGTTCGTCCCGCTTTCATTGGTGATCACTCTGGGGACAGTCGGCAAGTCGGAAGG
Source organism: uncultured Saprospiraceae bacterium (assembly GCA_964533785.1). GTDB lineage: Bacteria > Bacteroidota > Bacteroidia > Chitinophagales > Saprospiraceae > JANQRV01. The sequence goes on along the minus strand of CAZHNG010000006.1, from coordinate 12,289 downwards.
TCATTTCCTTTTTATTGCTTATATGAGTTTATTTGGGTTACTGTATATGGTGGGAAACGATTCGTTTTTTCGCAACCAAAAAGCCATGAATAATGGCTATCTATCATTGGGGTCTCTGGGTACGGTGATATTGTTATTACTGCTCAGCTTCGATTGGGTGTGGGAAGATATTCGCGATCAAGTATGGGTATTTAGTGAAATTGTGTTGGCCCCGGAATTTATCACCGCCGTCATTACCACCCTGCTTGCCGGAGCTTTTCTGTTTCGGCAATGGAATACCATTCATTTGTATAAACGCCCTACGATTGAACCCGTTTTTTTGGTGTTTATCCTGGTTTTTGGAATTGGAATATCTTCTCCCATCGCCGCCGTTTTAATCAATGCAATAGTATTGGCAATCGGAATACTAACCATTAGCAATGGTACAAAATGGGATCATCTTGGCGTTTTGAATTATGGTTTGTTGATCATTGCCGCACTGGTTGCCTGTCGTTTTTTCGATGCAGATCTGAGTTTTGTGGCCCGGGGCTTGTTGTTTGTTTTGGTCGGTATAGGTTTCTTTGCCACTAATTACTGGATGTTAAAAAAGCGTAATGCAAATGAATAATAAAAAGATCCTACTGCCTGCTTTTCTGGTAGTGGTTATCATTCAACTTTTCGTACCCGCACAATTGATCTACGACCAGGAAATGGTACTGAGAGCAGGTACGACTTTTAAGTTCAAATCAGCGCCTATCGATCCTACGGACCCTTTTCGCGGCAAATACATTACCTTGGGTTTTGAAGACAACACCGTTGGCACTTCCGGGGAAGAAAAGTGGCAAAGAGGAGAACCGGCCTACATTACCATCGCCACGGATCAAGATGGATTCGCCGTACCGGTCGCTGCTTCTAAAACAAGGCCTTCCGGTAGTGAAGACTACCTGAAAGTAATGGTAAGATACGCATACGACGATCAATTGGTATTAGATTATCCCTTCAATCGCTATTACATGGAAGAGACCAAAGCCAAACCCGCCGAAGAAGCATACCGCGAGGGTGTTTTCGACAAGGTCACTTACGCACTGGTCAATATCAAAGACGGAAATGCCGTCCTGAAAGGTGTTATGATCGATGACCGGCCAATAGAAGAGGTGATTGAGTAAACATTACCAATATCGTTTATGGACGTGCTTCACCAAATTTACTTCCAACGCTCTATCCAATAATACCAAAGGGATGTCTCTCAGGTTTATAGAATAAGCACTGACCGATCTTTCTTTTTGATTGGAAACCATCTGAACATCGGAATCCTTCAATTTGATACTTGCCAGTAATTGATGATTGCCATCAAATAACTCCAGCAAATAATAAGATTTGGATTTGCCTATTCCTTTGTGAACCAGAATATCCTGGTTACAAATGAATTCCAGGTGATAAGACTGGTAGCCATAACCATACTTTGCCGAACCATCATCGATCAACTCCGTTTTACTGTCACTAATGGCTCGTTTGATCAGGATCTGACTATCCGTTTCTAAAGAAACAGAGTCGGAAGTGAGGATGAAATTGGTGCGAATACCGCCCATCTGTTCCGCCAGTGACTGGCCGCCTAAAGGAACAGCGAGCAGCATCGTAGATAAGTAGACGATTACGAAATGCCTCATTTTTTAGAAGTTTAGGTCGTGTAGTAATTTGCCAATTGTACAAGTTTAGCCAGATTAGCGAATTTAACGCGTAAAAATTCGTCTAAGCAGGCCACAACCGGCATGATTTGTTGCTATTATATAAATATTATTCGTATATGTTGTCTTTGCTTATGACGAGCTAGTCAATGCAAGGTCACATACTCAATTAATTGTGAAATATTAAACGGGACGAGGAAACAAGAAACGGTAAATATAAACTGGGGATGGATTTATAAACTAAAATCTTAAACGTTAGCAGTTGCAAAATATTTTATTTACACTGGTTCGTGTAGCGGTAAACGCTTACTTTTATCTTCAGCAGTCAAGCATATACCTAATTATAACGCGTGAAGGGCAGAAAAATAAAAAATATATTAAAATGGTTGCTGGGTATCCTACTGATCCTGTTGATCGCCTTGGTCTCTTTATCTCAACTTAAACCTGTACAAAATACTATTGTACAACGGGTTATCGGTAATTTGTCCGACCGGACAAATACGGAAATGAAACTGGGTAGTTTCCACTGGAAGGGCCTGAAATGGTTGTATCTCGAAAATCTGTTGGTCAGGGATCAACAAGCGGATACTTTGCTTGCGCTCGATCAATTAACGGTAGAATTCCGGCCGTGGCAGTTGTTCAATCGGAAAATAGCCCTGGAAAAAGTACAGTTAACCGGCCTATTAGCCCGGATTAAGCAGGACCAAAACAAAAGATGGAACTATGATTTTCTGATTGATGCTTTTACTAGTGATACGACTACTGAGGTACAGCAAAGTGAGCAAGAACCCTGGGACATTCAGGCCAATGGATTGGAATTGGAACAGGTTCGTTTTGACTATTTGGATGACGCGAACGAGCAAGCATTAAGGGTCAAGTGGACTGCCTTACAATTGGACATTGACCAAATGAGTTTGAATCAAAATCAGCTAAGCCTTAATGATCTTATTCTTGTTGGGCCCGATGTTGGATATATTGCTAACGCAACTGTTCAAGTTGTCGATACCGTAAGAACGACTCCATCTACCCCTGATTTTCCGGATTTAGGATGGGATATTACGGTTCAAAATTTTGAATTGTCAGAGGGAGACTTAGCCTATCGCATTGCCGGCAGGGAGACTTCACTGGATATTTTTAATGCTTCTGATATTCGTTTAAGTGCATTGAATTGGGACATCGACTCCATTCATTTATCCAGTGATCTTATGGCGGCTAATATTCGCTCCCTGGTATTACAAGAACAGTCGGGACTTCAGCTCCGTAATTTCCAAACGGGTTTAGTATTCTCGGATTCCCTGCTCGCCTTTGAAAAATTCAATCTCAATACCACTTATTCCCGTCTTAACCAGTCGGTGGTGATCCGTTACCCCGCTTTCAACACTTTCGTGCAAACCATTAATTATCAGGAAAGCGATAATACGGAAAGCATTCAAATAGACCTAGATCTGGATGATTTAAGCATTTCTCCCCGGGATATTCGCCTGGTGTTACCGGAAGTATTATCCCCTGAAGTAGAGGCACCACTTAATGTATCCGCTTTCATTAATGGAAGTTTGAGCCAATTGAATATAGAGACCATTGCTCTGCAACAGGGATCTACCCTTTCTTTCCGTTCTGCCGGGACCATAAACCAGGTATTGAATAGGGATGACCAATATTTCGATTTTGTTATTGATTTGCAGCAACTTGAATACGACCGCCTGTTGAATACGCTTGAAAAACCCAAATTGCCGGAAGGTTTCCGGCAATGGGGAGCAATGGCCTTGCAAACAAGGTTGACTGGCAGATTAAATGACCTCTTATTGTCTAACCTGACCTTCAGATCTGCGAAAGGACCGCAACTGCTTTCAAACATTAAGATGACAGGATTGCCGGACTACAAAAGTGCCGTATTTGCTTTAACGCTGGACAGCCTGCAAACTAAAGCGGAGGATCTGACCGCTTTTTCTGCTACGTCATTGCCCCCGGCACTGAATAGTTTGGGGGATCTTTTGTTAATCGGCAGCTACGAAGGCACTATGTACAATTTCAAAACAGATCTGCAGTTGAGATCAGATGCCGGCCGGTTGAATCTCAATTCCGCTTTTGACTTTACCGAAGATTATGCTGATGCTACCTACAATGGGAACCTATCACTAAATGACTTTCAACTAGGGAAAATAACCGGTGATACGCTTCTGGGAAGTGCCGGTTTGTCCGTAAACATTCAAGGAGAAGGCCTGCAACCAAAAGATTGGAAAACGCAGCTGGAAGGTACGATCAGCGACTTGGACTACCGAGGTTATGCTTACGATACGCTGTTTTACGAAGGCAATTTGGACGCTTCGGTGATCACTGTGAACCTGAGGATGAATGACCCTCATTTAAGCTTTGTTGCGGAGGGGCAGGTGCCGGTCGCAGATGTAAGTGCGGACTACGGACTGCAAGTAACTTTAGACACCATCGACCTGCAACCCCTGAGTTTATACCAGACGCCATTAGGGTTGCGCACCGAACTACAAGTAGTAATGGAAAACCTGCAGCTGGATAGCTTGCAAGGCCAGGCATTGCTTACGGGGCTCAGTATGCGCGATCAAGACCACGAGTACCAAACGGATTCGATCACTTTCGCGAGTAGAGTAGGAGCGCAAGGGGAACAAGCATTGCTATTAAACAGCGACTTGGTTCAATTGAATCTTGCAGGACAATACAGTTTACAGGATCTGCCGAATACCTTACTGCATTTTGTAAACCAGTATTTTCCTTTCAATCCCCAAACGGCTGATTCTCTATTCGTCGATTCGACCCGCTTGCAAGCTTCCATCCGCGTGGGGAATATCACCCCTTTAACGCAGATCCTGTTGCCGGACCTGAAAACACTGGATACTTTCGATCTGCAGTTTGCTTTTGACGGTCCCAATGACCAATGGCGGCTGAATGCTTTTTTACCAAACTTGCAGTTTGCGGAATTTCAGCTAGATTCCTTTCGCTTGAATTCCGAGGCGAGTGAAACCCGTTTCCAAAACCAAATCAATGCCCAGCAGGTCAAATTTGGTGAAAATACCTTTCTTCCAAATCCCACGATAACAGTCAATCTGGGGAACGACAGTTTGCAATGGGCCGTTTCATCATTTGAAAATACCCAAGATCCGCTTTGGCAGTTAGCGGGTAACCTTCATGCTGTTGACAGCACCTGGCGACTGCATTTTGATCCCGACCTATGGTTGGATGCCGGAAAATGGAGGATAGATCCAAACCACGAAATTCGGTACCAACTGGCAGAAAACTGGCAGGTCGATCGGTGGCGGTTGGCATTTTCGGATTCCTCTTTTATTCAATTGGACGGGCAAGGTGATTTCAGAGATACAAGTAGTACGGCAACCCTTACGTTTCAACAATTTGGTATTGATGTACTCTCACCATTCCTGGATTATCCGCCGGATTATTTGGGGGGAACCTTAAATGGCCGTATTGCGTTGACCGACCTGTTCCAGAAGCCCGGCTTTTCGGCTACCCTCGATTTACAGAAATGGTCCATAGACTCCGTAATGATCGGTAATCTTACTGCTTCCGCCCGTCAACTGGCTGCGCAAAAGGTTATAGAAATTGAAACCCAACTAGGCGGCTATAACAACGAATTAAACATTCAGGGGCAGTACAATGTCGATCAGCAAGAATTTGCGGCCGAATCTGCTATTGAAAAATTGGATCTGCAAACCATTGATCCTTTTTTAACGGGGCTGACCCACGACAGTCGAGGTTTTCTCTCCGGCCAGTTTTCAGCAAAAGGCAATGTTCGCCAACCGGTTTTGGAAGGCAGTCTCCAATTCAATGAGGTGGAAACCACGATAGACTACGTTAATACCCCTTATGCCGTCACCCGGGGAATGCTCACTTTTACGGAGGACCGCATCGATTTTAATGATTTGCGATTATTAGATGCGGAAGGACGCGAAGCATTATTACGAGGTGGGGTCGCTCACCAGTATTTTGATTCCATTACATTGGATTTGAATTTTTCAACCGATCGCTTTCGGTTTTTGAATACAACCGCTGAAGACAATGAGTTATTTTACGGCCGATTGATCCTTCAGTCCGATGTGGATATTCAAGGGCCCATCGATAGCCCCCGGTTTTTTATCAACGCTAAGACGCAGCCCAACACTAATTTCTACGTCGTGCCGCTTACTGATGAACAAGCTATTTCCAGGGAAGACTTTATTATTTACGGCCAACCTGCCCTGGATAGCATGGGGCGGGATACAGGTTACCTCGACAATTACCGGCTGACTGCTCCCGGCATTGATCTGCAACTCAACCTGGAAATGACACCGGACGCCGCCCTGGAAGTGATCATTGATCCACTGACGGGAGACAAGTTGGTTTGTAAAGGCCGCTCAAATTTAACGGTGGGGATGGCTCCTTCCGGCGAGGTGAACATTAGCGGCAACTACGAGATCACGGAAGGCAGTTATTCATTTAGTTACGAACAATTCATACAACGTTCATTCCTGATACTTCCCAACAGTAAGATCATTTTTAGCGGAGACCCTTTGCGGGCCCAGTTGGATATTACCACCGCCTACCAGATCAGGGTACCTTTGCGCGATCTTGTGCAAAGTCAAATGAGTAGCGATACCCGTTTAACAGGTTTGCGTTCCGACGTGCGGGTGCTGATGAAAATAACAGGTGATTTGATCCGGCCGGTCCTGGATTTTGATATTGTCTTGGTGGGGGACCCGCAAGGAGCAACGGCCGAAGCGGCGCGAACCCGTCTCCAGCAACTACGTTCTAACGAAACGGAGTTGAATAAGCAAGTTTTTGGATTATTGCTTTTCAATTCCTTTATCAATGAGCAGGGTAGCGGTCAATCCATCGCACAGGCGGGAGAATCCGTCATTCTTTCTAGTGTTAGTAAACTGTTGGCGAATCAATTAAACCGGTTAGCGGATCAATATCTAAAAGGGTTTGAATTTTCCCTGGGAGTGGACGCTTACAGACCGGGCGTCGATCCTGGAGAAGAATCAGGCGTAACGACTGATGTGCAACTCGATGTTTCTAAAAGATTATTCAACGACCGGCTAAACGTAAAAGTAGGGGGTAATGTAAATGTAGAAAATACCAGTGAAAATCCGTCGCTCACGGCTTTTTCCGGCAACTTCGTACTGGAATATCGCCTCACTCCCGAAGGAGGGACCCTACTTCGGGCTTACCGCCGCAATGATTACGATGCCTTAAACGAAGGCAACGTCATCCGAACGGGAGTCGGTATTTCCATCAAAAAAACGCTGAACAATAAAAAAAGGAAACGCAAGCATGAGTAAACAAAGCTACAGTGGATTCCTCTTTAAACTTGAAATGGCGGCGGCGGTCATATTATGGCTTTGTTTGTCGGCCTGTAATCCTGTCCGTCGGCTGACGGCCACCGAGCAATTATGGCTGGAACCCCAAATTGAGTTCGATTCGCTTTCGGTAATAACCGGGAAAAAACGTTTGAAAGAAAAGCTGCTGACCGAAGTCCGGCCGCAACCCAACAGCGCTTTCAAATTGTGGGTATACAATCTTTTCGGTGAACCCAAAAAGGCCAAAGGTTTAAAACACTGGTTCAAGTACAAAGTCGGAGAACCTCCGGTACTTTATCAGCCGGAATTGGCTGAACGCAGCCGGCTGGTTTTACAAAAAGAACTTGAAGACATCGGGTATTTAAACGCAGAAGTGCTACTAGACACCATAGACCAAGGACAAAAAGTAAAAGCGATCTACCAGGTCTCTGCTCCTAAACGATACCGGTTAGATAGCATCTATCTGCCGGTAGATACTTCGGCGCTTGCCCGGCTCACCCGGCAGCACAACGACAAAACGCTTTTAAAACCAGGAGGACATTACAGTGTGCAGGACCTGAAAGCAGAACGTAACCGTTTAGCTACCCTTGCTACCCAAAACGGCTATTATGGACTTTCTTCGAACGATATCTACTATTATGTGGATACGACCGGAAGTGTTGATTCGCTGGACCTGTATTTGCGCTGGAAATTTGCCTTGGATAGTAATCGTTTGGAGCGTCATTACCTGGGAAACACCACCATCTATCCAACCTATGCGCTTGATCAGCCGGAAGAACGCAGCTACGATACTATTCGATATCAAGACTTAACCCTCATTGAAAATTATTTCTTTGTCAAAGAATCCTTATTGAAGAGGGCAATTCGCGGTGAAAAAAATGATCTATACGACGGCAGATTGCAGAATAGTACGATTAGTTACCTGCAAAATCTGGACATTTTTAAGTTCATCAACTTGCAAAACCGGCCAAGCACATTGAATGGAAGGCCGGTAGTGAATCGCACTTTTTATCTGACTCCAGCCCAGGTCAGGGATTTCAGGGTTGATTTTGAGACCAATACCCGTTCCGGTAGTTATTTCGGGATATTGACCTCGGCTAATTATACAAACCGGAATTGGTTGGGGGGAGCCGAGCGGCTGGACATCGGCCTGTCCGTAGGTGCGGAAACCCAGCCTGGTGGGGTAAGTCAGTTTATCAATACCTTTGAGGTTACGGCACAAGCTAGTTTATCTTTTCCCAGGCTGTTGGTTCCTTTTAAAACGGATGCCATCTATCAGGATTACGTGGCGCGAACCCGGTTTAAATTATCCAATGCCTACCAGGTGCGGGCCGGTTTCTTTTCCATTAACCGCTTAGCCACCGAAATGACTTACGATTGGCGGGGCAATAGACTGGTGCAATTCCAGTTTTCTCCCGTTTGGGTTAGTTTAAATGAAACCTTCCGCATCGACCCGGAATTTCAGCAACAATTATCGGCTAATCGTCGATTAGAGGAAAGCTTAAAAAATGTTTTCATCCTGGGTGGACAATACCGCATGACCTATTCCACACAGAATCTGGAAGAGCAAACGCCTTATTTTTTCTTTACCGGTAATCTGAGACTGGCGGGCAACGTGCCCTATGCTGCGGCGAGCTTGCTGAGTAGCGGCAACGAACCTTACCGGTTCCTGGGGACGAGGTTTAGCCAATTTGCAAAAATAACATTAGATGCACGTTACTATTGGCCGCGGCGGAAACACAGTTGGGCTTTTCGATTTGATGCCGGCCTTGCCGTTCCTTACGGAAATTCAACCATCGTTCCCTACGCCGAGCAGTTTTTTATAGGTGGTTCAACCAGTCTGCGCGCATTCCGGCTACGTCAGTTGGGGCCGGGCGCTTTCGTTAACCCCGCCGTTGAAGACCTCAATTTCTTTGACCAAACCGGAGACGTGAAACTTGAATTGAACGCCGAATACCGTTTTGATCTGGCTACCTATTTCAAAGGCGCTTTTTTCGTAGATGCCGGCAATATCTGGTTATTAAATGAAACGATCGGTGAGGCGGAGGAAGGGCGCTTTGAGTTGGACTCTTTTCTAAACGAAATTGCAGTAGGAACGGGACTGGGGTTGAGGTTAGACGTGAATTTCTTCGTCATCCGCCTGGACGGTGCTTTCCCTTTGCGCAAACCGGTTTTTGGAGAAGGGTTTGAATGGACTTTTGCTGATATTGCGCCATTTAGCCGCAATTGGCGGTCGGAGAATTTGGTGTGGCATTTGGCGATTGGGTATCCGTTTTAAGGGGGGAGAGGTGTGAGGAGGTGATTTTCGAAACTTCCCAACATTTTAAGAAACAAAGTCTCAAAAAATCACTCAAACCTAACCCACTCCACTTCCACCTCAAAATCCTCCTCCCGCTTCTCATTCGTGATGATCCCAATCCGTATGATCTTTTCCAGGTCAGCCTTTGTAACAGCTTTACCCATTGGCCTCCCCAACCGGTAGGCCTTAAAATCCGCCAGTGGTACGGTGAGCGTTTCCCAATCCTCCGATTCCGTCTGGATAGAGTGCTTAAAATTGGGCATGTAAAACCGACGTTCCGTTTCTAGGGTGAAAGCAAAGGAGATGCCCGTACTTTTCAGACGGATCTTCAAGGTAGAGTACTTCGATAGGTCAATGGGGTCGAAGGGAGCTTTCAAAGAAGCAAAACCACCATTGTTTGCTAACGATACACTACCTTTAAAATATATACTGTTTTCTCTTAGTACGGCCTCGCCTTGTGAAAGGCCGCCCATGACACCATCGAGGATGACACGCCAGTTGCGGCCGTCTTTTTCCTGGCCGAAGTTGATTTGAGAGGGTTGGGTTGGATGCATAATGAATTGGATTGGTATGAGCAATAATAAATATACTAGGAACATTTGAATTGTTTGTTATTATTGTTCAGTAATGGCTGGTTCATTTTTTTGTTCAATAAAATTTGTACCTTAATTTTTGAGTCTAAACGGAGTTTGGCGAGTTTTGTGCATCGAGACGGAGTCTCTCGCAAGCAGAGTCTTTCGCAAGCCGGGTTAAGGCTGCGAAGAAAAAGAAAGGCGGTTACAGGTGCTTGGCGTTCCTTCGTGTCCTTTGCGGTAATCCATTTTATCAAACCTTGCTGCTGACAATCTCAAAAAAAAAAACAGCCAATACCGAAGTACTGGCTGCGTAACGAGTTCATGGGACTATACTTCATTGGCGGTAAAGTAAGGAGGCTACTTCAAGTAGCCTCCTTACTTTACTACCAACTTCACCGTACGCACGTACCCCTCCGACTGCAGACGCGCGAGATAAACCCCACTCGGCAACTTAGACAGCTCCAATGGGTATTGGTTTAATCCCGGTTGCGCATTCATTTGCTGATGTTGCAGCAACTGACCTTCGATAGACAGGATCTGTACGCTGAGGGGCGTCGATTTCAACGCGCTAAACTCAAGCGTGGTAATATCTGTAGCTGGGTTCGGGTACAATTTCAACTGGTTGAACGCTACTGGTTCATCCTCCACATCCGTACTGACGAAAAACTCCGGCGTACCCATAAAGCTGTTGTTGAGAAAGTCGATCTTGACGATGTAGGTATTCGAACAACCATCAGCAGTAAAGATAGTCAGTTTGACTTCGTAGGTGCCGGCAAACTCGTACTGGTGCGATACCGTATGGTTTTGGCTGAAATTGCCATCGCCAAAGTCCCACAAGTATTCTACCGCATCGTCGGAAGACAGGTTCATGAAGAAGACTTCCGAAGAATCGGTATTGATGATGGGAAGGAATAAGGCGACACATTCGCGTTCGTACCAGACCGATTCGTCGACCGTCAACAGGATCTGCGTACGGCTTTCGCAAAGCCCGGCATTGATGATGAGGGAGACTAAGTAAGTGCCCGGGATCTCGTAGGTATGCACCGGATTTTGCTCCCGGCTCTTCGTGCCGTCGCCAAAGTCCCATAGCCAGGAATCTACTTCGCCGATCGACAGGTCGCTGAAATAGAAGGTGTTGCGCTCTACCGAATCCTGGGTAGAGTAGAAAATAGCCTGACAACTCGGTGCTTCCCGCGAGTCATCGTCGCCAACGAAAATCAATCTTTCGGTGCTATTGACACAGCCGGATGCCGTTTCAATGGTCAGGCTGACCGTGTACCTGCCCGCTCTTTCGTAGCTGTGGATGGGATTGCGTTCGTCGCTGCCGTTACCATCGCCGAAGTCCCAGGTCCAACTTACAATATCGTCGTTGACGGCGTAAGAAATATCATCTAACAGGAGGGTAAGCTCTCCTTCGATAGAATTATCCGCTATCCAGTCGAAATTAGCAAAGCATTGTAAATTGTCATCGCGGCAGGAGAAAAACTCCCGGTAACCCTGGCAGATCGCTACGCATTCGTTGGAGAAAGAAATGATATTGCCATTTTCGTCGATCACGCATACCGGATCGAAAACCAAGGGGCAGTCACAACCCAGGTCCGGATCGCAGTTGACAAAGTCTCTTTCAGTATAGCCTTCACATTCCGCAAAGCAGGCATTGGTGAAGGTGATGATGGTGCCATCGTCTTGTTTAACACAAACCGGAGCAAATACTTCCGGGCACACGCAGATATCCGTACAAGGTACAAATTGATCTTCCGAGTAGCCTTCACAACGAGCAAAACAAGCATTGGAGAAGGAAATGATATCCCCTTGGTCGTTTATTACACAGACTGGATCGTATTCCAGTGTACAATCACAAGGATCATCTGCGCAACTGGTAATGTCGTCGGCACCATAACCTTCGCACTCGGCAAAACAAGCATTCGGGAATTTCAATACCGTTCCGTCGGCCTGGATGACACAAACCGGGTCGTAGATCTCAGGGCATATACAATCTTCTTCACAATTCACGTAATCCCAGCGACAGAAGCCCTCACATGCTGCGTAACAGCGGTTCCTAAATCGACGAATATTGCCGTCTTCATCAATTACGCAAACGGGGTCATAGAATTCAGGGCAATAACAAGGTTCTTCCTGCTCGCAACGCTCGTGGGTATCCGGGAAATAACCGGCACAAACGGCCTCGCAAGGATTGACGTATTCGATCAACTCGCCGTCCGGGCCGCGTACGCATACCGGATCGTACACATCTTCGGGGCATTCGCAGTTGTTGATGTCGCCGACGTAAATATATTGAGCGGCGCGAGCCTGGCAACCATCCTCTGTTTTTACGACGACGATAACCTGATACAGACCGCCTTCTTCGTATTCGTGTAGGGGTTGGGCTGCTTCACTGGTATTTCCATCACCGAAATCCCAAAGCCACTT
>CAZHNG010000005.1:40258-52427 GCA_964533785.1 uncultured Saprospiraceae bacterium | reverse complement strand
CCAACATCTTGCTATCCGGACAAAAGTTCCGGATAGCAAGATTATCCCCCTACAAATCAAACTTAATCCCCTGCGCCAATGGCAACTCCTTACTGTAATTGATCGTATTCGTTTGCCGGCGCATATAAGCTTTCCAGGCATCAGAACCGCTTTCGCGGCCGCCGCCCGTTTCTTTTTCGCCTCCGAAAGCACCGCCGATCTCCGCCCCGCTGGTACCGATGTTGACGTTGGCAATACCACAATCAGAGCCGGCAGCTGAAAGGAATAGCTCCGCTTCTCGTAAATTATCCGTCATGATCGCGGAAGAAAGACCTTGCGGCACACCATTGTGGTAGGCTATAGCCTCCTCCAGCTCTTTGTATTTGATGAGGTAGAGGATGGGAGCAAAGGTTTCGTGCTGCACGATCGGCATCTCGTTGCGCACTTCGGCGATGCAGGGTTTGACGTAGCAGCCGCTGTTGTAGGTCTCTCCTTCCAGGACACCACCTTCAACGATCATCCTGCCGCCTTGTGCTTTGATCTGTTCGATGGCTTGCAGGTACATGTTTACGGCATCGGTATCGATCAGCGGGCCAACGTGATTATTTTCATCCAGCGGATTACCGATGCGTAATTGTTGGTAAGCATTGGCCAGTTTGGTTTTCACTTCATCGAAAATGCTTTCGTGGACGATGAGCCGGCGGGTGGACGTACAACGTTGCCCTGCTGTTCCGACGGCACCGAATAACGCACCGGTCAGCACGATATCCAGATTAGCATTCGGGGTCACTATTATAGCGTTATTCCCACCTAGTTCAAGAATAGTGCGCCCAAGTCGCTCAGCAACCGTAGGGCCTACTATCTTGCCCATGCGAATACTCCCCGTCGCGGAGATAAGCGGAATGCGGGTATCCTTGGTCATGTATTCGCCGATCTGGTAATCGCCAACGATAATATTGTTAACCCCTTCCGGAACATCGTTCTCTCGTAATACCTTTTTGAAAATATTTTGGCAGGCTACTGCGCAAAGAGGAGCTTTTTCGGAAGGTTTCCAGATGCAAACATCCCCGCATACCAAAGCGATCATAGCATTCCACGACCAAACGGCAACCGGGAAGTTAAAAGCGCTGATAATGCCCACAATACCTAGTGGGTGCCACTGTTCATACATACGGTGACTCGGCCGTTCGGAGTGCATCGTCAAACCGTACAACTGCCGCGATAACCCTATCGCAAAGTCGCAGATATCGATCATTTCCTGTACTTCTCCCCAGCCTTCCTGTAAACTCTTACCCATTTCGTAAGAAACCAGACGACCCAAGGCTTCTTTATTAGCTCTCAGGGCGTCCCCGTACTGCCGGATAATATCCCCTCTTTTGGGAGCAGGCACCAACCGCCACTCCAGAAAAGCTTTCTGAGCCGTTTCAACGATTTGGTCGTATTCTGCACGGGTGGTAACACTGACCTGACCGATCAAATTACCATCTACCGGAGAAAAGGATTGAATATACTGGCCGGAAGAAGTAGATTGCTGGCCGGTGGAAGAGCCATTGTTTTCTTGTTCAAGACCTAAGGTCTTCAGAAAAGTAGTATCCATTGAAAAATTGTTGTTGATTGAAGCAAATGAAGAGCATTTGGTTCGGGGCTTCAATTAAATTCGTGCTTGGGGGCACTATCCTAACAGATCTTTGACGGCGGCGGCAATTGCCTTTCCTTCTGCCTGACCGGCGAGTTTCTTTTGCGCTGCCCCCATCACTTTCCCCATGTCCTTGATAGAGTTGGCGCCAACTTCATCAATGATTTTCTGCAGCTCCGTTTTTAACGTAGCTTCATCTAATTGCTGTGGTAAATATTTTTCAATGATTGCTATCTCTTCGCGCTCTTTTTGCGCCAGATCCTCACGTCCCTGTTCCTCGTATATTTCCAAAGAATCCTTGCGTTGTTTTACTAATTTTTGGAGTATTTTAATTTCTTTGGCTTCATCCAATGCTTCGCCACTACCGTCTGTCTTGGCCAGTAAGATAGCCGATTTAATAGCACGGATGCCCCGCTTGGCCGCCTCATCTTTGGCTTTCATTGCATTTTTTAGATCTTCAGCGATTCTTTTTTCTAAACTCATAATCTTTAGTGGTTTATTTATAGTACAAATACAAGCACAAATTAAGAATTGTTCCCTTGTTCCACTTCTAGTTCCGATTTAATCCTCCGGGTAATATCGATAAAGTCGGCAACGCTTATTTTTTCTGGCCTCTTTGCAAAAAAGGGTTCTTTAAGAAGCGCATTGTCAGGGATAATAGACTTTAGCGTATTGCGCAACATTTTACGTCGTTGACTGAAGGCGATCTTTACTACTTTTTTAAACAGTTGCTCATCGCAGTCTTCCAGGGAAACTCTTTTTCTTTTTAAGCGGATCACTCCTGACTGTACTTTGGGGGGAGGCGAAAAATTACTGTTTTTCACGCTAAACAAGTATTCTCCTTCGTAATAGGCTTGTGTAAGCACGCTAATGACGCCATATTCTTTCCCACCTGGTTCTGCGACGATGCGTAGTGCCATTTCCTTTTGGAACATACCCACCAATTCGGGAACTCTTGCTTTGGCATCCAGCATTTTGAATACGATCTGAGAAGAGATATTGTAGGGGAAATTACCAATGATCGCAAAAGGTTGACCATCAAAAAGATCATCCAGATTGAGCCGTAAAAAGTTGTGGTAAACGATTTGATCACGCAGGGAAGGATAGTGTTTTTCCAAGTAACCGACCATTTCCTTATCTGCTTCGACTGCTAAAAAGTTGAAAGGTTTCTCCAAAAGATATTTGGTAAGCATTCCTTTTCCCGGTCCGACCTCTAGAATATTTTGAAAAGAACCATCCACACTTAAACTGTCGGCAATCCTCTCGGCAATTGATTCGTTGGTTAAAAAGTGCTGGCCGTAAGATTTTTTGGCTTTCATAATTTATCGGTGATTATGGAATGGACGGGAGATCCTGGCCACAACAATGTCTTGACTGCTGCATAGAATACCAAACAGCGCCGGGAACCGGTTTTCACGACCATTTTCATCAATTCATGGTTGAAAACAAACTTAAGAAAATTTCAATGGAAAGAAAGGGGGCTGTCCGTTATTGCCCGTAAAACCTGGATTTATTATTTTTACCGGCTGTTCCACAAAACTATATAGATATTTACAATGTAATATTAAAATAAGATTTTAAGACGTTAACAACTGAAAGTAATCATTTATCAATGGATAGAAAGGAGCGCGTAAGAGTAGGTATCAGCATTGGAGATTTCAATGGCATTGGATTAGAGGTCATTATAAAAACCTTATCGCACAAGGGAATATTAGACCTCTGCCAGCCAGTAATTTATGGCTCCACAAAGGTAATATCCTATCATAAAAACATCGTTGGCAGTGAAATGCATTTTCAGTCAGCCAAAAGTATAGACCGGTTGAGTAACGACAAGGTCAATGTTATCAATTGCTGGAATGATAATGTCAATATTACCATTGGAAAGCCGACGGAAGACAGTGGCAAATTTGCAATCAAAGCTCTGGAAGCAGCGGTTCAGGACCTGAAAGACCGAAAGATAGACGCTTTGGTCACTGCGCCCATCAATAAATACGCAATGCAATTAGGAGGCTTTGAGTATCCCGGACATACGGAATATTTAACCCGGGAAATGGGGGTCAAAGAAAGTTTGATGCTGATGGTAAATGATGAACTGAGAATTGGAGTGGTCACCAATCATATTCCGGTCAAAGAAGTAGCGTCTTCTATTACGAAAGAAAAAATTATCGAAAAATTATCGATCTTAAATGATACCCTGCGTATTGATTTTGGCTTGGAAAGACCAACGATAGCCGTACTCGGTCTTAATCCACACGCGGGTGACCAAGGACTACTAGGTGAAGAAGAGGAACAAATTATTCGTCCCGCCATAGTAGAGCACAAAAAGAAAGGCATGTTGGTGATGGGCCCCTTTTCTGCTGACGCCTTCTTTGGTTCGGGTCAATACGCCAAATTCGACGCTATTTTGGCGATGTATCATGACCAGGGATTAATACCTTTCAAAACCCTTTCATTTGGAAAGGGCGTGAATTTCACGGCTGGTCTTACTGGTGTCCGTACTTCACCGGACCATGGAACCGCTTATGACCTGGCAGGTAAAAACGCTGCTGATCCATCCTCCTTCCGACAAGCGCTTTTTTCAGCGATTGAAATTTCAAAAGCACGCAATCTCTATTTTGAAATGCATTCCAACCAAGTAAAAAAACACAAAGAAAACATCGTAAAAGAAGCACCCACAGAAGAAGTCGTTAAAGATTAATTGTAAAATCAAAGCTATTATGAGTACTAACGCAGGGAAAATCAGATATTCAGATGAAGAATTAACCGAATTCAAACAACTGATCGTAAAAAAACTAAATACTGCAAAAGCACAATTAGATTTTTATTTAACCCAACTTAATGAGCAAACCGAAAATGAGGAGACAAAAATCAGAGGCTTAGACGATGGGGTCGGAACCGCTGAAAATGAAAGGCTAAATAGTATGGCTGCCCGCCAGAAAAAGCATATCGAGCATCTTGAAAAAGCATTGATACGTATTGAAAACAAAGTATACGGCATTTGCCGCGAGACAGGTCAGTTGATCTCTAAAGATCGGCTCAAAATTGTTCCACATGCAACATTAAGTATCGTGGCTAAACAAAACCGTAAGAAGTAAGTTCTTGTTTTGATGATTTATAGTTGGACGAAAGCAATAAATCAATCTCTAGTTAACCTAAAATTAGCGGAAGCGTGAATAGAACTACGAAGGTTTTCCTGATCATATTAGTTGTTCTCATTATTGATCAGGCATTAAAAATCTGGGTAAAAACAAATATGCACTATGGTGAGGAGATTAAGATTTTCGGCCTTGAATGGGCGCTGATCCATTTTGTTGAAAATAATGGCATGGCCTTTGGGATAACTCTTGGTGGTAAATTTGGTAAATTAGCGTTAAGTCTTTTCCGAATTACGGCCGTGGTATTTTTAATCTACTACATTAACCTGCTGATCAGATTAAAAGTAAACACCGGAATACTCATCAGCTTTGCCCTCATATTAGCCGGCGCTATAGGCAATATTATCGACAGTACTTTTTACGGGCTCATTTTTTCGGAGTCCCAAATTCATGGTTCGGTCGCCCAATTATTTCCACAGAAAGGAGGATACGGCAGCTTTTTACACGGTAAGGTCGTAGATATGCTTTACTTTCCGGTATTTAGGGGCCATTTTCCGGATTGGTTCCCTTTTTGGAGCAATCGACCTTATTTGTTCTTTAAACCTGTTTTCAATATTGCTGATACTTCAATTACGCTAGGCGTTTTAAATATTCTCTTCTTTCAACGACGATTTTTTGGATCCGATAATAGTATGAAACGGCAAGAACAGTCGCAACCAGTGTCTGTTAGTAATGAAAATACCTATGGGGAAAATAACCCTATCAGTGAGGAGGAGAAAATGGATTATTCTTCCAAATCAGAAGCAGGGCAGCAATAGAAAAAACCAATCATCAAACTTCTTCTTCTTCTTCCTCTTCAAGAAAGGACTGGATAGCTTCAACGGTACCAGCCATTTTGTCATAATTGATACTGTAATGTACGAACTTACCCTCTCTGCTCGTACTTACCAAACCGGCTAACCTTAATATTTTTAGATGTTGTGAAGTGATAGATTGCTCGAGATTAAGCGTATTATAAATTTTATTGACGTGGATTTGTTCGTTTTCATCAATGAAGGCCAGTATTTTCATTC
Organism: uncultured Saprospiraceae bacterium; assembly: GCA_964533785.1. GTDB lineage: Bacteria > Bacteroidota > Bacteroidia > Chitinophagales > Saprospiraceae > JANQRV01. Next base: position 46,644 of record CAZHNG010000005.1, on the reverse strand, counting down.
TCAAAGGATGGGCCAATGCACGCATTATTTCCGAAGATTTGTCTAATTTCTCTGGGTTAAAACTGACTTTAGTTTTTCTCATAGTTCGAAGTTTAGTGATTGTTCAAGTAGGAAACTGTAGATTTGTTTTATGCATGGATCACTAAAAATTTAGTATCCAGGAAGATACATGAAAATTTTTGGTCAAGCGTCTAAGTGTAGTGTAGTTGTAATCCTGTTTTATTTTTAAGTATTCGTTAATTCTTCTACCAATTGTGAAATTTGTGCGATCCTGTCACCGTTCAATGAATAATTGATGAACTTTCCTTGCCTGGAAGTTACTACAACCCCCGCGCGGCGTAAGATAGCCAGATGCTGAGAAGCTACGGATTGTTCCAACCGCAATTTGATGTAAATATCCGTAACGGTCATAAATTCATTTTCTTCCAACAGGTCGATAATTCTCTGCCGTAGTTTATGATTAACAGCACGTAAGACCAGCACTGCTTTCCGCAACTCGGCGTAATCCAACCTAATATCTTTCTTTCCCTTTTTCAATACTACAGTTTCTTCCTTTTGTTTTCCCATAATGTCGTATTGTATATAGATGCTCCTCATTAATTTGGGTTGACTGGGGGGCACCAAAACATTAAAGTAATGAACAGGTATATAATAATTGAATAAATAGCTTGTAACACTTGGTTTTATTTACCTGTTTCTTAAGCTTCTTTATTTTTAGAAGCTCAAACATTATACCAAATTTCAGCTGATCGTAACGATGGCTTTTTCAAAGGGATTGAACCTCAATGACAAATATAACAAACTAAGCTGAATTAATATATTTACAAATATAAAATTTTACAATACTTTCTTAGGCTTGGTGATGTTTGGAGATTTGAGATAGAACGGCACGTAGTAAGCAATATCCTGGAATTCCTTCGTCCGAAATTTTTGGGAAGCGATAGGGCACAAATACCGGGCCGAACAACGAACATCAGTAATTTTTTGCCGCTCATCCCGGAAAAAGGGCCGGCTTTTTGCTACCCCATTGCCGGAAAATACGACGGTCTTATTGTCTTGGTGGTATTCGCTGAAAGCATTTTTTTCCAGCACATAGGCGAAAGCTGGTTTTACCTCCTTCAACTGACTATCGTAAATAGCGGTATACACTTCCATCCTCCGGGCATCGATCATTGGAATAAAATAAGAGGCTTCCGGAAAAAGCATTTGCGCGCCTACGGCAAGTGACTCCAGTGTGCCAACACTTATGAGGGGGACGTTTTGTCCATAGCAAATACCTTTCGCCGTGGAAACGCCTATCCGCAATCCGGTATAAGACCCCGGTCCGTTGCTTACAGCCACTGCATCTAGATCTGACAAATATTTACCCGCCTCCGCCAAGCATTCTTGTATCAGCAAAGTTAACTGAGAGGCATGTCGGTAGCCTTCAATTTTTTCTTTTAAGACCAGCAATTTTTCGTTTTCGCCCAATGCTACCGAACAGATCTCCGTAGCGGTTTCAATGCATAGTATCAAAGCCATAATCCTTCATTCCTATTTTGTATTCGATGATTTTTTCGCTGGGATTAAAATGTCCCATAGCATTTAATCCTAATCCATGAATTGCTGATTGTATTAATTCTTTATCAGTCCGCTCCTCACTAACTCTTGTTTCTTTTTCGAGGAAATGACGTCCTGCTTCCAGTATTGCCCATAAGGGGATCAAACCGATCAGTTCCGATCCGGTAACCGCAACCCCCAGCTTACTGGCTGCTTCTTTACAGGCCAGAAAGGCTTGATGGATCCCAGTTTCACTCAACTTGACCAAGTTCATGGATACCTGTGCAAATCCATATTCTTCTATGAACCAACCTATGGCTTTTAATCCTTTGTGACTACCTTTTACCCTTACTTTCCGGCCGGAACTTAAGGTGCATACATAACCGCTTTCCCTCACGGACCGGGCAATAGCTTTAGCAGCCGATACAGAAGTAGTAGCCAGATTAACGTTATAAGCGACCAAATAATTCCTTGCACCAATAGCACAAGCACCTGATTTGGCATTAAATACCGATGGACCGTAATCCGGCTTCCAGTCTTCCATCAGTATTTTGCGGGTTAAACCTTCGTATTCTCCCGACCGGATATTGGCGAGGTCTCTTCGCTGAGGATGCAAAGCGGCGGCTTCGTACATGTATACCGGGATCTCTAACTCCCTGCCCACCCTGGCGCCCAATTTATGTGCCAAAACAGCAGCGTCCTGTAAAGAAAGGTTAGCGATCGGGACCAATGGGCAAACATCGGTGGCACCAAGACGCGGATGTGCCCCCGTGTGCAAACGCATGTCAATCAATTCGCTAGCCTTTTTGATAGCAGCAAAAGCAGCATCGATAACCTTTTGTGGTGGTCCGGCAAAGGTGACTACTGTTCGGTTCGCACCTTTACCTGGTTCAACGCCAAGCAAATGAATGCCCTTCATCTGCACGATCTCCCCAACGATCTTTTCAATGTTTTGAGCATTACGGCCCTCACTAAAATTGGGAATACACTCTAATAATTGCTCTTTCAAAAATTCTGTAGTTTCTTTGATGATTACTCAGAAATTATTATTCCTTTGCAATTTTACTAAAATGTTAAAATAGGCACTTGTTTGGATAAATAAAATAATAGAATAAATGATAGTGTCCGCCATTGTTGCTACCGATAAAAATAGAGTCATAGGAAAAGACAACCAGATCCCCTGGTATTTGCCTGCAGACCTTAAATATTTTAAAAAAACAACCCTCAATCACCACGTCATAATGGGGCGAAAAACTTTTTTGTCTATCGGCAAGCCACTTCCTAAAAGAACGAATATTGTACTTACCCGCAATCTTTTTTTTGCTGCATCGGGCGTGATTACCGCACACACATTAGAAGAGGCCCTCTCTATTGCCAAAGAAAATAACGAAACCGAAGCTTTTATCATTGGCGGCGCCCAGATCTATGAACTCAGCTTACCTTACCTCGACCGCATTTATCTTACTGAAGTAGATACGGTAGTGGCAGACGGAGACACTTATTTTCCCTCAATAAACGATGACGAATGGAAACTGGTTGATACCCATCCGTATAAAGCAGACAACAAAAACGAATTCAATTATGTTTTTAAAAAATTTTATAGAAAAAATTTGTTTTAAAAATTGTTTTTTGTAACTTTACTCCATAATAAAGATTGTTTTAGACTTAACCCACAACTCGTTACCCATGAGAGAAGAATTCTTGCATTACGTGTGGCGCCTTCGCCACTTTGACCCTAAACAATTAGCGACCACAAGCGGCGAGCCCGTTGATATCATCCATCCTGGAGATTATAATTTAAACAGCGGTCCGGACTTTTCTAACGCAAAAATTAAAATCGGCCAAACCACCTGGGTCGGAAATGTTGAAATACACGTCAAATCGTCCGACTGGCTCAAACACAATCACCATAGGGATAGAGTGTACGATAGTGTAATATTGCATGTCGTCCTGGAAGAAGATACCAAGATAAAGACAAGCAGTGACCGAAATATCCCAACCATTGAATTAAAGCGCAGGATTCAGCCCGGATTCCTGAAAAATTATTTCCGGCTGCAAGAAAATAAAAATTGGATCCCCTGCTCTGACCTGCTGGAGAAAGTAGATCCTTTTATAATTGAAAATTGGTTGGAACGATGCGCCATAGAACGGCTGCAACAAAAAACAAAAGACATAAAAAAAATATTCCTCCTAAACCATAGGAATTGGGCGGCTACATTTTTTATTTTCCTAGCAAAAGGGTTTGGACAGAAAATCAATGCTCAGCCTTTCGAACAACTCGCACGTTCTTTTCCGCATAAATTAATTGCAAAGAACAAACACAGTTTGCTGAAACTGGAAGCACTGTTCCTGGGTCAGGCAGGTTTTTTGGACCAGAACTTTGAAACCGATTACCCCAAAAAACTCAAGAGAGAGTATAAATTATTACAACATGCTTATGGCCTTCAACCGTTGGACAGATCTGTTTGGCGGTTCTCAAAACTCCGGCCTGCCAATTTTCCAACAATCAGATTAGCCCAATTAGCGTCCCTATGTTTCCATACCGATCATTTATTCAGTAAAATGATCGCCGCTAAAAGCATTGGAGAAATAGAAAATATGTTGACCGTAAAGCTTCAGCATTACTGGCAACAGCATTACATACTCGACAAACCCTCTACCTTTAGCCAGGCGAAAATTCTTGGAAAAACAGCCATCAACCTACTCATCATCAACACCATAGCTCCCTTTACCTTTTTTTACGGAAATTACAAAAAGGATGACACCCTCAAAGAAAAGGCAATCCACTTATTAGAAAGTTTACCTCCGGAAAGCAACCATATAATCCGCAAATGGAAAAACCTGGGAGTGATCGCCAATAATGCCCTGCAATCCCAAGGGTTAATTGGTTTAAAACAATCTTATTGTCAACCTAAACTGTGTTTTAACTGTGCTATTGGTGATGCTATCTTAAAGAAATAATTTTTTTGTAAATTGAAGAAAATGAAACCTATGGTTATTGAACTGATTTAAAGTTTTCTGATGGCCTGCGGCCTAAGTCCTTATAGAATCCCAATAGGCATTCAGGACAATTTCTGGCTTCTGCGTTTTGTTGTCCTTACTTTCCAGGAGGCTGTTTTCACAACACCTTAAACCAGTTTATTATGCAAATATAGTTCAAGTAGTTATCGTGGGAAACAATTATTTCAATAATGGGAAAGCCCCTTTGTTTAATTCTGACAAGAGACTTTCAATTACCTTTTTAGCTAAGTATCTCTACGTACCATTTTTGATGGTGCTCTGCCATGTTGTTACAGCCCAAAAACCGGTTATCGTGACAACATCCTCTGTATTTGCTGACATGATAGAGAATATTGCCGGTGGCGAAATAGAGGTAAATCACCTTGTACCCATAGGAATAGATCCGCATCACTACAAACCCACAACTGAAGACCTTGACTTGATAAAGCGAGCAGACCTTATCCTGATGAATGGACTGGCCTTGGAAGTTGGATTCAATGAATGGCTTGAAACCCAACAGGTCACTGCCCCGATTATACTACTCTCCGAGGGGGTAGATCCCATTCTGACACTGGATTATGACCAGCCGGTTGACCCGCATGCCTGGTTAGATCCTAGCTGGGGATTGATCTATATTGACAATATCAAAGAGGCCCTATCCGGACTATTGCCGGAAAGCAAAGAGATCTTTCAGTTTAACCATGGAGTGTACCAGCAACAAATAAAAGATATCGATCGCTCTATACAACGACAAATTAATCAACTATCCTCCGCTCAAAAGATACTCATTACCTGCCATGATGCTTTTCGGTATTATGCCAACAAATATGGAATAAAAGTTGAAACACTTGTAGGCACTGCCAACGAAACGGATAACCCCACGGAAAACATTCCTCGGTTGAGTAAGATCATCAACCAGTATAAGGTACCCGCTATATTTAAAGAAATGGTCTGTACAACAAAAGGATTGGACCAGCTTGCAACGGACAGTGGCGTTGCATTGGGTGAAATGCTCTACGTTGGTTCTCTAGGCAAGGAAAACTCCTCCGTTACTACTTATTTAGATCTTTTGAAACATAATACTTCAGCAATCGTAGGCGCACTGTCTGCAAACGGTGAAGCTGAAGAAACAACCGAACCCGCAGCAGAAGACCTGGGGAGAAATGAAGGAAGCTTATTTTCCAGCGTATTGGTATACGTTATATTAAGTATAGCTGGTCTGTTGTTGGTATATTTCACATTTGTAAAGAAAAGGAATGGCAAAGAACAGTGATCGAAATGGCGCTGCTATAATTGTGCAAATTCAAGCATGAAGCCCCCAAACTGATTGGCATTTATTCCTGGACAGTTCGCAAGGCTAAACCGCAGGACTTTTACCGGAGCTACCCAATCCTGGCCAATCCTGCTTTCGCCTTTTGGTGCAAACTCGATTTGTATTCCGAAGGATGAATATCCAAGCACTTTTCATAGTAATACCTGGCATTCTTTAGATCCTGACGAATTTCAAAAATCAACCCTATCTGTAAAGCTGCATTACATGCATAATAATAAGGCATTTTTTCACCTATACTTATGGTCTTTTGGTAGAATAAAAGTGCCTTTTCATATTTTTTCATCCCATGTAGAATTCGGCCTTTACGGTAATTCAATTCTAGTTGGAACCGTTCTTCGGTGAAGTCTTTTTCAGATTTATCATCAATGACTGTATATGCCTTTTCGTAATAACCGCCATCAAATAACAGACGGGCTTTCGTAAGAATTGGATTGGGAATAAAGTCTTCCTGTGCTTCCTCCTGCGCAATTTTATCTTCGCTTGTAATTGCTTCACCTTTAGCCAAACAATATTC